>CAZOJZ010000001.1:0-1617 GCA_964580205.1 uncultured Roseivirgaceae bacterium
GTTCTGCTATTAATTCCACCAGGTTTCACCTTCGATTAAATATTTTTCTTTGATCAGTTTTTCATTTAACTCAATACCAAAGCCTGGCCGATCACTTAATTGTATGTACCCATTTTTAATAACATCTTTGTCGTAACCAAGAACATCTGGATCTCCGTTGATGCCTTTACCGGCACGGTTCAAAGGATTGGAGATAAAAGCCTCGTGGGCTACAAACTCACGGACGGAGGCTGCAAAATTAGCGGAAGCAATGGTAGCAATTGGGCCAGCTACGTTATGGGTACAGACCGGGATATAGTAGAGTTCAGCGAGATCGGCTATTTTTTTGGCTTCCAGGAGCCCACCGGTCATGGATACATCGATCTCTATCATGTTTAATCCCTGGTTTACAATAAAAGGGCGGAAATCATCCCTGGTATATAAGTTCTCCCCGGTTAGGATGGGGACAGGAGACTTCTCGGTTAGTTTGATCCACTGTTCATTATAAGCAATAGGTAGAGGATCTTCCATCCAGATAGGCCGGATCGGGGCCACAACATTTGCAAGTCGTAACGCACTATCAAAATCAAATTCCCAATGGCAGTGTACTGCTATGTCAAAATCCAATCCCAAAGCCTCTCTCATATTGGCATAACCTCTTTCATTCCTATCCACTTCGAGATTTGAAAGTCTACGGTTGTCTAGTTGATTCCATGCCTGATCCCTTAAAATGTTGGTCTTACAGGCTGTCCAACCCTGGCCTTTCATCAGCTCAGCAAATTCCACACAGGAATCCATATCCAACATGTCTTGGGGTCCAGCAGAAGCATAGGCACGGACTTCACTAACGTGTCTACCGCCTCCCAGTAACTTATACACCGGCTGTTCGGTGATCTTACCTATCAGGTCCCACATCGCAAATTCCACTCCCGTAATGGCGTGCGTGGCAACTCCATGATTCCCTCCGTAATACGAAGTGCGGGTGCTCATCTTGAAGACTAAGTACTCGAGATCCAAGGGGTCCTGTCCCATCAGGATGGGTTTGCACACATTTTGTATAATGTCTTTGGCGCCATGGCCACTTTCGTCATGATGACATTCTCCGATTCCTACCAGTCCAACATCGGTTGTGATCTTGACAAGTGGGCTAACCCGAAAACCGATTTTGGTCAATACACATTTCACATCGGTGATTTTTACCTTTCTGACAAGAGGATTGGCCAAAAGATCAAAACAGGGAATAAAAGCTATAACGGGTGTTGCCATACCTAGCTTATGGATAAAAGTTCTTCGTTTCATCTCATTAGGTTTTGGGTTAAGGTTTATGCTCATTATTTCAAAATATAGTTGGATAAATGTACCTATGAATTAGTAATTCCTATGCGCTTTTTGGGTCGAATGCAGACATTTAATTGAGCGACTGCTTTCGGCCAAAAGCGGCCTTTCACGATCACCTTGGAAACCCCACCTTGTCAAGGATCTGCTGCCAGCGGGGATCGTTGTTGTAGGCTCAAAGCTCGGGTCTTGCTTAAGCCAGTAATACTGAATCATACCTATCATTCCCACAAGTGCTTCATCTCCCCAGGTTTTTTAATTCCTGCTGCTAAAGCCTTTTCTTGTAGAGGTTTAGCTGCAGGT
>CAZOJZ010000002.1:0-1647 GCA_964580205.1 uncultured Roseivirgaceae bacterium
CAACCTTATTGTCACCTAATTATTAAAATAAAAATGGCGATCCCAACAAATAAGGGAGTTTCTCCCTTCCCTCTTTTGTGGTTTGTTGTGGAAAATAGCCGTTTGTTACTGAGAAGTAGCCCTAAATTGGCCTTTTTTGGGAAATCCAAATTCTAACATTAATTACGGACTAAGTTTTTGGGGGCTGGTCGATAAGTGATGAATGATATTCAGCTGATATAAACCCAAAATAATCCGGAGACCTATAGGCGGATTTGAAAGGCTTGCCCCTGATATTCTTATACTCACCATTCATCATCTCCCACGGGTGGTTCTCCATATCAACATTTGTTGCTACGCCACCATGAAATTGATGAAACGTTGCTTCACCAAGTAGCATGATTGGTGAGTATTTCATGTCTTCGTGAATTCTATTAAATATATCAAGATTTATTAGTCCACCACCGGGACTGGTGAATCGTTCATCAAAACCACCAGACTCAACAAAATCCGATTTCCTGATAGTAAAGCAATTGCTTTCACTTAATTCTGAGAAAAATCCTTTTTTGCTTGATAATGCCACGCTTGAAATATTAAATAATTCATATCCATTATTACGCCAATCAACTGATTTCAGAAGATCATCTTCAATTTGTTGATTGTATCCTTCCTCAATTAAATAATTTTGTGGTTTATGTCCAATATGCATACCGAGGGTATAAATGAATACATTCTTAGATAGTCTCGTGGCGGCAAGAGAGTTCTTCAAGATTCCGGGTGATAAAATGCGGGCTCCATCTATGCAGCATGTGATGAATTCAGTGCCAGCATGATCCACCGCATAATTCATTGCCGCGCAAGGAGAAGGTGACTCTGAGTTGAAATATACATATCTGAAATTATTTCCAAAGCTTGTCACCCAGTCTTCGTCAAGTGGCTCAGTTGAACCATTGTCAATGGCAATTACTTCATAATCTTTTGGATCTACTCCTTTTTGATAGCCAGAGGATAAGGAATATAACGTTCTCTCAGCCTCGCGACGCATATTATAAAAATTAACGATAATGGAAATTCTTGGTCTTGATGTTGTTGGTGTCATAGTGTCTTCTGGTTGATATATATCTGGGACAGGTCGTCATATAACTTGCCAATGTCACTCGGCAACTCATCTGCTAATTCAGCAAGTTTCTGATGTTTAAGAGTATGATCAAAAAATAACTCATTATTGCTTGCTTTTTTAGGGAGGCCAAAGTATTTTGAAATACGCCGAATAGCAGATTTATATTCGTGTTTATCTACATCAAAAGATATCAGTGGAAATTTATCTTTTTGCAAGTAAGAGTATAGTTTCACGTTATATGCTTTCCATAACTTGAGCCCTTCACTTAATGGCACCTTGTTCCTGGCCTTTAAAGACTGGGCTACGAGTAAAGGATGGCGAAATGATGCAACTAACTTTATGTTATCAACGCCATCTTTCCAGAATGGCAATGTAAAAATAGCTCTGGGGTCCTTGAAACCATATATATTATTTAGATGTGACTTCAAGGATTCTATTATTCTGTCCCTTTCTGCTTCATGCGTCTTGCTCCATTTAATCCTGACAGGTGGTTTATCCCAACTACCACCACTAAAGGATAAAACTGAATTGTTTAGTGCCATAACGTC
>CAZOJZ010000003.1:0-2595 GCA_964580205.1 uncultured Roseivirgaceae bacterium
TTAATATAGCTTAGGAGGAGGGTAGGGGATTAATAGTTTGGAGGGAGGGCCAATTCCTATCATCACAAACGATCACTTCAATTTCATGTTGTAACCAGCACTCTTTCAGCTTTTAGAGGGTAGCATAGAGCCGAGACAAAAGGTGAATGTGTGAGGATTAATGCGTCGTGTATAATTAATAATATCTTATATTGAACGCAGTTAGACTATTCACTAGCATGAAAGTAGGATGTAGAGGAATCACCAGTCATTTATAAAAAAAATTATAGCGCTAAAAAAAGATTCAGTCCAAATTATGCCAAAATATATTCTCAATATTAATAAAACCCAGAGGGAAGTTGAGGTGGAAAGTGACACTCCCTTGCTCTATATCCTTCGTGATAATCTGGAATTAAATGGACCCAAATTTGGCTGCGGACTTGCTCAATGTGGCACCTGTATGGTTTTGATAGATGGAGATGCTGTTGTAAGCTGTACGCTGCCTGTTTCATCGGTTGGCACATCGGAAATTACTACCCTGGAAGGTCTAGCCGATAAAGAAGGAAAACTTCATGCCGTACAGGAGGCCTTTGTGAAAGAACAAGCTGCCCAATGTGGTTATTGTCTCAATGGGATGATTATGTCAGCAGTTAGTATGCTGAATAAAAACCCAAATCCAGAAGTTGTAGATATCAAAAAAGCACTTCAGTTAAACTTATGCAGGTGTGGTGCTCACACGCGCATGATCAAAGCCGTTGAAACTGCTAAAAACTTGTAATTCGTAACTGAAATGATTGAACCTTCTTTACAATCCAGAAGAAAATTCCTTCAGAATGTTGGTTATATCAGCGTGAGCTTTTCGTTGTTTGGTGGGTGTATAGGAAAAGCTGACCCTGCCATGGCATCTCGCGTTGATTACCTTGGAAATCTACCTGGAGTTATGAAACAAGCCAACAAAGTCAATTCGTGGCTGGAAGTTTTAGGGGATGGCCGGGTCAGGGTTTTATCAGGTAAAGTTGAATTAGGGCAAGGTATTCGGGTAGCTATTCAGATGGTAGCCGCAGAAGAGTTGGATATGGATCTGGAAAATGTGGAAGTACATTTGGCCGAAACGGGAGTAACTCCGAATGAAGGTTATACATCCGGCAGTGCCTCTATTAAAAACAGTGCTATGTCCGTGCGTTATGCGGCAGCAACGGCACGAAGAGAATTACTAAAGCTGGCAAGTACAAAGTTGAACGTGCCCATGGAAAGCCTTACACTTTTTAATGGAGTTATTAGGTCAACTGCCAATAAGAAATCAGTTACATTTCAGGAATTACTTAAGGGGGCACAAATCGAAACAGAGGTTACCACACCTGTCCGAATAAAATCCAAAGATGATCACAAATATGTAGGTAAAGCTATTCCTAGAGAAGATATAAAAAAAATGGTACTAGGGAATCAGATCTATATACAGGATTTACGATTTCCCGGAATGGTACACGCCCGGGTCTTACGCCCGCCCAGTTATCGGTCGGAACTGGTGAGCTTAGATGATTCACAATTGAAGAATGCGGTGCCAGGCATCATTAAAAAGGTAGTAAATGGAAATTTCATCGCGGTGATCGCCGAAAGGGAATATCAAGCTGTAAAAGCAGAGCGTTACCTAAAAATGCATAGCAAATGGATCATTCCAGAAGTATTTCCTGAAATGGAAAAACTATATGATCATATTCGTGAAATCGCTGATGAACCTGAAAACATTCGCAATGATGGGGATGTGAAGGTAACATTTGAGAAAAGAAAGACCCTGAAGGCCACCTACACCAAACCCTATATAAAACATGGATCCATGGGGCCGGGCTGTGCCATAGCGATGTATGATCAGGAAGTATTACACATTTGGTCTAACAGTCAGGGCATTTACCCACTACGGGAGGCACTGGCTGCAATGCTCAAAATGGATAAGGGCAAAATCCATATAGTAGGCGTTCCTGGAGCCGGCTGTTTTGGACATAGTACTGCGGATGATGCTGCGGCGGACGCTTCCCTGTTGGCCCTTGATTATCCCGGAAAACACATAAGAGTACAATGGTCACGAACTGACGAATATTCCTGGGAACCTTATGGATCGGCGATCATCGCGGATATAGAGGTTAGCCTTACTGAATCGGGAAAAATTGAGGCCTGGAAATCTGATATCTGGACCGATTCGCACAGCACACGTCCTAATAGTGATCCAGGGACTTTGTTGGTTGCCAGGCACCTTGAAAATCCCATGGACATGCAGTCGAGAGGATACCGGGGGGGAGGCCATAGAAATGGTGATCCCTATTACGATATTCCTAACTTACAACTTAATGCGCATTATTATGACGGTCCCTTTCGCGTCTCCTCACTGCGCAGTTTGGGGGCTTTTGCTAACATTTTCGCCATTGAATCATTTATGGACGAATTGGCGGATAAAGCAGGGAAAGATCCCTTGGATTTCCGACTTGAACATCTGGAAGATAAGCGGGCAATAGATGTTATTCAAAAAGTGAAAGACATGACTGTGTCTCAAATGATAGCAGCAGGAGAGGGGCTGGGTTATGCTTTTAGCCGATACAAGACCAGTGATGCCTACGCGGCTAT
>CAZOJZ010000004.1:0-2136 GCA_964580205.1 uncultured Roseivirgaceae bacterium
TGACAGCTGACCAGACTCACAACAAATTCAGCCGTACCATAACTCCGGCTATTACAGTCCCTTCAGGATCTGTAATTGAGGTCTATACCCAGGAAGTGACTGACAACCAATTAAACATTAATTCCACGCTCGAAGACTTAAGAAACTTGAGCTTCGATCCCATTCATCCTCTCACAGGGCCTGTTTACGTAGAAGGCGCTGAACCTGGGGATGTTTTAGCGGTTAAACTGCATAAAATCGAAGTGGGTGAATGGGGATGGAATGCCATCATTCCAGGATTTGGTTTCCTGGCGGATGAATTTACTGAACCCTACCTTAAGACCTATACTTTGGGTAAGGATAAAAAATCAATTAAGTTTTCTGATAAAGTCGAGATTCCAATCAAGCCATTCGCCGGTGTGATGGGTGTGGCCCCGAATACGGACTCTTTATTATCTACCATTCCACCCAGATCCAATGGAGGAAACATGGACGATCCCAATTTGGTAGAGGGAACTACCGTCTATTTTCCCGTTTTTGTTGAAGGGGGGCTATTTTCAATAGGCGATACACATGCGTTACAGGGCCTGGGTGAAGTCTGTGGCACTGCCCTGGAAGCACCAATGAGGATAATATATGAAATCGAAGTATTAAAAGGGGAAAAGGATATATCAGAACCACAATATGAGACCAATGATTATTACGCGGTCACTGGTTTTGGAACCACAATTGATATTGCTACTAAAAAAGCGGTCAAATTTATGATAAAGTACCTGGTAGATGAGCATAATATGAGCCGTGAAGAGGCTTATATGCTCTGCTCGCTGGCAGGAGATCTTAAAATTACCGAAGTAGTAGATTTACCCCATTACCTGGTAATTATGCATATGTCAAAGAAAATATTAGGAATTAATAAATAAAACAATGGAAGATCATACCCAGGTTGAAGAAGAATTTCAGTTAGCCAGAAGGGCATCGAGAGCAGAAACTTCATTTATTCGGGAAATATTAAAGTTAACTGCACAAAATGATATCATTTCATTTGCAGGTGGAATGCCTAACCCGAAACTTTTTCCGGTAGATGCGATCCGTGAAGCAACTGACAAAGTATTAAGAGAAGATGGTGCAAACGTTTTACAATACACTATTACCGAGGGCTATATGCCATTGAAAGAATTTATTTCTCAACGGTACAAAGAAAAAAAAGGACTGGACATCAGTCCGGACAAAATATTGATAATTAACGGATCAATGCAGGCCATAGACCTGATCGGTAAACTTTTGTTAAATCCTGGTGATAACGTTATCCTTGAGAATCCAACATTTATAGGAGCATTGCAATCTTTTAACATTCTGGAAGCTAATTTCGTAGGGGTAAACCTTGAAGAAGACGGTCTGGACATTAGCCATCTGGAAGCACAAGTTGCCAGTCATAAATCGAACCTTTCCTATTTAATTCCAAATTTTCACAATCCTACCGGGATTACATATTCTGAAGAAAAGCGGCAAAATATTGCCGAAATATTTAAATCTAATATGATAATGGTGATTGAAGATGATCCTTACGGTGAAATTAATTTTTCAGGAGCCAGGAATACATCATTTGTAGAATATTACCCTGAAGGAACCTTCCTGATGGGATCATTTTCGAAGATCATTTCTCCAGGTATGCGATTGGGATGGGTCACAGCCCCTAATAGGAAACTAATGGAAAAGTTGATAGTAATGAAGCAGGCGGCAGATACTCATGCCAGTCACCTGTCTCAAAGGATCATACATCAATTCATTTGCAATACGGATTTAAATCAACATATCGACAAGATCAAAAAAGTCTATAAAGCACAGCTTGGTGCCATGGTTGAAGCAATTGAACAACATTTCCCGAAACAGGTAAAGACTTATATTCCCGATGGAGGCATGTTCATTTGGGGTATTCTTCCTGAAAGATATAGTGCAAGTGCTTTGTTTGATCTTTCTATTAAGGAAAAAGTGGCTTTTGTCCCTGCCTTATCTTTTTATGCACACCATGATGTGGACAATACATTCCGCCTGAATTACTCTTATGCGGATGAAAATGATATAAAAACCGGTATCGAAAAGCTGGGTAGATGTTTGAGGGAGTACTTGAAATAGTTCGAGGCAGACGTTAGGGTTATA
>CAZOJZ010000005.1:0-1972 GCA_964580205.1 uncultured Roseivirgaceae bacterium
TGGGCCATTGGCGGTCATTGGGACTCACTTTTAAAACACCAGTTTAATCAGGGGTTATGTAACATTAGCTACTCGTTTGAATCTTCCAAATTACATTTTTTTCAAGGTAATGTTAACCTGATATTTACTCAACGGGATTGATCACTGCAGCGAAGGTTTGGATGCGAATTTTACCGTCTTCAATAATAAATGTATCGGTACCCAAAGGGACCTCCAGAGTTGGAGTAGTACAATCCCAAAGGATATAGGCCACTTCGTTTTCAACAAACATCGACTTTATACTAAGTTCGGTGGAATCAGCAGGAAAGCTTGGAAAAAGCCCTGCAAAGAATGAACTTATTTGCTCCAAACCTCTGTAGGTGGAATCAGGAGTAATAATAATGGATTCTTCAGTGTAATCCGAAACTATTGCCTCCAAATCATTCTGTCCAAATGATTCCAAATGGTGGTCCAGGACTGTTTGTGACACTTCACTGCTGAATAAA
The DNA here is from genome assembly GCA_964580205.1 of uncultured Roseivirgaceae bacterium. Classification (GTDB taxonomy): domain Bacteria; phylum Bacteroidota; class Bacteroidia; order Cytophagales; family Cyclobacteriaceae; genus SZUA-3. Next base: position 486 of record CAZOJZ010000005.1, read on the forward strand.
GGTGCTTCGTCCACTGTAGTTTCCATCGTTTGGTCTTTTTGGACTGGACTAGAGCATGCAAAGAACATACCCAAGTAGCCAGTCAGTACGAGAAGTAATTGATTTTTCATTTTTAAAGGATTAGTTAGTAGGTTGTTACCAAGGTAATAATTATATGTTTAAGCACAAGTATCGTTTTTCTAATTAAATGACCCTAGGTCAAGCTAAACGTCCGATTTGTTTAATTAGCGGTCTTTGGTAAACGTCTCCTTTCGGGCAAATAGCGGCCATTCAATAAATTCTGAATAGTGCAGATTTATGGTATTTTTTGTAATTTGAAAAACCATGCCTCAATCCCGTCAGCTTCAGTTAGTATGCGGAACATCAGCGGTTATCTGATAGGGCCTACCAGTGCTAATTTTTCTCTTAATCTCCAATTTAGTGGTGAAGGACAATCAAACCTGCTTTCAAATATTATCCTGGAAAGTTCCCATAAGGAGTTGTATGGTGTCGACCCCGCATCCCTTACTATTGAAGAGGGAAAATTCCTGATAAAAGCTGCAGCATCTGATGAAGAGTTGTATGGTATTTATGCCGGATTCGGATCCAACAGCAGCGGCCAAATTGAAATCCATGAAACTTACAAAATTCAGGGTGGCACCGGAAGGTTTCATAATGCCAGCGGAGCTTTGTCAGTATACAGCGAGCAATTTGCCGTTGATTGTAATTCCAGGATTGTGACTATGTACGGTACTATTAATCTGCAAGAAGATTCCTGATAGTTTAGGACGAAGATTGTTCATCGGACTCCTTTATACATACCCACGGTGGTGTGGTGGATCTGTTCTTTATGATTTTAACGACGTTTCATTAGGATTTAGTTTTAAATAGCTAAATCATTCCCCGTCATCGAAAGGTGCCGGGGTTCTTTTTGTATAATTCATTAAGTAGATTGGCAATAGTCTCGTGACATGAGAATCAATTTAAACTAAAGGATTTTTTTAGTGTTTAATATGTCAATTCATAATTTATTAATAAACTCATACGAAAAACAATAATAACAATGCATGAAAACAATTATCCTAAACTTCACAACGCTTCATGGCCTGGCGTAGTAGGAAAAGGACCGGGCTCAGAGCCACCGATCTCAATCGATACCATGATAGATCTGACCACTAATGCGGAAGTTGATGGGGTGAAGTTTGATGGATTCGACCTTTTTCTCTTTGATCCACATATGGATATCGATTCTTCTGATGATGGGATCAAACAAATGGCGGATAAAGCCATGGCCAAGAACCTTGAAATCGGCAGTCTTGTGGCCCCGGTATGGTCTCCTACCGGTGGCGGATCAGCCATGGGTTCCAAGGAGGAGCGTGCTCAATTTGTGACCCAAGTGCGTAAGGCTTGTAATATTGCAAAAAAACTTCGAGAACTTGGGGTGCGCCCACATGGTGTAGTCCGGATCGACTCATCTGTTGACCCTGCCAGTTGGGCAGCCGATCCGG
>CAZOJZ010000006.1:0-2325 GCA_964580205.1 uncultured Roseivirgaceae bacterium
ATCAACGCATTTGTTATTAAAATAAAGGTACTGCCACAGGCGATGCATTAGGCTGGATTATCCAGCTAACATTGCATATCTCGCGGCACTAGTCATTTGATTTTAAAATAGCTCTTAGCATACGGTCTTTTCCCTGGAGGTCTTTTTTAATTAGTGCCTGAGACCATTGAGGGCCCTGGAACAGAGACTTCACTGCCGGGCCGGCAAGATGATAAATTTCAAGGAACACCTGTCCGCCCGGCACCAGATAATCAGAAGCCAGGTTTGCTATCCTCTGGTAAAAAGTTAGTGGATTTTGCTTCGGTACGAACAGGGCCTGCGACGGCTCAAAATCTATTACCCTTCGATCCATGGATGCCTGACAGGATTGAGGTACATAGGGCGGATTGCTTACGATAAAGTCGAGATTCCTAATACCTGGCTTGGTAGTAAGAATATCGGCCTGGATAAAGTTAATTTCTGCACCCAATGAAAGGGCATTTTCCCTGGCCAGCGCCAGCGCATCAATATCGACGTCTAGGGCAAAGACTTTACAACCGGTCTCAAGGGCCAGAGTGATGGCGATGCAGCCGGAGCCGGTGCCAATATCCATGATGTTGCTGGCATCGGAAACAGCTTCATTCAGGATGAAATCGACCAGTTCTTCCGTTTCCGGTCGGGGAATTAGCGCTCTGGCATCAGTTTTAAACTGGCGTCCGTAAAATTCAGTATATCCGAGGACATATTGAATTGGTTCATGCTTTAATAGCCGGTCAAAGATCTTATATACAGTTAGTTCCTGCGCCGTAGAAATAGTCATTTTTTGGTGCAAAAGCTGTGAGGTCCCCGGAATACCAAATAGATGCTCAATCACAATGGAGGCTATTTGGTCTGCTTCCCTTGGCTGGTAAATTGGGCTAAGACTGCTTGAAAATTCTTTGCGTAAAATGTTGGTGGTAGTAGTCCGCATGCTGTTTAATCATATAAAAATATAACTTTGAGTTGGAATAATTGCCATTGAAGGACCTATCTAAATATATGCAAAGGGCTTTGGACCTGGCCGGCCTCGGAATAGGCAAGGTAAGTCCAAACCCTATGGTTGGTTGTGTAATAGTGCACCGACAGAAGATAGTGGGAGAAGGGTGGCATCAACACTACGGAGGGCCACATGCAGAAGTAAATGCTATTAAATCAGTAGACGATCCGGAGGTACTAGCAAGTAGTACTTTATTTGTTAACCTGGAGCCATGTGCCCATTATGGCAAGACTCCGCCATGTACAGAATTAATCATTACTTCAGGGATCAAAAAAGTAGTAATAGCTAATATAGATCCAAACCCGATGGTGGCTGGCAAAGGAGTCGAACAATTACGAAAATCAGGAATTGAGGTCATAGAAGGCGTGCTAAGGGAGCGGGGGGAATTTTTGAACCGTAGGTTCTTTACTGGCCACAGGCAGCACAGACCTTATATTATTTTAAAATGGGCAGAAACAGCTGATGGATTTATCGCCAGAACGGATTTTGATTCTAGATGGATCAGCAATGAATGCTCCCGGCAATTGGTACATCAATACCGGACCCAGGAGGACGCTGTTTTGGTTGGGAGAAACACCGCACAATATGACAATCCGGAGTTGACCGTGAGACATTGGGAAGGGAGGAACCCCATACGCATCGTTTTGGACCCAAATCTGGTACTTAGCAACAAACTGAAACTGTTCGATGGCTCCGTGCTTACTTTGTGCTATAACCATGTCAGCAATAAGGATGAAGATAAATTGAAGTATATAAAATCGCCCAAAAGGGGTTTATTGGAGTTCATCTGGGATGATCTTTTTAAGCGAAATATTCAAAGTGTGATGGTAGAAGGAGGAGGCAAACTTTTAAATAGTTTGATAAAGGAGAATTATTGGGACGAAGCGCGGGTATTTACCGCCTCAAAGGAATTTGGCGAAGGGATAAACGCCCCGGTCATTTCAACCGGTCATCATGAAGAGCGTATAATATCAGGAGATTTACTAAAAATATACTTCAATTCGGATATGGCACATTGATATTACCGCAAGTGACATCCTCAGGATTAAACTATCTCCTAATTTTATCGTATAAATTGACTGAGTTTACTATGTAATTTGAAAGCGTATGATTTATAACGGAAAAGAAGTTGAATTCCCGGCAGTAATGCAGATAAGTTTCTTTAAAGTAAATGAGACTTTGGAACAGATGGCCAAGGATTCGGACAAGAGTGTTGCCAACTAGGCGCAACAACTTTTATTGGAAGTAGAGAAGTTCCCGGAACTAAGAGATGGCGTTGAGGATTTAGATCAGCTCAATAAATACAAAAA
>CAZOJZ010000007.1:0-1608 GCA_964580205.1 uncultured Roseivirgaceae bacterium
ATAATTATAATGTAAACGATTTGCTTCGACAGAAGAGCAGTGCTTATTTTTAATGTATTAAGCCTATAACTTACACTTATTTTGGTGCAGGTCTTACTATTGAACCATGTAAATTTTTTGGGCTATATAAATCCTTACATATATCCCTTGTTTATTTTAGTTTTCCCACTCACAGGAAGCAAAGGGTTGCTCATCTTTTTAGGATTTATATTGGGATTGACCATAGACATGTTCGACGATTCTGGAGGTGTACATGCCGCTGCGGGCGTTTTTATTGCCTGGATCCGCCCTGTTGTCCTAAAGTATTCTTTTGGTGTAAGTTATAGGCTTAATACATTAAAAATAAGCACTGCTCCTATGTCGAAGCAAATCGTTTACATTATAATTATGGTGTTTTTTCATCATTTGATGTTGTTCTCTTTGGAAATTTTTAACGTAAACCACATACTATTAATTTTGAAATCGACGTTATTTTCAGGTATATTCAGTACCATCATAATGGTGATCAGTATCCTTTTATTCAGTAGAAAAAATATATGAGAAAACTATTACTCCTATCGATCGTACTAGTTACCGGAGCTGTTTTTGTCGGTCGGTTATTCTATTTGCAAATTTATGATACTTCATTCCAAAGTCTTTCCGAAGATAACGCCATAAATGTTGTTTATAATTATCCCCAACGCGGTTATATTTTTGATCGAAATGGGGAACTTTTAGTTTCCAACCAACCCTCTTATGATGTGATGGTCATTCCCAGAAATGTAAAATCCCTTGACACATTAGAGTTTTGTGAATTATTAAAAATCAATACGGAAGAATTTAAATCAATACTGAAAAAAGCTCGTGTATATTCTCCTCGATTACCGTCGGTAGTGATCCCTCAATTGACCAAAACCGAATATGCTTCTCTTTCGGAAAAATTGTTTAAATACAAAGGGTTTTACATTCAGAAAAGATCTTTACGCGATTATCAGGTAGATCACTCGGCGAACGTTTTAGGCTATATTTCCGAAGTAAATGAAGCCATTCTCCAAAAGAATTCATATTACCAAATGGGAGAGATCATTGGAACAGGGGGTGTTGAGAAACAATATGAGAAAGTACTTCGCGGTGTGAAAGGTGTAAAATACATACAGAAGGATCGTTTTAATCGGGATATTGGATCCTATAAGAATGGTAGGTTCGACACTCTTCCCGTGCGTGGAAATGATATTTTACTTACCATCGATGGGGTATTACAGGAATATGGAGAGGCATTAATGCGAAACAAACGTGGTGGAATAGTAGCTTTGGAACCAGCCACCGGAGAGATATTAGCCTTGATAGCAGCTCCCAATTATGACCCAGGTTTGTTGGTAGGTCGCCAACGATCTAAGAATTTTACCAAATTATATTACGATACCATAGCAAAACCCTTATTTGATAGGGTACTCTCCGGCGAATACCCCCCGGGTTCTCCTTTTAAGGCTTTGATTGCACTGATTGGACTACAAGAAGGAGTGATCGATATTAATGAAAAGATCTCGTGTTATGGTAGGTACCATTATGGTGGGAAAAAACCACTGAAATACCATTTGCATAGGAGTCATCAATACTTCCCCTTGTCCT
>CAZOJZ010000008.1:0-6467 GCA_964580205.1 uncultured Roseivirgaceae bacterium
CAAAATGACAAATTCAATAAATGAACTGGTCGAAAGTAGGACAACATTGAAAGAATCTGAATTATTCGATGAAATCCGTAGGCTGAAGGAAGAAAAAAATGCTGTGTTGCTGGCGCATTATTACCAGGAACCTGCCATTCAGGAAATTTCCGATTTTGTTGGAGATAGCCTGGGTTTGTCACAACAAGCAGCAAATACTGAAGCTGATATTATTATTTTCGCAGGTGTGCACTTTATGGCAGAAACAGCAAAAATTATCAATCCTGGAAAGAAAGTGATCATTCCTGATCTAAACGCTGGCTGTTCATTATCAGAATCCTGTCCCCCCGATGAATTTAGAAAATTCATTGACCTCCATCCTGATCACCTGGTAATAACATACATCAACTGTTCTGCGGAGATAAAGACCATGAGTGACATAGTTTGCACTTCATCAAATGCAGAAAAGATCATTGATTCTGTGCCCAAAGACCAACCCATTATCTTTGCTCCGGATAAAAATCTTGGCAAGTATTTAATAGAAAAGACTGGCCGGGATATGGTTTTATGGGATGGTGCCTGTTTGGTACATGAAGCTTTTGCTATAGACAAAATATTGACATTGCATAGTGAGCATCCGGATGCCAAATTTATTGCACACCCTGAATCTACCCCAGAGGTTCTTAAAGTAGCATCTTACATAGGCTCGACTTCCGGAATGATCAAGCATGTAAAAACCAGTCCTTTCACCAAGTTCATTGTAGCAACTGAGGCAGGCATTTTACACCAGATGCAAAAAGAAGTACCGCACAAAACCTTGATCCCGGCCCCAGCCAAAGAAGATAACTCATGCGCGTGCAGTGAATGTGGATTTATGAAAATGAACACGCTGGAAAAACTCTATATGTGTCTAAAGAACGAGGCGCCGGAAGTGGATGTTTCTGAAAAGATCAGGGCACAGGCAATTGTCCCAATTCAACGTATGCTGGACCTATCAAAATAGCAATGTCCGAATATGATTTTCTGGTAATCGGTTCCGGAATAGCCGGACTTACATACGCTATTAAAGTATCCCATCACCTCCCCAAGGCAAAGATTGCCATCGTCACCAAAGCTGATGAAAATGAGTCCAATACTAAGTATGCTCAAGGTGGAATTGCAGTGGTGGTTGATAAGATCAGGGATTCATACGAACAACATATTCAAGACACCTTAAAAGCCGGAGATGGATTATGCAAACCTGAAATTGTTAAGGCTGTAGTAACCCAAGGGCCTAAACGATTGATAGAGCTGATTCAATGGGGAGCTAATTTTGACAGGAAAAGTAACGGTAAATATGATCTAGGTTTGGAAGGCGGACATTCAAAAAACAGGATCCTACACCATAAAGACATTACTGGGCTGGAGATTGAAAAAACGCTGCTAAATCAGGTTCATAATAACCCTAATATCGAAGTGTTTTCCCAACATTTTGCGGTTGACCTGATCACACAACATCACCTTGAACCAGGGGATAAAGATCTTCCAGAACAGACACAGTGTTATGGAGCCTATATATTCAATGCAGCCACTGGAAAGATTGAGACTTTTTCAGCCAGAATTACTTTGCTTGCCACCGGAGGAGTTGGGCAGATCTATCAGAATACTACCAATCCAATCATTGCCACCGGTGATGGTATTGCTATGGCCTACCGGGTCAAGGCAATGATTAGTAATATGGAATTTATTCAGTTTCATCCTACTGCATTGTACCATCCCCAAACCAGCCCGTCATTTTTGATCTCTGAAGCAGTCAGGGGTTTCGGGGGATTGCTCAGGAACAAATCCGGAGCGCTCTTTATGCATTTATACGACCAAAGACAGGAGCTGGCGTCCAGAGATATAGTATCAAGGGCCATTGACAGTGAATTGAAGAAAAGTGGGAACGAATGTGTTTTTCTGGATTGCCGGCATTTGGACCTGGAAGATTTTAAAAAACATTTTCCAAATATTCTTCAAAAAGTAAACGAAATTGGAATTGACCTGAAAAAGGATATGATTCCAGTGGTCCCTGCGGCACATTACTTGTGTGGTGGGATAGACGTGGATGGGTCCGGACAGACCTCTATTGGGCAATTGTTTGCCTGTGGGGAATGCTCATGTACAGGGTTACACGGGGCGAACAGACTCGCATCTAATTCCCTGCTGGAAGCATTGGTTTTTGCACATAATAGTTACCTCAGGTCCGTTGAACTGGTGGATAAAACTTTTTTGCCAAACAATATTCCAAACTGGAACGAAGAAGGGACGGTACGTCCAAAAGAATTGATCCTGATCACTCATAACCTGAGAGAACTACAAGTTTTGATGAGTGATTACGTAGGTCTTATTCGATCTAAAGAGCGACTTACCAGGGCTGCCAGCCGTCTGAAAGTGCTGTATGAAGAAACAGAAGTATTGTACAAAAGGACAAAAATTTCACCGCAGCTGATTGAATTACGGAACATGATTACCGTGGCGTATTTAGTAGTCCAACAATCACAGGCCAGAAGAGAGAACAAAGGAGTATTTTACCAAAGCAATTCATCTGATGGAAAGGTTAGCAGCATATAAATTAGACCATAAAAAGACAACAATCAGTAGATGGCATTTATAGACTATTACAAAATACTAGGCATTGACAAAAAAGCTACCGATAAAGAAATTAAAAAAGCCTATCGAAAATTAGCTCGAAAATATCATCCGGACGTAAATCCTGATGACAAGATAGCTGAAAAAAAATTTAAGGAAATCAATGAAGCAAATGAAGTTTTAGGTAGTGCTGAAAACCGCAAAAAATACCACCAGTATGGAAAAGATTGGAAACATGCGGATGAATTTGAAAAAGTTAAACAACGGCAACAATACTCCGGAGATCCATATCAAGGAGGCACAAGATACTATTCAGAAGAAGATTTTTCTGACTTTTTCAGCTCTATGTTTGGTGGAGGTCCAGCAAGGTCAAGAGCAGGAAATGTCAGGTTCAGAGGACAAGATTTTAATGCAGAACTACAACTGAATTTAAAGGAGGTATATCATACCCATAAACGGACCCTAACTGTTAATGGTAAAAACATACGGCTAACCATCCCGGCCGGAGTTAAAAATGGTCAGGTAATAAAAATAAAGGGGTATGGGGGTAAAGGAATAAATGGTGGACCCAATGGAGATTTATACATCAAATTTTCAATTACCAATCATAGTAAATTTAAACGAGATGAGGATAACCTGTATGCGACCATAGACCTGGATTTATACAAAGCATTATTAGGTGGAGAAATCACCATCAACACCTTTAATGGGAAAGTAAAATTAATAGTAAAACCCGAAACCAAAAATGCAATAAAAGTGAAGTTGAAAGGTAAAGGGTTTCCGGTTTACAAAAAAGAGGGACAGTATGGTGATTTGTACATTACTTATCAAATAAAAACACCAACTAATCTTTCCGGTAAAGAAAAAGAATTGTTTAAGGAATTAGCCAAACTTAGATAGATATGAAAACAAAAGAATTTATAGCTGTAAGTCAACTGTGTTCTCATTATAAAGTAAAAATTTCATTTTTCAATGAATTAAGTGAGGTCGGCTTAATTGATATTACTACCATAGAGCAAACGTCATACCTACACCAGGATAAAATAAACGATTTCGAAAAAATGATAAGAATTCACCACCAATTGAATGTGAATACTGAAGGTATTGATGTAGTGTTTAACTTATTACAGAAAGTAGATGATCTTCAAAATGAATTGACTACTGCACGAAATAGATTGCGGTTGTACGAAAATATTCCTTGAGGGGGGAGGCTCATTCTGTAACCTTCCCCGTGATACTCTGTTTGGCATCAATGGGGCCTCTTTTCCACTCACCAGATGGCGAACAACCAAATATGGTACAAGCAACGGTTATGGCTGCTATATTTCTTTTTATAATCTCCATGAAATCTTTTCTTTGTACCGGATCAAATGAAATATCAACAGAAGTTCAATATAGGCCTATTTTTCTGTTTTTTAGGCCTGTTCATATTGCCTCAGACGGGGCTTGCTCAAACAAAAAATGAAATGCGTGGCGTATGGATGGCCACCTTGCTCAATATTGACTGGCCCTCCAGTTCAAATCTTACTACCCGGCAACAAAAGCAGGAGATCATTTCAATTCTCGACCACCATCAGTCCGTGGGCATTAACGCTTTGTTTCTTCAGGTGCGGCCGGCTGCCGATGCTTTCTACAATTCTTCTTACGAGCCCTGGTCAAAATGGCTTTCAGGGGTACAAGGAAAAGAACCAAGACCCTACTATGATCCACTGGAATTTTGGATTGATGAGTGTCACCGTCGAGGGATGGAACTGCATGCCTGGTTCAATCCATTCAGGGCAGCTGTTAATGAAGATGTTAGTTTGTTACATCGTGATCATATTGTACACAAACATCCTCAATGGTTCGTAAGCTACGGGGGTCGGATTTATTTTAACCCGGGATTACCACAAGTAAGAAATTATGTGACCAAGGTGATTATGGATGTGGTCAATCGATACGACATTGATGGAGTGCATTTTGATGATTATTACTATCCGTACAAGGTGGAAGGCCAGGAGTTCTCCGACCACGCAACCTATAATGTATGGGGGCAGGCCTTCAATAGCATTGGTGACTGGCGCCGGGATAATGTTTCCACGTTTATCAAAAATATAAGTGACAGTATCCAAAGAGTAAAACCCGAAGTTCGTTTTGGTATTAGCCCCTCCGGGGTTTGGCGTAATAAGGAGCAGGATGTATCTGGTTCGAATACCCGGGCCGGTCAGACAGCTTTTGATGATCTTTATGCCGATGTACTACTGTGGATGAAGAACGGCTGGATTGATTATCTGGCGCCACAGATATACTGGCACATTGGCTTTGAGATTGCTGATTATCAGGTACTGTTGGATTGGTGGAGCCGGCACAGTTACGGGCGTCATATATATATTGGTCAAAGCGCTTATAAGGTCCGCAAGGATGCTGATTTTAGCGCTTGGCAGGATCCTGGAGAGCTGCCGCGTCACATACGCCTGAACAAGAACTATCCCCAGATCAAGGGAAATATCTACTTTAGTTCTAAATCACTTCGGACCAACGCATTGGGTCTGGGAGATTCATTGAAAAACAAATACCACAGGTATCCTGCAGTGGTACCAGCCATGTCGTATAAACCTGCAATTAACTTGAAGTCACCCTATCTGTATCGAATCAGTCATGGCCATAAAAAGCTAACCATGTATTGGTCAGGAGAAGAAAAACAGAAAAAGGACCGTCGATATCAGCTGGTGTACAGATACAAAGGAGATCAGAACCCAGGGCAGGAGGACCCGGGTAATATTATTGCCTTGTTACCCCCTGAAACCACCAGTTTTGTAGACACCCCTCCCAAAAAGGGCTACTACACTTATGTTGTCAGTTCGGTAAGTAAAACCAATCATGAAAGTTTAGGAAGTCATCCAATTACCATCAACTACCGCAAACGCAAACCCCGGAAGAAGAAGATCAAAACCTGATCAGACTTTGATGATCACTCCCTTGCGGTACAGCAACCATGAAAGGGCAAAGAGGCAGAAAACGAAAACCATGGCAAAAGCAAGACTTGCATTATATGGACCTAACCAGCTAAGGAACAGGTTGTCATATATCCAACCCTTAAGGCTTTGTTCACCTACCTGAATGAGCCCAAGGAATCGTGCCAACAATCCGGACAGCACGTAAGCTGACAATGCATTAATACCAAAAGCAACCCAGGGGGTAGTCCAACCTTTATATCCCAGCACATCAATGAACCAGTAACATAAAGCCAGACATTGCATGGCAATTCCGGATGTATAAAGCACATACGAGCTGGTCCAAAGAGATTTATTAATTGGAAAGCTCAGGTCCCAAAGCAATCCGGTAACTATACATATAGCTCCCACTGTAAATAGCCAAACCACTTTTCTGGTTTCAGACAGATCGCTTTTGACCAGGTGTCCTGCGAGTACTCCGCTTAGTCCGGTAACAATGGCGGGAATGGTACTCAATATTCCTTCAGGGTCCCAAACTTTACTATGACTCCATAGATGACCTCCCAGTAATAGGTTGTCCAGCCAGGCGCCCAAATTAGTAACGGGTTCCAGATTTGGGGCGCCCACTCCCGGTACCGGAATGAAATTCATGATAAACCAATACCCTACCAGAAGAGCCACCGCCCAGCGGAATTGTCCCATCCAGGTGGTGCGTATGAAAATCAGGGAACAGCATAAATAAACCAAGGCAATCCGTTGCAGTACTCCAGGGATGCGAATGGCGGACAGATCATAATAAGGAAATCCGTTCAACAGCATTCCAATCAGGAATATTATGGCACTCCTTTTAATGATTTTTATTACCAAACCGGAAGTTTCGGTCCCTGAAGCAATTCGTTTTCCCAAGGCCAGGGTCACCGATATTCCCACCATAAAGAGAAAGAA
>CAZOJZ010000009.1:0-1587 GCA_964580205.1 uncultured Roseivirgaceae bacterium
AGCCTTACCTTTAATATTGAATACGGATTCAAAATCCACGATGCCAGTGCCCACAGTGGTTTGTTCCAGATCCTCAGCTGCATCTTTCACATGGAATGAACAGAATCGTCCGGGATATTTTTCGATAAGCGCTACCGGATCTGCCCCACCTTTTACTGCCCAATAAAGATCCAGCTGAAATGATACCAGGTCGGGCTGTGTTTCCTTCAATAGAATTTCCAAGCCTACCTCATCACCTTGTTTCTCAAATTCAAAAGCGTGATTGTGATAACCTAGTAGGAGTCCTGATTCATTAAATATTTCACCCAGTTTATTCAGATTCTCCGCTACTTTATGGTAGTCTTTTCGATCTTCTGTGCTTAAGGATGGTATAATAACATGAGGAATTCCTGCGGTCAATGCGGCATCTCTAAGATTTTCACCTTCACCAGCTTGAAAATAAGTACCATGAGTAGAAACGATCTCCATACCGGTATCTGTTACAATTCGACTGTATTCCTCCGGTGACATGTCGAAGATCTGCCCGTCGACGCCAAGGCCATAAGCTTCTATATATTGATAGCCGATGTCTGCCAACTTCTTCATGGATCCGGCAAAGTCCTCTTTCAGCGCATCCCTGACTGAGTAAACCTGTACGCCCATAGTTTTGTCCTTCGGCATAGACTCTACCACCTCTTCGGTAATAGTTTGAGCTGTCTCCTGCTTCTTGTTGGTGCATCCCAACGGAAGGAGCATACTTCCTGCGGCCAGGTAGGAACTGTTCTTTAGGAATTTTCGACGTGTTTTCATTCGGTTGTTAAATAATATTTGTGTAATTACTCTGCGAAAGATATGAATTTTTTCATCACATTAGTAACACAACCAGATATTCAATGTCTTACCAATACTGTAGATTTAAAAGGACTATACTTTGGCTAATGGCCCCGGCACTGCTGATTTGGATGGCAGCATGTTCCGGTAACAGTTCAAATGATGCTTCATCTAATATTTATGAAGAGCTGGAGCAGGTCCTTCGAAAGGATGTGGTGGAGCTTTGGTATCCCAGGGCAATTGATACGCTGCATGGCGGTTACCTCAGCGATTTTGATTTTCAATGGAGGCAGGATGGGCCCCAAAACAAAATGATCGTATCACAAGCGCGACATGTATGGACCTGTTCAAAACTGGCAGAACTGTATCCGGAGGGACCCTATATCGATTACGCCTCACATGGAGTAAAATTTTTAAAGGAGACCATGTGGGACCAGGAGTTTGGTGGGTTTCACAGTTTGGTGCGTCGAAATGGACAACTAATAGACAATGCCCAATGGGGAGGTCAGAAAACAGCATATGGCAACTCATTTGGAATATATGGACTGGCTGCATACGTCATGGCTACTGGAGACACTGAGACCCTGGAGTTTGCTAAAAAAGCGTTTAGATGGCTGGAAACTCACAGCCATGACCCTGATTTTGGGGGTTATTTCCAATTTATTTCCCCGGAAGGAATTCCAAGTAGAACCGGACATGAAGAAGTTCCTGCGAAGGACCAAAATAGCAGCATACATTTGCTGGAAGCGTTCACAGAATTATATCAGGTATGGCCGA
>CAZOJZ010000010.1:0-11035 GCA_964580205.1 uncultured Roseivirgaceae bacterium
TGGCAAGGAAATCATCATTGTCAGCAATGCCGGTGGGATCGTAGTTATATCCGGTTTCAGCTATAATGTTACTAAGCGGACTTAGGTTGCCATAAGTAAGGGTTACATCTGGTGCCTGCATAACCAGATCCTTTTCCGAAAAGCTGAGCACGCCAGGTTTAAAAGTTACTACATAAAGATCACTTAGCTCCGGTGGTAATGGTTCCGCAAAATCTGCATTTGCGGTATAAAAACCTACATCCGGGTAGGTAACCTGTGCGGTTAGGGTTATGACTACTTCAGGAAAACCCAACGATGCCAGGGTTTCTCCTTCGGCCAAGCCAGAAACTATGAGATCTGAGTCACTATAGCTGTAGTCTTGTCCGAATTCAAGGATTTTGGTAGATACTTGCACGGTGACTGCGATTTGTCCTGACAGCAGATCAATAGCCGGGCCGGCGCCTCCGTCAAATCCACTGGGGGTGATCGAGGGAGTGGAGCTGACAACAAGACTGTTAGGAGCGCCACCAGAAAATGGTGGCACCACTGCCTGCAACTCAGTTTCTGAAATATAGGTAGTGGGCAGTTCTTCCCCGTTCAGCAATATTTTGGAGTCCGGCACAAAAAATTGTCCTGTAAACGTAACTAATACCGGTTCTGCACTAATGGTTTTTCCTTCTTCACCCTCAGAACTGATTAATTCTGGAGTTTGGGCAGCGATTAGCTTTAGCGCTGCTTCTGCTTGGGTGCTACCAGCTCCACCTTGCAATGGGTTATCAACAGGGCCCGCAGTCTGCAACAACAGTCCCAGTGCCTCATCTGCCGGATTACCCGTAGCATAAGTTGCATCGCTTAATATTCCTGGAGGAAGCCCGTTTTCAAAATAGGAGGGGAGCGCTTGTAAAAATAGTGCCATAACGCCGGCAACATGAGGAGCTGCCGCAGAAGTTCCAAAAAATTCAGGAAAAATATCGAGGTCACTTTCTGAATCCACTCCAATAACCGTATTATTGGCACCATCGGGTCCGGTAATGGTAATTTGAGGAGTCTTACCATTTGGCAGCAGGCCAGCGAATGTTGAAAAACCTTCCATCACCCCATAATCCCCGTAAAGCGAAGCCCCTACGGTAATTGTTTCATCAGAAAGGCCCGGACCTGCTATGGTGGGGGCATCCCAGGGTTCGTTGAAAATTAAACCCCCGTTGGGCCCACTGGTTTTTAAGGCAATCACTCGAAATGGTACAGGATCGGTGCAGCCTTCACAGGTCACCATCAGGTTGGCAGCTCTGGGTATGTCAGTAGTGATGATCATGACTTCCAATGGGTCCTTGTCAAAACTGATAACATTATTACCAGCTTCTACCCGGGCCTCACCATTGGTTATAAACATGTCCAAATCTACCTCAGCCCCTAGATCTCCGTGTGAAGCCCAGCCCCCGGCATCCAGCCACTGAAGTACGAAAATAAAATCAGCACCAGGATTAATAGTCAATTCCTGGAAAATATCACCAAGGGCCCATTGATGAGCGTAACCCTGTACTCCAGTGGGGTACATGTCCGAAGTTTCCGGTAGCGGTATCGGATCAAATATATCCTGCAGGGCATTATTCTTGAAATTTCCACTGGAGTGAATGTAAGCGTTACCAAATTTTCTGTCTATGTGATTTGTTATTACTTCAAAAAGCGGGCCTGCTTCTTCAAACATGGGTGCCTGAGGATAGGTTAGGTCTTCACATATTATCTGCTCGCCTGAAATGGATGCTTGCTTGATCTCGTTTATGAAGCTATTATAAGATTTAAATCCGCTACGAAATGACAACAGTGCTCCCGGGGCCACATCATGTATAATCTGCCCCATGGCACGACCTTCATCGCTACCACCGCCAACTAAATCTAAATCAACAACTACTCCGAAGTCAGGACGAAGTGTATTCAGAGGTCCTGAAAGATCGAAATTAAGCTGGTCAATTTCCCACCTACTGGGATTGCCCGGAGAAACAGGTAGCTGGTCCCAAGAGTCTGAGATTACGGTAACTGATACACCAGTTCCATCGATTGGTACTACTTCCAATTCCCCCGTTTCTTCGTTCATTCTTTTAGTCCGGAAGGATTCTCTCACTTTATCGGAGGTCTGTGCAATATCACCCTGACTTATTACTCCGGTCTCCCCTAATCCATTGTTTCCAAGGTGCGGCTTATAAGCAATTCTTACTATTTTAATCCTGGGATCATCCTTTAATTCCAGGATTCTGGTTATGGGAAAGAATACATCAATAATATTTTTACTTTCAGCTATATATATGGCAGAGCTGCCCAGGATAAAATCGGAATCGACCCTGCCAAAAGTGGTAATCAATTCAGTGATCACATTTTCACGTTCTGATGGAACTGGAATGATTTCTATAAGTACATCTTCCCCATTCTCACTAATTGTATACAAATCAAAGGGGTTACCCTCGACCAAACCGGACTCTAGAGCCTGAATTGTCAACTCCAGGTTATTTCTTGATTTACCATTCTGATTGAAAACCGTGGTTATTGGACTTAGGGTAGATGCCTGGGTATTAACATATTCGGAGCTGCCGTCATCATTGATTGATTTGAGACGATAGAAATATATGGTAAACTCTTGCAACCCCTGGTCGCTGAAACTTGTGGTAGTCTGAGATAAACCTGAGGCAATCTCAGTCCAAGGATCATTTCCGTCGGAGGACCTTCCTAATGTATAAGTGATCAGTTTGCTGCTGGTCGTTACTTCATCCCAGCTTAATATGATTGATGAAGTACTCTCTCCTCCTCCAATAAAATTATCAGGTGCTGGTGGCAGGTCTAAAGAAGTAAGTGCATTAATGATGTTCGAATTTCCGGAAGTGCCGGCTAAATTAACGGCCCTAACTCGATAAAAGTAGGCAGTATTGGAAATTAAACCATTAACCGCACTGCTGGTGCCATTCACAGCAATATCCTGGAACCCAGCAACAAAGTTGTTAAATTGATCGTCGGCGGCAACATCCAGTTTGTAAGAATCCGCACCAGTAGAGGCTTCCCAGTTTGCTGTAAATGAAAATATGGTAATATCCGACGCATCCAGTGCGACGGGAGCGGAGGGCTTGGTCTGCTGACTTATTTCATTACTGGCACTAGCAGCATCACCATCCGCACTAAAAGCCACTACCCGATAGAAATACAAGACACCCCCACTTAATCCGATATCATTGTAAGTAGTTATATCCGCTGCTAAAGTTGCAAGTGCTACATAATTAGTGTTATCCCCTACAGATCTCTCGATCCTGAATCCAGTCTCATTGACAGAATTATCCGCCCAGTCTAGTTGAATTTCTGTATCAGATATGGCCTGACCTGTCAAGTTGGAGGCGCTCAAGGGCAAATCTGGTGGGGTAGTTGCTGAAGTGGTGGCATATCCCGACTCACCATCAATGTTCACTGCTTTCAACTGGTAATAATAAGTAGTATTTGAGTTCAAGGATATGTGGCTAAAGGTTGTGTTAACCAGATTGGCATCCAATAACGTCCAGGGTCCGTCGGCCGAAGTAGTGGAAAATTCAAGCACATAATGAATTGCATTACTAGAAGCCACAGGGTTCCAACTATGATCTATCTGTTCGATGCTCACTGGTATGGCTAAATAGTTATCGGGTGTGGTTGCAGGATCTGCAGCACTGACCGCTTCAATTGACAAAGAAAGGTCCTTGTTGCCAAGGTTACCTAAATTCCAAGACTTCAATCTCATGTGGTAGGGCGATCCTGAGATTCCCCCAGCAGACCGTGGACTACCGTCGGTATCAAAGCCCCACTCCGTCCGACTGGCAATATGGCCGCCCCAAGCTAAAACTACAGTCCCTGACGCGTCGGAAGTGAATGTCACTTCAATTTGCTGGGACTGATTTGAAGGATCAGAAAGATCAGGTGTACCACCGACGTAAGCAATGTTGTTGATATTGCCGTTCCAGATAGCCATTTCTGCATGTCCAGCTCCAGCCACATTATTAAAACTAGCTACGGGCTGACCGGCCACTGGTGAGTTTAATACCGAGGGAATCGGAATGGGAAAAAGATTATCCGGAGCTTCCGGGGGAGATTGAAACAGATCCGTACCTAGAGTAGGATTAACTTCCTCTTGTTCATGGCCAAAGGTAGCAAAGTGAGGCTGAATCCGGTCATAGCTGGTAAGATAATCCAGCGCCAGCTTTTCACTATGTTGGACATCATACTCCAGAGTTAATGTTATAATTGAATTAGGGTCCAGATTAGTCAATATTGCCCGATAGGTTGAAGACATTGCCTCAGCATAATGACTATTGGATGACCCGGTATTTCCTGTGGTCCAACTACCCGGATCTTCAGGGGCACTAAATGAGCCGTTTCTTAATTGCTCAAGGTCAGCGGAAGGTTTATTTTTTTGGGCGTGTATAGGAACAGCCAGAGCAAAAAATACCAGCGCAAGACTAAATCTACCCCAGAATAGGGGAGTAAAGAAGCGGTTTTTCATGGGTCAATAGTTAATGTTGTTACAATTTTAGTAAGCTGGTTGAACTAAAGTAACCCTTTAACATACTAATTTCACTCTATTAATTCAAGAGAATTATAGATTCTGTGGTATTTAAATCGTTTGTTATTAAATATCTACTCTCAACTGTAGAAGAACTAAAATTGGATTATTTTAAGTTGAGGAAGTAACGCTATTTGGTTTTGATTTTACTACTTTTTCTTAAGATCACCGCGTCGCAAAGATTTGATAAAACTTGCCCAATTGACCGGGTTAAGTAGCGGGTTGTTGAAACGCTGTTGGGAATAGGTATTATGCAGCTGGTAAAACTGCTGGTTCATATAGTATTTGTAGTTTTGGCTGGCATCCATGGACATGATTTGGGCCATTCGGGCCAATACCTCTTGCCCCAGATTGTCCACCTGACTTTCGTCATCTACAGGGAGGTTTAAGGCCAGAATAGCTTCCTTGAAAAGTTCTTCGGTAGGATACGGAAAGATCTCAACGGATGAGAGTATAGTAGTATCGGTGACCATTTCAACCAGCACGGTAAAGCTGTCTCCCTGATTGCCGGGAATAATAAAGTTTTGCTTTTGATAGCCAACTACACTGATAATTACGCTGTCACCCAGCAAGACAGGTAGTGAAAAATAACCATACTGATTGGTCACCGTACCACGTCCGGCGGCAGGAACATAGACATGAACACCGAACAGACCAGTTGAGGTACTGTCCTCATCCACAACCACTCCGGAGAACTGAATGACCTCTTTTTGATCTTGGCCAAATACCGTGGACACCTGAATTGTCAGGGTGTAAAACAGGCAAATAACTGCTAATTTGAGGGTTGTTGGTCGCAACTGAAATGTTAAAATTTTAACCTATAAAGATAGTCAATTACTAATATCTACAATTATTAACAGTCAAAATAGTTCCACGAGTTAAAAATTGTTAATGTGTTAGAACGGGTAATTGTTCATTTTTCATTGTTAATTCTTAATTGTGAATGGTAACTTAACTGTTGAAGCGAAACCCACCACACCATGCGTTTAAAGAACTTCACATTAGTGTTCGGGAGCCAAATTTTTAAGGCTTTATCCGATGAGTCCAGAGTTCGGATCTTGTTTCTGTTGAACCAATATCCAGAGCTTTGTATTTCGGACCTGGAGCATATTTTAGAGTTCACCCAAACCAAAACTTCCAGACACCTGACCTATCTCAAAAATTCGGGGCTGGTGGGCTCACGCAAGCAAGATCAGTGGGTGTTTTATCAAATCAAAGAAGAAGTAAAAGATTTTATAAGTCAGATCTTTCGATATCTGCATAAAGATTCAAACCTTTTGAATGACCTGAATACATTTCAGGTGCTAGAGTCCAATCGGGAGCTTGCGATCCATAAGATCCATGGTAGACATTTAATAGTTTGACCAGGCCATATAAGCATCTGTTCTTCGATTTGGACCACACCCTGTGGGACCATCAAAGCAATGCCAACGAAACCTTGGCGGACATCTATAACGATTTTGAGCTGGACCGGCTGTCTGATTTCAACCTCAATCAGTTTCAGGATACTTTTCATAAAATCAATCATAATCTATGGCGTGAATACCACCTGGGGCGTATTGACCAGGCCCAAATCCGGAATACCAGGTTCAAAAAAGTATTAAGTGCACTGGATCTAGAGGTCTTTGATTCGGACATGGAACTGGCAGAAAAGTATCTTTCACAATGTCCTTGCAAATCAAATTTAATGCCGCACGCTTTGGAAGTACTTGATTATTTAAAGGAACGGTACCCAATGACCATAATCACTAATGGGTTTGATGAAATACAGCACATAAAAATGGTCAGTTCAGGATTAATCGGATATTTCGATCAGGTCATAACCTCGGAGCGATCCGGATGGCTGAAACCTCATCACAAGATATTTGATTTTGCAGTGCAGCATGCCCGTGTTTCAGCAGCAGAATGTCTGATGATAGGGGATAACCCTGCAACTGATATTAAAGGTGCACGAGAAGCGGGGATCGATCAAATCTATTATGATCCGGGGAATCACGATGACATGCCTGACTCCACTTACCGTATTCAGAGTCTCCTTCAACTAAAGGAACTATTATAGTTTCCAAAATTCTGATTTTTTGCGCTAATGGTTACCTTTGCATCCTAACCCAAGCAATCAGAAATAATGCCCAAAGGAACTTATCAGGTACCCATTCCCAAAAATGAACCTGTACTGATTTATGCCCCGGGATCCCCGGAAAGGAACAATCTACAAAAAGCCCTAACTCAAGCCCGTGGAAAAGAACTTGATATTCCAATGTACATTGGCAGTAAGGAGGTTCGCACTGAAAAAAAAGTACCGGTTAATCCACCGCATGACCATCAACATGTACTAGGTTACTTTCACCAGGGCGACGCAGGTCATGTAGAATTGGCTATAAATGCCGCCTTAGGTGCTAAATCAGCATGGGCTGAATTATCCTGGGAGCACCGGGCTAGTGTATTCCTTAAAGCAGCAGATCTGATAGCCGGACCATATAGGGCAAAGTTAAATGCTGCTACCATGTTAGGACAGTCCAAAAACGCTTATCAGGCGGAGATTGATAGTGCCTGTGAAATAATCGACTTCCTGCGATTCAATGTGCACTACATGTCACAGATTTATGGACAGCAACCTGCATCTTCGGACGGCGTTTGGAATCGACTTGAGCAACGACCGTTAGAGGGGTTTGTTTTTGCCCTGACACCATTTAATTTCACTGCAATAGCCGGCAATTTGCCCACTTCCGCGGCAATGATGGGCAATACCGTGGTTTGGAAGCCTGCGTTCAGTCAGATATATGCCGCAAACGTCCTCATGCAAATTTTCATAGAGGCGGGAGTGCCTGACGGGGTAATTAATCTAATTTATGTTGATGGCCCTACTACAGGTGACATTGTTTTCAATCACCCTGATTTTGCAGGAATTCACTTCACCGGTAGCACCGGTGTTTTCCAACATATTTGGAAGACCATCGGTGGAAACATAACAAAATACAAGAGTTACCCGCGCATAGTAGGAGAAACAGGGGGCAAGGACTTTATCGTGGCACATAAATCTTCTGATGCGCAAGCATTGGCAACCGCCATGGTAAGAGGGGCCTTTGAGTATCAGGGACAGAAGTGTTCAGCTGCAAGCCGCGTCTATGTACCTGATAATTTGTGGGAGGAGGTGAGAACCAAAGTATTGTCCGACTTGTCTGAGATTAAAATGGGACCAGTAGAGGATTTTGGCAACTTCATCAATGCAGTAATTGATGAGAAAGCATTTAATAAAATCACTAACTATATTGATGAGGCCCGGCAAAATGATCTGGTGGAAATTATTGCAGGAGGTAACTATGACAAAAGTACAGGGTACTTCATCGAGCCTACGATAATTTTAACTCAAGACCCTCTATATGTAACCATGTGTGAGGAGATCTTCGGACCTGTGTTGACTGTTTATGTATATCAGGCCGATAGATTTGAAGAAACCCTGGAATTGGTGGACCAAACCTCTCCATATGCCCTGACAGGAGCAGTTTTCTCCCAGGACCGATACGCTGTGGAGATGGCTACTAAAAAACTGGTAAATGCCGCCGGTAATTTTTATATCAACGACAAGCCCAGCGGAGCGGTGGTGGGCCAGCAACCATTTGGTGGAGCCAGGGCGTCCGGAACCAACGACAAGGCGGGGGCAATGGTTAACCTGCTGCGCTGGATTTCTCCCAGGACCATAAAGGAAACCTTTGTGCCATCAACAGATTATAGGTATCCTTTTCTGAAAGGAGATTGATGGCAGCGTGGTATCAAATTAAGAATCCGGACAAGGTCCCATCTCCAGCCTTACTGGTATTTCCGAAACGAATTAAAAATAACATTGCGGAAATGGTACGGGTTGCCGGTGGTCCAGGCCGTTTGCGTCCGCACGTGAAGACACATAAATGCCGGGAAATTGTTTCATTACAACAAGATGCCGGTATCGTAAAATTTAAATGTGCTACCATATCGGAAGCAGAAATGCTGGCGGAGTGCACGGTACAGGACATACTCCTGGCTTATCAACCCGCTGGTCCGAATCTTAACCGATACCTGGAGTTAATAAAAAAATATCGACGTGTAAATTTCAGTGTATTAGTTGATAACCTGGTTACAGCCAATCGGCTGGAAAGGTTGGCGGCCGAATCCGGAGAGATTTTACAATTATTTATTGATTTGGATGTAGGTATGCACAGAACAGGTGTAGAGCCTGGACCCGGGGCGTTAGACCTGATGAATAACATTAAAAGGTCCAATTATCTGAAATTCCGTGGATGGCATGTGTATGATGGGCACATTAGGTTCAAGGATATCCAGGAAAGAAAGCGGGCGGTGCAGGCTTCTTTTAATCCAGTGACAGCCTTAATTTTGGCACTAGATTCATCCGAGATCATTGCCGGCGGGTCTCCCACATTCTCGGTTCATGCTTTGAATCCGCAAGTTGATTTAAGTCCTGGTACCTGTCTGCTTTGGGATCAGGGGTACAGTCACATACTACCTGACCAGAAATTTCTTCATGCTGCGGTACTCATGACCAGGGTGGTAAGTAAACCTACAAATGAGTTGTTATGTCTTGATCTGGGACATAAAGCTGTTGCTTCAGAAATGGGCCATCCGAGGGTTCATTTTACTGATTTGGAACAAGTGGAATTTCTTACTCATAGCGAGGAACACTTGGTCATTCAAACACCAAATGCTGCAAATTTTGAGGTGGGAGATGTTCTATATGGCATACCTACGCATATTTGTCCAACTACTGCTTTACATCAGGAGTTGGTGGTGGTAGATGATGGTGAAGCGGTAGATCTCTGGAAAGTCTTCGCCAGGGACAGAAGGATCAATATCTAGCCCTTATGCTCCACTAACGTAAGGCTAGTAGCTGCGGACTGTTAGGTCCCAGTCCATCATATTGAAGCGTTTTCTTTTCAAGGCACGGATACCCAGATAAGTGGTGCCCAATCCTACTACAGTGGTAGCAGCTCCAATGGGCACACCGATTACCGTACTGGCGTCATCTTCCTTAATGGATTCAGCTATGATAACCACTCCGGCAGCTGTGAGCAAACCACCCAGGCTGGTGAGTAAGATTCCTCCGGTTTTTGCACTGGAATTTTTCCTGGTATGCCAGCTGGAGAGCATTACTACCTCATTTAGGCTTATTGATTCGCCATTCACGATGATTGCTTCTTCCGTAAGACTTTGGATATAGCCTTTTTTTGTAGCACCATCTGATAATTTGCACTTTATAGCTTTCTCGGGGTCCACTTCATAAACTGAACCAGTATTCTTGTGTTTTAGGGTCAGGGTCAGGTCCTGAGCGGGAAGCTGAATGCAGAAAAGAGAATACACTATAAATAAAATAGCTCTCATTTTTTTGGATTGGAGAGTTAAGTTAAAAAATAAATACCCCAGATTAAAACTACCTTGCTATTTTAATCTTCCGGATTCTAGTCTCAGTTGACTAAAAACCAAAAATTCAAAACTAAAAACTGCTTAATGAGATAATTGTGTTATAATTTCAAGCAGCGGAATAAATTAAGAATGACTGAATTCCTAAACTTTTTTGAAGCCATGCCCGCCTGGCAAAAACTGGGCTGGATTGTTGGTTGCCTGTGGTTTAGCTGGTCGCTGGAAGGATTTATTCCGCTGGTACGCTTTCAGTATCGGAAATGGAACCACGCCAGAGTCAATTTCGTGTTCCTGGCCACTACGGTTACCATAAATCTATTATTTGGATTATTGACATTGGGAGTTTTTAATTGGGTGGGTAGTAATAGTTTTGGCCTACTTTATCTATTTGATTTACCAATAGGAATAGAACTTCTGATTGCAGTTATGGCGCTGGATCTCATAGGTCAATATTGGGTACACTACTTATTGCACAAATACAAATGGATGTGGAAATTCCACATGATCCATCATAGTGACTCCAAGGTAGATGTCACCACCGGGACCCGTCACCACCCAGGGGACTATTTGTTAAGAGAATTATTTGCTTTATTGGCGATCGTTTTGGCTGGGGCGCCCCTTGCTTATTATATGGTTTATCGTATTGTCACTATTTTTTTTACTTATTTTACCCACGCCAACATTTCCGTACCCTATTGGTTGGACAAGACCATTAGCCTGGTTTTTATAAGTCCCAATATGCACAAATTCCATCATCATTTTGAGCGTCCCTGGACCAATACCAATTATGGTAATATATTTTCTTTCTGGGACCGCTTGTTTAACACTTATGTCTATGACGATCCCAGGAAAATAAAATATGGATTGGATGTGCTGGATGAGAAACTGGACGAGAATATTGCCTATCAGTTTAAGATTCCGTTTGATAAGAATATTAAAACGGACTATTAGAAAGGACTGAGGGACTGAATGAGTGAGGGATTGAAGGATTGGCTAAATTAACCTTGATGGTATGTATTTATATTTTTGCTTAAAACTTTTGCAGAAATAGGAGCAGCTACTAAATCCGGACAAATA
>CAZOJZ010000011.1:0-1575 GCA_964580205.1 uncultured Roseivirgaceae bacterium
GCTTGATCTCCTCTACGATCCCGGTGACGTTCTGGATTCTTAATGTGTCTCCAACGACGAACGGTCTGGTCAGAATAATAGTCAGGCCAGAGCCATAATTCGAAAGCGGTCCTTGCAAGGCTAAAGTGGTACCAAAGGCAACCGCACCTAATGCTGCAATTAGAGGCGTTATAGTTATGCCGAATTTGCCCAAGGCAACAATGGCAACAAAAATGATGATGAGAGATTTCGCAATTCCAGCAAAGAATTTTGCCAGCGTGATGTCTAATCCAGCCCGATCACATACCTTCAGAACGACTTTGGCAGTCCACCTGGATACCTGCCAACCAATCAGCAATATAACTATTGCGCCAAATACCTGAAATCCATAATTGACAGCAAATTCGCTGAGTATGTCTACAATATTTTGTATTTGCTGAATATCCTGTTCCACTATGCTCACCTTACAATCTGTAACTTGCCTGTTTCTGGAATTAAACTTGAGTCAGAATACACTGATCAATGGTGACTTAAAACTTGGCCAATCAACTTCACCTGCCTTGAAATTCGTACCTGGTGAGTTTTTCCAACGAACTCGATTATGTATACATATCCGTTTCTAAAAAACCGGAAGCTATTGGAAAATTTCGATTTATAGTTCATGCAGTATAAAAATACATTTAAAGCACATCAGAATCCTTCCAAGTCACTGTAAAATAAACGATAATTATGCTGGAAATGCAGTCCGAGACAGTGTAGCTTAGCTTCCCCCTTGATATCACTTAAGACTATTCACGATTAATTAAGAGCTTAGATATGAGTTGTAAATTATTTATCCAGACCATGGGTTGTCAGATGAACGAATATGATTCAGCCAAGATGCTGGATGTCCTTGCCGAGTCCCATGGTGCCATCAAAACTGAAAAGCCAGAAGAAGCAGATATCATTCTGCTTAACACCTGCTCAATTCGTGAAAAAGCCCAGGAGAAAGTCTTTTCCCAACTGGGTCGCTGGCGACCATTTAAAGAAAACAAGCCTGATCTGGTGATCGGTGTAGGTGGCTGCGTCGCAAGTCAGGAAGGCGCCACCATTTTTGAACGCGCGCCTTATGTTGATGTGGTCTTTGGTCCACAGACCTTGCACCGCCTTCCAGAAATGGTCGACAAAGCTATTAAAACAAAGGAATCGGTTATCGATATATCCTTTCCCGAGATAGAAAAATTTGATTGTTTACCTGCGGCGCGCGCAGAAGGTCCGACTGCCTTTGTATCCATCATGGAAGGATGCAGTAAATATTGTACATTCTGTGTTGTGCCCTACACCCGTGGTGAGGAAATTAGCCGAACCTTCGATGATGTTATTAATGAAGTTGTTGAACTGGCTGCTCAAGGCGTCAGGGAAATTAATTTACTCGGTCAAAATGTTAATGCCTATCGAGGCGAAATGTATGATGGTCAAATCGCAGACCTTGCACTGCTAATCGAGTATGTTGCAGCAGTTGAAGGCATAGAGCGTATTCGTTATACCACCTCTCATCCTGTTGAATTTTCGGATAGATTGATTGAGGCTTACGCAAAAGTGCCTGAACTGGTAAAC
>CAZOJZ010000012.1:0-7724 GCA_964580205.1 uncultured Roseivirgaceae bacterium
AATCTTTAAGAACAACCAAATACTACCACAGGTGATTAAAAATATATATCGGTTGTATATTTTCATTCCATTAATACTTATTTCCTGTAAACAGGAATTGGAATTGAATCAGGGTCATAACCAGGGAAATAATAATTCGCCTCTATTTAGACTGGTATCGGTTGAAGAATCTGGTATCAAATTCATCAATGACCTTCCTGAAACTGACTACATGAACGGCTTTCTCTACGAATATTTTTATAATGGGGGAGGTGTTGCCATAGGTGACGTCAATAATGACGGGTTGGAGGATATCTATTTCACTTCTAATCTGAATGACAACAAGTTGTATCTCAACCAAGGAGGGCTGAAGTTTGCAGATATTACCGACGTAGCCAAGGTTGCGGGCGAAACTGGTTGGTCCACTGGTGTGTCCATGGTAGACATCAATCAAGATGGTTTGTTGGATATTTATGTTTGCCGGTCCGGGGCATTTACCGATGGAGCGTTCCGAATAAATGAGCTTTTTATAAATCTTGGCCCCGATAAGCACGGTACTCCGGTATTTAAAGAGTCAGCGGCGGTCTATGGGCTTGACGACCCTTCATATAGCACGCAGTCTGCATTTTTCGATTACGATCTTGACGGTGACCTGGATATGTTTCTGATCAATCACAATCTTGAAGCCCCGCCACGCGGTATTGAACTAGTGGTTGAACTACACAACACTGAAAGTCCGTTTGGAGGAAATAAGCTATTTAAAAATAATGGAAATTCGTTTGAAGACGTTACAGCTGAAGCCGGCATTCTTTCAAACAGGATGAATTATACCTTGGGGATTTCCATTAGTGACATAAACAATGACAACTGGCCGGATATTTATGTTGCCAATGATTATTCCGAACCTGATTATTTATATATCAATAACGGAGATGGGACGTTCAAAAATGAAACAGGTCAGTCGATGGGGCATATACCAAACGCCTCTATGGGGACTGATATAGCCGATATAAATAATGATGGCTTACAGGATATCATGAGCCTGGACATGGCAGCTGCGGACAACTACGGTATCAAAACCAGTATGAGTGGAATGAACCCCGAGTTGTTTTATGGACATGTTGAGGCAGGTTTACACCATCAATATATGTACAACGCCTTACAGCTGAATAAT
Organism: uncultured Roseivirgaceae bacterium; assembly: GCA_964580205.1. GTDB lineage: Bacteria > Bacteroidota > Bacteroidia > Cytophagales > Cyclobacteriaceae > SZUA-3. Next base: position 1,154 of record CAZOJZ010000012.1, read on the forward strand.
GGTAATAGTGAAGAAGGACTACCGTTGTTTTCTGAGATAGGACAACTGGCAGGCGTTTCTAGTACAGACTGGAGTTGGTCACCACTACTGGCAGATTTCGATAATGACAGTGACAAAGACTTGTTTATTACCAACGGGGTAAAGAGGAATTTTATTAGTAACGATTTCAATATTTTTCTAAATAAAGAAATTCAGAAAATTAAAAACCAACAAGAAGATCCTCTGAATCATTTTGCCCAATTGACCCAACTAGCTCCGACCCGCAAAAAGGTAAATTACATCTACAGAAATGAAGGTGATTTAACCTTTACAAACATTGGTGAAGATTGGGGTATTACAGAAATTTCTTTATCAAATGGTGCAGCATATGCTGATCTGGATAATGACGGGGACCTTGACCTTATTGTTAATAATGTAGATAAACCGGCTTTCATTTACGAAAACTTGTCCGATAGGATTAGCAACCACCACTATTTATCGGTCGAGCTAAAGGGCCCTCCAAAGAATATAGATGGTATTGGAGCCAAAGTATGGGTAACTACCGGTGATGGGATTCAGGTCCTTGAACAATATCCAACCAGGGGATATCTGTCTTCAGTATCATTCAAACTTCATTTTGGATTGGGGGAGTCGGACTTGGCCAATAAAGTGGAGGTAACCTGGCCTGATGGAAAGCATCAAGTTCTTAAAAACGTGGAGGCCAATCAACATCTGATTGTCAACTATATAGAGGCAACCAAACCAATGGTTGCCAAAGCCAGTGAAAACAAGTTATTTACCGACGTTTCAAGCGAAGTTAATATCGACTATTATCATCAGGAAAACGCCTTTGACGATTTTAAAAGAGAAGGTCTTTTACCCCATAAAATGTCACAAATGGGCCCCGCTTTGGCTGTATCAGATGTAAATGGCGACGGATTGGAGGATTTTTATATTGGCGGTGCTATGGGTTATCCCGGAGAGATATATTTCCAAGACAAAAATGGCAAATTCTCTCCTTCCAATCAAAAATTATGGAAAGAAGAAAAAGACTACGAGGACGTTGATGCTCTTTTCTTTGATGCGGATCAGGATGGCGATCAAGATCTCTTTGTAGTTAGCGGAGGCAATGAAAACCCTGAAGGTTCGAAGTTTTACCAAAGCAGGCTATACGAAAACAGGGGTCACGGGAAATTTATCCGCTCAAATAGTCAACATGCTTTACCTGAAACAAGTGGATCCGTAGTACGGGAAGCCGATTATGACAATGACGGAGATTTAGACTTATTTATTGGTGGCAGACAAAAGCCAGGTATGTACCCTTTTCCAGTAAGCAGTTTTTTGTTGAGAAATGACAGCGAGCCGGGGGTAATTAAATTCACCGATGTAACCAGCGAGCTGATACCAGAACTTAATAACATTGGCATGGTCACTGATGCTTCATGGACGGATTTGGATAGCGATGGATTACCAGAATTAATAATCTGCGGGGAGTGGATGGGTATAAATGTCTATAAATATAATACCACAAACTTTGAAGATTTCAGCGCCATGACAGGTTTAGATAAATATACCGGATGGTGGTATTCAATTGCATCCGCTGATTTTGATAAAGACGGAGACGTTGATTTAGTAATAGGCAATCACGGTTTAAATAACAAGTACAAAACTTCCAGCGCCGAACCGTTTCAGGTGTATACTACAGATTTTGATAACAATGGCATCTATGATATTGTGCTGGGATATTATAATGAGGGCAATTTATTTCCACTAAGAGGAAGAGAATGTACCTCCACACAAATGCCATTTGTTAAGAACAAATTCACCAGTTACGATGCGTTTGGAAAGGCCACCTTGTACGATGTGTATGGATTAGAAAATCTATCAAACGCCTTACATTATCAGGTTAATACTTTTGCAACCACCTATTTTGAAAACAAAGGAAATCTGCAATTCGAGGCAACGCCACTGGATAACATGGCCCAGATATCATCTGTCAAATGCCAGTTGATCGATGACTATGATAAGGATGGCCATCTTGATATAGTGTTGGCCGGGAATATGTATGAAACCGAGGTAGAAACGCCCAGAAACGATGCAAGCTATGGACTGTACCTGAAAGGAGATGGCAAGGGTAATTTTAAAAGTATTAGCCCTTTCAAGTCTGGATTGTATGTCAAAGGTGATGTGAAGAAAGCATCTTTTATTGAACTAGCTGATGGCAGCAGGGGTATTTTGTTCGCTATAAATGGCGATAAGCCAAAAGTGATCAGGGTCAATTATGCGTCATCACAAGGTGCACAATTGGCCAGTCTTCTCAAGGATTGAAGGACTAAAGGACTGATGGATTGCCTTATTTAGGTCAAGGGTTTACTCATTACCCACCCCTGTTTCCCCTTCGTCGGATGGGACGTTTTGTAAATGGAGTTCGTTATAAAGGTACCTGCGATCCACGCCCTATGGGCTAAGCGCCAAGCGCCCTGCAAAATCGCCAATCTATTGTTCCCAACCACCCTATCACCTTCGTCCTGATCCTTCGTCCTTCGTCCCTGAATATGCTATTGCTCCTGCAGCAAACTCAACAGCTTCCGGTCCAATTTATGTCCATACCAATCCTCATAGTCCACATCTTCACGGCCTGAATCAAGTACCCCAAAACTGCCCTTGAATTCCCAAAGCGCAAATCCTATGCCGTTGGTGCTCAGTATGTCTAATACATCACCAAACCAAGCCAGAAACACTTCATGCGGCGTTTTGTTCCAGCACCCGCATTCCCCGCAATGAACGCCTACACCTTGCTTCATCAGGTCAATCCACGGTGCATACATCTCTTCGAGCATGGCACGACTCAAATACTGGTCACCAACTTGTCCCGGCCATTTAGGTTCCGGTAAATTACTGGAGTCCTTGTACACCCAGGGCGCTTTATAATGAGAAATAATTGCAGGGTTATAACCCCGGCAACTTTGGGCAATGTCCAGATCAATAATCTCAGGTATCACGTCCCGTCCAATGTTGTTCCCATCCGCGATTATAAGATGGTCCGGGTTCACACCCCGAATGGAGTTTGCAGCCCGTTCCACCATCCTGCGATACAATTCACCTGGAACTGCACTCCGTTTGGAATGCTGGTCATTCATATTTTCACGCAGGCAGGGTTCATTAAGCAAGTCAAAGCTTATCCAGTCACGGGACACATTTTTAAAACGTTTTGCCCAGAATTTCCAATGGTAACAAAAGTCATCTAAAGCCTCTTCGTCCTTCCATAAATTGTATGGTTCATTGAACCCGGCATTGACACAAAATCCCGGGGCCCTGTGCAGGTTCAGGCTTACGTGCAAGTTATACTTGTGGGCCATGTAAACCAGATTTTCAATCCGGTCCACCGCTTTTCGGTCAATCTTACGTACCCGTTTGGTGGTAATGTCCTTTTCCCGGTCAAATTTCACATAAGAAGGATAAGCCATGGGTATGCGTACGAAGTCAAAGCCCCAGTCAGACATCCATTTTAACTGCTCTTCGTCGGTTGCGGGCCTGGGTTTAGCAGGATTTGGGGAAAAGAAGTCAAGCAGGTTAAACCCTTTCCATTGAGGTAGTTTATTCTGAGGTGGTTTTGATCTGGTAAAGGCAGTGTTACCGGCTATCATCACACCGCCAGTAACAAGACTGGTTTTTTTAATGAAATTTCGCCGGCTATGAGAAATTGAATTTTTCATATTTGGTCTATTTGCTTGCTATTTTGGTCAAACTATTTCGGTCAAAATTCTGTCAAAAGTTTACTTATTACCCACCCCTGTTTCCCCTCCGACGGAGGGGACGTTTTGTAAATGGAGTTTGTTATAAAGGCACCTGCGATCCACGCCCTATGGGCTAAGCGCCAAGCGCCCTGTGCCCCGCAAAATCGCCAATCTATTGTTCCCTAACACCCTATCACCCTCGTCCCTATCACCTTACCACCCTCGTCCCTAACACCCTATCACCTTACCACCCTATCACCTTCGTCCTTCATCCCCTCGCCCCTCTCAAAGATCTGCACCGGCCCATCATTCACCCCAAAGATGATCCTGCTCCCCTTTTTCGACGGAAGCAGCGCCATACATTTCACATCATAGGGAACTACCAAACCACTTTTTATTGCCGGTACCGGTTCCCAATTGTTTTTCCCGTCACCCAAAAGTACCAGGCCAATTCCCGCATCGTTTCTAGGTGTTTCAACTTCAGCAGGGAAAAGGTTTCCAGCCAGTACCAGGTCTTTATGGCCATCCTGATTGAGATCAATTACTAAAATGTCATTAACGGATGACACCTGGGCCTCATTAGGTAATGGAGTCATATCGAAACGCCCTTGTCCCTTATTTTCCAAAAACGCACTGGCAAACGTTTTTGCCTCATAATGCAAAGCAGGGTTTAGTTTGTCAAGGCCATAAACATCCAGAAGATTAGCAGATGCGAATTGATTGTAAGTAGGGAAATCATATTTTATATCTGGAACTTGCTGGGCGGAACAGGACCGTCCCCGTAGTGGATACCGATCTCCGAAGTTATAATAGCTCAGCACAATGTCCTTTTGACCATTTTCATCGAAATCATTATAAAATACTTCGAATGGTTCTTGAGGTGAAGCTTGATATTTATAATTCAATCCCAGGTTGCCGGCCACCAGGTCTTCATCACCATCATTGTCAAAATCGTTAGCCGTGATGCTGTACCACCAACCTTCGGAATCCAGGACCCCAAATTTCCTGGTTTCATTGGTAAATTTATTTCCAGTGAATCGGATAAAAGTGATCGGCATCCATTCGCCTACCACTACCAAATCCGTGAAGCCGTCTCCATCAAAATCAATCCAAACCGCATCCGTGATCATGCCAATATCGATCAGATCTTTAGCCATACTTTTGGTAACATCTGTGAATTTGCCATGGTCATTGCTTAACAGACGGCTGGTAGCAGGGGAGGGGTAGGACCAGGGAACATGCCTGCCCCCGATAAACAGGTCCAGGTCACCATCCTGATCATAGTCGAAAGGTCTTACACACGAACCGCTTTCAGTGATTTCAGGGATTAATTCAGATCTTTCAAATCCACCCTTGCCATCATTCAAATACAGCCGGTCCTGGTATTCTGCAGCGTTTGGCGCCCATTCATTGCCACCACTTACCACATAAAGGTCCATATCTCCATCTCCATCAGCATCGAAAAATGCCGCGTCAAGGTCTTCGTACATAGCATCCACCATAAACGCCTTCAATTTTAGAGTGGTGAGCTTTCCTTGTCGATCCTGTAATATTAATTTTCCCGGGCTGTCTTTGGCGCCTCCATAGTAAAAATCAGCATTACCGTCCCCGTTAACATCTGCCACCGCTAAAGCTGGTCCGAATCGTGACATTTTGTGGGGAAGCAGTACTTGTTTTTCAAAATCGTCAAACTCGTTTTCAACGTGGTCCAACTGAATGAGGTCAACTTTACGCAAGTATGCGGATTCAATTTTTGGTTTTTGAGTCTCCGACTTTGAATCGCTGTAATCAACGGTTATTTGCTGACCGGCTTCAAGGTCAAGAAGCCTGGTAGTTTTGCCGTTCGGCCAGGTAACTACCAGTTCATCAACTGTTTTCGCTTCGCCCAGCCCAAAGTGGGCCACACTTTCACTGGTTGAATACATGCCTCGAACATTGGTAAATTCATACCATTGTGATTGGCCTTGTGCGGTGAGCCTGACTTTTGCGCCAAACACGGTTTGGTGGTTTTTTTTGTTTGTTAGTTTGACCCTGAAGTAATTATGATCACTGTATGTTTCCGAGTTGTTACGATACACATAGGCCCTTTCATTCATGTTGTTGATAATCAGATCCAGGTCGCCGTCATTATCGAGATCTGCATAGGCAGATCCATGGGAAAAGGTAACTTGATCCAGACCCCAGTCTGTGGTCACCTTGGAAAAGCTCAGATCTCCATTATTTTTGAACGCATAGTTTGGCAGCTTCTGTGAGGGTGTGATTTTCAGGGCTTCCTCCAAATCCAAAATATCCCAAATACTTACTTCTCCTGCATTAGGATTTTCGTCGATCCAACCATAGGCCACTTCTTCAATATAGTTGGAAAACTTTTTACCCGCATCGGTATTTCTAATATCTCTTAACAAACCATTGGTTACATGGATATCCTTCAGCCCATCGTTGTCGAAATCCGCAATTAGATTGGACCAACTCCAATCGGTGCTGGAAACTTTGGCTAGTTGCGCGATGTCACTGAATACGGGTTCATCCTCCACTTTTCCCTGGTTCAGTTGAAGCGTATTGAACATATATTGATAATAACCGCCGTCATCAACTACTTTCCAAAATGATTCCGGATCCATGCCGCCCATGTTGGCCTTTATTCTGTAGTTGTCCTCTGCTACCATATCCAATACCATCAAGTCCAACCAGCCATCGTTGTTTATATCGGAGGCATCCACACCCATACTGAAATAGGAGATGTGCCTCATCGAACTTTCCAGCTGGTTACTAAACGTACCATCCCCATTGTTCATATAGAGAAAATCGGGCGACGCAAAATCATTGGCCACGTAAAGGTCAGTCCATCCATCGTT
>CAZOJZ010000013.1:0-1733 GCA_964580205.1 uncultured Roseivirgaceae bacterium
TTTCCGTAAAAATCCTTGCCAACCGCCTGTTGTTTTCGTTCATGGTGTTCTGGGCAGTAAATTAAGAGATATTAAAGAAGGTGATGACCTATGGTTAGGTTCAATCAGTCGTATCCTTTTTAGTGATTATGCCGAGGTTGCTTATGAAATCGATCCGGAAACTTTAGAACCATTACCCGGTATTGCTGAGGCCTATGCTATTTCTGACAGTGCGGTGGGCAAGGATTTTTACGGAAAAATAATCGAGACATTAGGGGATACTGGCGGCTTTCAATTGGCCAAAGTTGGTGGAAAAGTTACCCCAAATCAAAAGAATTACTACATTTTTCATTATGACTGGCGACAGGATAACGTCATTACCGCCAGCCAACTCGCTGACTTTATCGACCAGATCAGGATTGATTATGGTTTCCCTGAGTTAAAAGTTGATGTCGTTGCACATAGCATGGGCGGTTTAATTACGCGCTATTACATTCGATATGGCCGTCAGGATGTCATTGGTGACAATGATTTTGACCAGAAGATTAATATGTACGGTGGTGATCGAGTCAGGCGAGTCATTTTACTTGGCACACCAAACCTGGGTTCAATCAAAACACTGTATCGCTTCATTACTGGCGTCAAAGTCGGCTTTAAACGTATAGGCACTGAAACGCTTGCGACCATGCCAAGTTTGTACCAATTATTCCCGCACCCACTAAACAACTGGATAGTCACAAGCAGTGGAAAATCGCTTAACCGAGATGTGTATGATGTGGAGATCTGGAAACGTTTTCAGTGGTCCATATTTTCTCCAGAAGTCAGGGAGAGAATTCTTGAAAAATTTAAAGACAAGACAGAAGGGGAGAGACATCTGCAAACGCTGGATGCTTATTTTGAAAAACGGCTCGAACGAGCTCGAAGGTTCGTCTGGTCATTAACAATACCACTGCCTGAAGATCACCCAAAATTTATTGTTTTTGGCGGTGCTTGTACATTAACTCCGGCAAGAATGATCGTCGAAGAAGTTGATGGAGAATCTCTAATAAGAATGTCTCCGGATGAAATCACCCAGCCCGTGAAAGGTGTAGATTACGATGCTCTACTACTTGAACCCGGTGATGGTTCAGTCACTAAAGCCTCTTTATTAGGTAGAAATGCATTGGATCCAAGCGTTAAGCGCCACAAATATAGTTTTTTTCCTCTCGATCACACCATATTCCTGTGTGAAAAGCATAATAGTCTAACGGGGAATGTTAATTTTCAGGACAATCTGCTCAATGAATTATTATCTAGAGACTGAGTCGCATGAAGGAAATTCAGAAACAAGCACGAAATGTCAGACACACTATGGCTAAGTCAAAAAAATATTTATTAACTCTTTTTATTTTCATATCTGTTTTAATGAATTCGGCTGTCTTTGCGCAAGGGATACCGGCGATTCTCGACCGAGGCGCCTTATATTCTGACAAAATCATTTATCTCGATCAAAACTGGACAGATGAAGACAGAGAATATTTTTATTTTACTGATCAAGGTTCCCGTCTTTTACCCTATGACTTCTACCTAAACCTTGAGCATCCAGATAGAAAACAACGCTTAAGTAATCCTAAAAATATGTTGCATTATGGGTTTCTACCCATACAACCAAGCAAAAATAACCCAGATGGCCTGCCAATAGGCCTTACAAAGAATAAAGATTCCCGTAATGGAGACTTTATGGGGCCAACATGCGCAGCCTGCCATACTCAACA
>CAZOJZ010000014.1:0-1607 GCA_964580205.1 uncultured Roseivirgaceae bacterium
CGATTTATTTCAAGGCTTCTGCGCCTCCTACGATTTCCAGAATTTCCTTGGTGATTGCTGCCTGCCGGGTACGGTTATAGGTTAACCTGAGTTCATCCAACAATTCCCCTGCGTTTTCTGTGGCTTTATCCATGGCAGTCATCCTAGCACCCATTTCCCCAGCATTAGATTCAAGCAGGGCTTTATATAGTTGGATCTTTAATGACCTGGGAAAAAGTTCCCCGGCAATAAATTCCTTCGATGGTTCATAGATATAATCAACCTGGGTAGATAATTTCCCTTTTTCAGGTGAAACTATGGGCAAGAATTGTTCAGCAACCGGTATTTGGGTAGCAATATTTTTAAATTCACTGTAGACCAATTCGACCTTATCAAAATCTTGTGTAGAAAACCCATTCATGACATATTCTACAGCTTTCTTAGCATTCTCAAAGGTCAATTCAGCTATACAATGAGAATAGTCCTCAATTATTTGATAACTTCTCTTTCTGAAAAAATCAAGCGCTTTTTTACCAATTGGCATTATAGTCAGGTCACCTCTGTCCTGCTGACTTTTGTATTTTTCCTCAATTATCCTCACTGTTCTTTTGAGAACAGCACTGTTGAAAGCCCCACACAATCCACGATCAGAAGTAATAACAATCAACAAAATTTTTGATTCATGCCTGACCACTCCAAATACATTATCCTCTATAGTAGATGTGGCAGCCACATTCCTCAAAACCATTTCCAGATTTTCAGCATAGGGCCTCATCTGGATAATCCTGTCTTGTGCTTTCCTCAACTTCGCTGCAGCTACCATTTTCATAGCCCTGGTGATTTGTTGGGTTGAAGTTACCGACTTAATCCTGGTTTTAACTTCTTTTAAATTAGGCATGATCGAGGGTGCTAATTCTGATAATTCTTTGCTACATCAACAGCTACGGTTTTCATGGTCTCCACTAAATCATCATCCAGATTACCCGCACGAAGAGCCTCCAATACATCCCGGTGATTTGCATCTAAAACACTTAGATACTCAGTTTCAAAATCAGCTACTTTATTAGTGGGAATATTATCGAGCAATCCAGTAGTAGAAGCATAGATTATAGCTACCTGGTACTCAACCGGGACAGGGGAATATTGATTTTGCTTTAATACTTCCAAGTTTCTCCTTCCTCTTTCGATTGTTAGTTTGGTGGCAGCATCGAGGTCTGAACCAAATTTAGAGAAGGCTTCCAATTCCCTGAATTGCGCCTGATCAAGTTTAAGTGTCCCTGCTACCTTTTTCATGGATTTTATCTGGGCAGCTCCACCTACTCTTGATACTGAAATTCCAACATTAATGGCGGGCCTGATCCCCGAGTTGAATAGATCAGTTTCCAGGAATATCTGACCATCGGTTATAGAAATAACATTGGTTGGGATATAAGCAGTAACGTCACCGGCCTGGGTTTCAATGATTGGTAAAGCCGTCAGAGATCCTCCGCCTTTTACTTTTCCCTGCAAAGATTCGGGCACGTCATTCATCTGCGTTGCTATTTCATCATTACTGTTGATTTTAGCTGCTCTTTCCAACAATCTCGAATGCAAATAAAAAACATCTCCTGGATAAGCTTCCCTACCGG
>CAZOJZ010000015.1:0-6003 GCA_964580205.1 uncultured Roseivirgaceae bacterium
TATACACGGTAACCGCCGAGGATGGTACTTCAGTTGGTTACACCGTTACACTTACCGAACCGTGTGTAAGTGATGATAGTAGGGGATAAAGAAGTTAAATCCGTTCCATTGGGCACTTCCGCTGAAATAGTCTTTGCACCTTCATCAATGGTCCCCGCTATGCCATCGACCATAAAGCTAGTGATTGCTTTTGCACTACTAAGAAGAGGTGGTGCATCATCATCACTTCCACAAGTTGAAAATAAGACTAACAAGAGTCCGAAAAATATGTACGTGTTTAATTTTGAGTTCATAATAAGAATTGGATTATTAGGTTATAACCACCTATGGGCTATTTAGTAGCAAATAAGGCTGTTACTAGAGCTAGTGGTGATTCCTTTTAATGTAGTGAAATTATTATTAGAATTCCCAATCTTTACTTTAGAAATCTCTGTTTTCTGGTGGCAGGAGCCCGCAACCAGGACCATATAGTCTTCTTTTTCTAAAAGTTACGGAAAGTTGCCCAAAAAATTAAAGGTTGCAAACAGTTCGAATAAGCTGCTTTTATATTGACTGACCCAGATAAGTTCCTAGTAGAATTTGTTATTCTTCCTAGAATTCCCCTTCTCCTCCATCGAATTCTCCTCCACCTCTGTTACCACCCCTTTGTCTGCGTTTTTTCTGGTTTAACCTGTAATTGAAGGCAAGCACTGCTGAGCGGCTACGCCATTGAAAATAACCTACGGAGGTGTAGGTACTGGTAATGGTCTCGTATCGCCATTTTCGGGTATTAAATAGATCCCTTATGCTTAAGGTGAAGGTCCCTTTGCCTTTCATCACATCCCTGCTTAAGCCCATGTCAACTACGAAATATGATTTGCGTTTACCCTGTGGTACTTCTTGTGGTGCACGATAATTGAGGGTAGTTTGAAAATCCCACTCTTTCTTAATCTTTATCTGGGCCATCACACGAGTAAAGAAAGTGGTAGTTTTAGTGGAAAGATCTTCTCCGTTAGCAAAGGCATCATAAGCTGAATGATAAATATTCGCCGTTCCATTTATCCTTAACCAGGAATTAAATTCATTGGAATAAGTAATCTCTAAACCGATGTCATCTTTGGTTCCTACATTTTCAGGTCTGGAGTAGGTAATTCCATCCTCAACGGAAGTAATTCTGTTCACTACATCGGTTGAGTAACGATAGTAAACCGCGTAATAGAACGATGATTTCTCCCAATTTTGCAATACACCCAACTCGTAAGAATCAGTATATGTTGGATCGAGATCAGGGTTTCCTGAACGAATGTTGCGGGCATCACTGAACGATGAGAATGGATTTAAACTGCGGAACCTGGGTCGGCGAACTCTGCGGCTATAGCTACCTTGAAATGACTTATCCTTCTTTAGTCCGTAAGTAAGGTGTACCGACGGAAATAAATCGGTGTAATTTTTATTGCTTACCTCGCCGGTTTGTTCTAGTTCAGTACGTATATCGGTGATCTCCATCCGAACACCCAATTGGTATGAAAATTTGTTTATTTTATTACCAAACATGGCATAGGAAGCATAAATATTTTCGTCATAATTGAAATTATTGCTAAAACCTTCCAGGTTCTCCCAATCACCATTCTCGTTTTGCTCTTCTACTAAATAATCGTTCCCAATTCGTCTGATACTATTTCGCACCCCTACCTCCAATTTGCCATCTTTTCCCAATGGATGTTCATAGTCTGCCTGTATTAACCAACCTCGATCAAATTCATCGTTAAGTGACCGCTGAAATAGTTCCGGGTCTTGAGAACCATCCTCAACACTATGAGTGATTTCATTAATGTCTGATTTTTCCGTTTCATTATTGTCCCGAAACTGCACATCAGCCGAGAACTTCTGACCCTTCTTTGAGAAGGTTCTGGTATAATTTATAGAATACTCTGAGTTCTTATCGATTTCCTGCTCATTGTCATGCCGTTCAGTTATGTACAACAGATTCATATTTTGGTCAAAATCCTGGTAAAACAAGTCTGAACGATTGTCTTCATCTGAGACTCTATATAATGCGGCAACAGTTATGGTATTCTTTGAATTAAGGAAAAAATCCGAGCCAAATCTGAAGTTATTTGACCAGCCGCCACGAACATGTTGGCGGTCTCTATCGGTGAAATACAAGGTGTCACCAGGAAAAAATGTCTGGAAGGTTTGGCCTCCACCAGGATTCTTACGATAATTTACTCCATAACTGGCAAACAGGTTCATCCATTTTTTTCTATAATTCAGATTAAAACTACCCCCGTAATTTTTCGGGTGACCTACGGTAGCATTAAATGTTCCATTTACGCCTTCCTTTTTCTCTTTCTTAAGAATAATATTGATGATTCCCGCCGATCCCTCTGCATCGTATCTTGCTGAGGGGTTGGTGACCACCTCTACCCGCTCGATCATATTACTTTGAAGTTGCCGTAACCCGTCGGCGGTGCTTATGCCTATCAATCCCGAAGGTTTACCATCCACCAGGATTCGCACATTCTGGCTCCCTCTCAGGCTGACATTACCTTCTACATCTACGGAAACTGATGGTATGTTGTCCAGCAGATCCGCTGCGCTCCTGCCTGCATTGGTAAGGTCCTTTCCTACGTGGAAAACCCTTTTATCCAAGGTCATGGTCATGGTACTTTTTTCGCCTTGTACCACTACCTCATCCAAAATTTCAGTATCTGGCTCCAGATTGATGGTTCCAATATCCCGGGTCATTTGTTCCCGGTTTAATTGAATACCACTTATAATCCTGGGTTTATAAGAAATGTATTGAATCCGCAAGATAAACCTGCCTGGCCTGGTGGTAATTTCAAATTTGCCGTCAACACCGGTCACCGCTCCTCCTACTATGGTACTATCCCTTTGACTCAATAGAGCGGTAGTTACATATTCCATCGGCTCACCACTTTGAGCATCCATCACCTGTCCGGTTACTTTAAATGGAGACTGCCCATCTCCGAAACCCCTAGCTCCTTGTCTCTTTTTCCAATCCGGTTGTTGCGCCAACATCACAGTACCCAAAACCACCAATACAGTTACTAGAAACGATTTCATCATTAATTTAAGTTTACTCTAATTTCGGTCATCCCTTTGAAGCAAATTGGTATCAATTCTGAAGGAAATTTGAAGTTTTAAGCTTTAAACGCTATTTCCAATCGATGTTCTTCCTTTTCACAGGTATAATTCACAGAAAACCCACTGGCATCGCAAATCCTTTTAACTATGGCTAACCCCAATCCAAGCCCATCACCCTTTTGTCGATCTTTTCTAAACCGTTCAAAGAGTGTCTCAGGTGCGACCGCCAATGACGGTCCTGAGTTGCATATCACCAAACGGGAATCATCCAAGAAAGTTTTTATGAACCCATGTTCCTGATTATGACGAATGGAGTTACTCAACAGATTATTGATCAATATAGTGGTCAATGTGGCATCCATTGATACCATCACATCCTGCTTATTTTCACACTGCAACGAAATGGACTTTAAATCCACCAGTTCTTTGAAATTGTCAATTGCAGCACTCAGCTCTTGGGAGAAATTGACAGACTCAACATTTTCGAATTCCCGATTATCAATCTTAGTAAGAAGGTTTAGTGATTGGCCCATTTTGGAAAGATGCTTTAATGAACCAAGCGTGGCTATAACTTTGGAGGTATCCTCTTCCGATAAATTCCCTGTAGAAAGCAGTAGTTCCAACTTACCAATGGCATTGGTCAATGGAGTTTGCATCTCATGAGAAGCATTTTCAGTAAATTCCCGTAAGGATTGGTAATCTTTTTGAATTTTACCGGTCATTTCCTCCAGGAAAGTATTGAGTTTATTGAATTCAATGGTACCTGATTTTTTGAGCTGAATGGGATGCTGCTGATCAAGACGAAAACTCTTAATTCTTTCCAGGGTATTGTTAAATGGCTTAAAAAGATACATACTGGCCACACCACCCACCATAAACATAATTACCGTAAGCAGCAAGTAAAACTTGATCATAGATTCCCTGACGCTATCCACAATATCATCCTCTTCCACCATAATATCATACATAGAAATACGGTAGAATTTACCTTTTATCTCGAGGGTAACATCTAACTTGATATGAGGTTCAAGCCGTTCCAGAGTACTGTGCATTACCACCGTATCTGAGTACTGGATTTCAGTTCCTTTTGCTAGGTTTCCTAATGGATATATTTGAATTTTATCCCATATAATATCTTCGGTCGGCTGACGTCTTTCAATCATTCGGGTAATATATTGAAGGCGTTCCTTTAAGAAACGTTCCTGTTCCAGGTCGATCTCTTTTTTAAATACCTGATAGGTGATCATTCCTCCCAGAAAGAAGACACCTAATGATATCAGGAGGAACAACATAGTAAATTTTATAATAAGCCTCATTGGTAAACTGAAAATTTGTAACCCGAGCCGTACATGGTTTGTATGGAGTCTTTAGCTCCGGCCTGTGACAGCTTCTTTCTTAGGTTCTTGATATGCTGGTATACAAAATCAAATGAATCCAGGGTATCGATATAGTCTCCCCATAAATGTTCGGCAATACTTTGTTTGGTTAACACTCGATTTTTATTCACTACAAAGTATAACAATAGCTCGTATTCCTTGCGTGTAAGGTCTAACATGTTGTCTGAAGCCCTTACTTCCATGGTCTCAGTATCTATATGTATATCCTGACAGGTGATAGTCCTACTGCCTTGCAATTGTCTCCGTCTATAAATAGCCTTTAGCCTGGCATTTAATTCAGCTAAATGAAAAGGTTTGGGCAGGTAATCATCCGCCCCCAGTTCCAGTCCTTTTACTTTATCGTGTAGGGAATTCTTTGCCGACAAGATCAATACACCCATGTCAGGGTGGGTTTGTTTAACCCATCGCAATAATTCCAAGCCATTTCCATCAGGCAACATCAGGTCCAGAATCATCAAATCATACTTAAATCCGCCCAGTTTGGTCATAGCTTGTTCGAATGACTCAGAGACCTCGCATACATATCCTTCCTTTTCAAGGTAGATATGCACATTCTCAGCCACCTCGGCATGATCCTCAACCACCAACACTTTCATATTGTAAAGATAAGCATGATTTTTGAAGAGAATTTGAAGTTCAGCCTCATAGGGGCATCTTAAGATTTTTATAACTTAAGTTAAATAAAATATTACCTTTGGTGTTTTCCCAGTAAATACCAACATACGCCATGTCACACGCTTATCTAATCGCAGGAACCATTACCGACAATCAAGGTAAACCAATGGCAGGGTTAATTGTAAAAGCCTATGATGTCGACCTTCTTTCGGAAGACGATTTTTTAGGACAAGGTGAGACCGCCAGTGAAGGAAGCTTTACCATTTTATATCGTCAGGAGCAATTTGTGAAAAATGTCCTGGAATCATTCACCGAAGGTGGCCCAGACATTGTACTGACAATATATGATGACACCGGTCATCTTTTACATACCACCAAAAGAAGAGGTGGCGCGGCGCGTTTTGAAAAATACCAGATTGTCTTAGATGATAGGTCTTAGATCCAAGATCTCAAATCTCTTACCAGTTCCACCACCGTATCTATCAGTTTATCAATATGCCTCATTTGAGAACGGTGACCATCTCTCTCGCCAACCCTACCTGATTCCCAGGGGACAATACATAAGCATAGAAATTGGGCCCCTAATAAAAGTGGCATTTTCAACAATTTTATTTTCCAGAATATCCCATAAATGCTCCTGGTTGGATAATTTATTCATTGGATTGTGATTTATTTAATTGGCTATGTCTTCTGTAATTCTGTCAAACCATCTCATAAAACTGATGTCCTACCAGGTGAATCCTCCAGAGGGCGGAGGCCAAATACCTAACATTCTACGCAACAAAATCACTTCACCCAAGTGATAACTTATATGGGAAGCCATTGATTGAATAACCGCAAAACCATTAGGGTAATCGCCCATGGGGCCTTTTAAACAATTAATCTTAGGCAACATGGTTTGGGT
>CAZOJZ010000016.1:0-3443 GCA_964580205.1 uncultured Roseivirgaceae bacterium
GGTTGTTAAACCTAACAATACCACTAATAATGAGGGGATAACTTTGAAGATCTACGATTACCTCAAAAATATCATCATTGAAACCCCCATTTTCCCGATTGGAAGCAAGAAAACCATGCGACCCTTCTTCATTCAAGATTAACCCAAAATCATCGGACGGCGTATTTACCGGGAACCCTAGGTTTTGTACCTCTGCAAGATGGTCATCAGTAATTACTACTTTGAACACGTCTAATCCACCAAATCCTCCATGCCCGTTCGATGCGAAATAGAGGGTTTGGTTATTATGGATAAAGGGAGCAGTCTCGTCACCCGTGGTATTAATAGTTTTACCAAGATTTTGTGGCTGGGACCATCCGCTAGCTGTCCAAGTGCATTCATATAGATCGTTCCCACCCAAACCACCGGGCATGTCTGACACAAAGTACAGAGTTTCCCCATCTTTGCTAAGAGAGGGATGGCTTACAGAATAGTCAGCGCTATTATATTCAAATGGTTTTTCCCCTTTCCAGGTGCCCGCCAAATTTTCCACCCAGTATAGTTGAAGCCTACTTTCGGTATCACCTCTACTCATTGCGTTTCTGGTAAAAATTAATTTTGACCCTGAAGTGGCGGCAGCCCCCTGATGCCACCTTTTGTTTTGGCCTCTTAAGAATGGCCTGGGTTTTCTGAATGAATATTTATTTCTAACTGAATCAAAAAATAGTTTAACAAAGTATAATGAGTGAAAAGGTTGGTTTGTGATGGGATCTATATTAATGATGCCACCTTTAATTTTACGATTTGAAACAAAAATCAACCCGCTATCCATATAGGCTGGACCGTGTTCAGCGTATTCTGTGTTAAAGGCTACTTCCTTGATTTCGTAGTAGGTTGAGTCAGTATATAAATATTCGATATTTTTTAGCCTCCATATCTTTTCAATAACATACTGGTTTTCTGGATTATGACTTATATATTTTTTGTACCACTTTATAGCTTTCTGGTATGCTCCTTGAGAGGTAAGACTCTCCGCATAGCTATAGACATCATTTGTAGGTAGCGTCTGATTAGACTCTAGATATCTTTCAAACCAGGAAACGGCCTGATCGGGTTCATTTAACTGGTGATAAGTCCGGGCAACTTTCAGATATATTTCTTGATCCCCTTTTCCTTTTTTCTCCGCCTGTATATACAACTCTAATGCATTTTTGAAGCTTTGATTCTGGAAGTGCCTATCAGCTCTTTTTAGATCGCTCTTTAGGCCACTGAATACGGTTTCCTGAGCTAATCCGGAAACCAAACAAAGCACACAGATAGCCACTACTAACCCCATATATCGGCAGAAACTATTCATTTCAATTTAGATTATCTTGGTGGCTTAATTTTGTATTTGGAAAATCTAAATATATAATTCAGCATGATCTCATGAGAACTCCGACTAAGCTCCGAAACCATGCTTATTGGATAGTCAAAGCTATATCCAATCTTTAATTGCTGCGTCACCTTTGCTTGTAGCAATAAGTCAATGGACTCGAAAGACCGATACGATAATCCTGTTAGTAAAACTTCGTTGAAAATAACAGCGAGAGTAAAATCGAATGAGACGGGAACATTTGGCAAGTATTTTATCATAATTCCCGGTTGGATTTTTATATTAGGGTTTATTGGTACTCGATACCTTCCATACAAAAAATAATGCGGCTTGTTTAGTTTTATGCTAATGGAATCGTTTCTAGAGGGCTTACTTGAAAACAACTTTGGGGCTGATAAACCCAGATGAAGTTTTGGACTCCTAAAGTAAATTCCTGTTCCCACTTCCAGTGAAGTTGAGGTTGCTTTTAACGCATTTATACTAGGATCGTTTGGTGTTTGGATATGACCCTTAAGGGAAGCAAAATCCGACTGCTTGTGATTAACGCCAATTTGCAGTCCCATTGAAAAGTAGGAATCCCTATCAACCTTCAAATGATAAGCATAGCTGGTATTCAAACTTAAATTTTGATGTATGCCCACCTTATCGTTGATAATTGATATTCCCAGACCAATTTGGTCATTTTTAAAAAGTGAATGTGCTGAAAATGTTTGGGTGGACGGAGCACCCTCCAGTCCTGACCACTGGCCTCTGTGTACCATGGTCAGACTTAACACCTCATGGGCCCCTGCAAAGGCAGGGTTAATAACCAATTCGTTGGACATGTATTGAGTGTATTGCCCTATCTGTTGTCCCCAGATTAATTGTCCACCGACTAAAAATATGGCCAATATGAAGAGCTTCTTTTTCACCTCAATTGATCAATTCTAAAAAACCTGATTTTGATCCTGAACCCTGTAGTTCAATACTGAAGAAATAGGTCCCTGAAGGAACTACGGAGGTTGACGAGACTCCTCTCCCATTGCCCCTGCCATCCCAAACTACATTTTCATTATTGTATCCAGTCACATTGTAAATCACACTGCCCCAGCGATCGAATATGGTCACTGAATTTTCAGGGTATTGCTCGATATTTCCAATGTGCCAAACATCATTGATGGCATCGCCATTCGGGCTAAATGCTTTGTAGATAGTAATTTCTTCCTTAAGTACTTCAATCTTTGCCTTTACCTCAGAACAGCCAGAAGGATTGCGATCATCACAAATGGTTGCTGTTATTATCTGAATTCCGAAAGACCCCTGAGAAGGTGTGAATAGAAAACACAATTGATTGGGGTCAACCTGATCGACCAAACCTGCTCCGGTATTGTAGTTCACATTAGTAAGAATTATTCCATCGCCATCTTTATCTGATGCATCATAACAAACCTTCACAGGGTTGATACCATTGGTCTGAATAAATATATCATCCGCCACAGGTGGTGAGTTACCCAGCACCTCAACTGTAAAACTGCATGAGGTTTTATTGCCTGCATCGTCAAAGGCACTATAGGTAACCATAGTAACTCCTTTGGAGAATTGATCTCCAGGCTGATGTGTACTGGTAAAACTGGAAATTGCGCAGTTATCGCTGGCTACAGGTTCTATCCAGTTGACCGTTGAAACATCAGCACCAGGATCAAAATTGAATACTAGCAGATCCGCAGGGCAGTTGGCAACCACCGGTCCCGTGTTATCCACCACATCCACCTGAAAACTACAAACGGTTGAATTGCCATTGTCGTCAATTGCGGAGTAGGTAATCTTGGTTAACCCTAAAGGAAATATGTCTCCCGGATTATGGTCACCAGTAAAGGAGGCTAGATTACAATTGTCAGATGCGGTGGGTGGCGTCCAATTAACCACGGCATCACAACTACCAGGCAACATTGATACAGATATATCAACAGGACAATTGGTAATAGTTGGATCGATATTGTCCGAACCGCAGTTGGTTGATCCATAGTGGCTGACACAAAAGTTCTCAGTACAACCACTTCCTTTATCGTCACATCCACCGGCTCCTATTGGAAAACTCGGGCAATTTACC
>CAZOJZ010000017.1:0-2888 GCA_964580205.1 uncultured Roseivirgaceae bacterium
CGTAAACGGTTTTCGTTTTCGTCTGCAGGCCGAAAACACCCTTGACGTGCACATGACCATGGGCTTCCGCCTACCCGACGTTGATGAAGGATTTGGACTGGAAGTTCGGCGAGGCGTTGCTCAGTTCCACGAATTCCTGCCGGAGAACGCCGACGTTGTTCTGGAAATTGACCGCTCAACGCTGAACAGCCTATTGCTACATGATATGGATGCCCTAGGTATTGACGGTATACACGCGGAAACCCCCCAGTCCGCCCTAATGGCTGTGTTACAGTCCGGGAAGGCCCGGCTTAGCAGTGGAACGCCTGAAGACTTCCAGCGGTTTTTCAGCTACTTCGATCCGCTGAGTAACGAACCAATTTCGCTCACGGTCCGATGAGGATTGAGTCAGTTTGCGACACGGGGTCGCCGGCTAACCAGTCAATGAAGTGCGCGCCACTCAGCCGGCAACAGTCAATGAGGCGAACTGGCTACCGGCGCCTAAGGAACCATTTTACATGCTGATGCGTATGTATCTGCCGAAGATCGAAGTCCTGAACGGTCAGTACGAGATTCCTGGGGTTGAGTTGGCGAAGTGAACGATAGACAAATAACCAAAGAAGGGAAATGAAATGTAAAAGCACAGTATCATGAGAAGATTCACTAAGATAAATTGGATATAGGCTTAATGAGCATAATGGGAATGGAGTTAATGTTAATCTTAACGAAGCACTACATTTTTGTATAATTCCAACTTAAACCTTGCTTGACAGAAGGGGGAGCAGTACACTTGGTAGTACAGAGTATGTAGAATATATAATGGGTAAGATAGAAAAGCTTGGGAATAAAAGAGAAATAGCAGGAACAAGGAAAGTAAATACAAAGACTTCAAAAGAAATAATAAAGTTAATAGAGAAAGAGTATAAATTAAGTAGAAGTAATATAATAGATAGAAAGAAGGGGAATATATACAGGAAGTTATCGATGTATTTAATAAACAAGCATACTGAGTTAAAATTACAGGAAATAGGTAAAATATACGATCTGGATTATTCTGCAGTATCACAGAGTTGCAAGAGGTTTGAGAGGGGAATAAAAGAAGACAGAAAGCTTGCAAGAAAATTAATGCAAATAGAGAATAAATTAACAATACAATTGTAGAATGTTGAGATACAACCCCTTGTTAATACCTAAAAAAAATTTATGCTGAAAAGAATCCGAACCTTTGAAGAGTATCAGCAGGAATATAAAAGAAGCCTTGATGATCCAGAAAGTTTTTGGGCGGATGTTGCAGGAAACTTTGCTTGGAAAAAGAAATGGGATAAGGTCCTTGAATGGAATTTCGCCGAGCCCAGCGTGAAGTGGTTCCTCAATGGGAAATTGAATATCACGGAAAATTGTATTGACCGCCATTTAAAGGATCGCGGTGACCAAGTCGCCATACTTTGGGAACCTAATGACCCGAAGGAGAAGTATTTAAAACTTACCTACAATGAATTGCATCTTAAGGTCTGTCAGTTTGCCAATGTACTGAAGAATAATGGAGTCAAAAAAGGTGACAGGGTTGGTGTCTATCTTCCTATGGTCCCCGAACTGGCGATTGCAGTTTTAGCATGTGCCAGGATTGGCGCAATTCATTCAGTGGTGTTTGCAGGATTTTCTTCCAGGTCGCTTGCAGACCGGATGAATGATGCATCCGCTTCCGTGTTATTGACTTCTGATGGTGGCTTTAGGGGAAACAAAACGATAGAACTCAAAGATATCTCAGATGAAGCGCTGAAAAGCTGTGAATCTGTGAAGAAAGTGATTGTATTGAAAAGAACAGGGCAACAGATCAATATGCAAAGTGTACGTGATGTTTGGTGGCATGATGAATTACAAAAAGCAGATTCCAGATGTGAGCCCGAAGTGATGGAGGCGGATGACACATTGTTTATTCTTTATACATCCGGATCAACCGGAAAACCAAAGGGCATTCAGCATAGCTGCGGTGGTTACATGGTTTTCGCTGAATATTCTTTCCTTAATGTATTCCAGTATGAGGAAAATGATATTTACTGGTGCACGGCAGATATTGGCTGGGTCACAGGACATTCATATATCGTTTACGGACCGTTGCTTGCAGGTGCGACCACTATGATGTTTGAAGGTATTCCTACATGGCCGGATGCAGGACGGTTTTGGGACGCAGTGGACAAGCACAAAGTGAATATCATTTACACTGCTCCCACTGCCATTCGTGCATTAATGGGTTATGGAACTGAATATGTTACCAAACATAACCTGAGTACTCTGAAGGTGTTGGGCACCGTTGGCGAGCCAATTAATGAAGAAGCATGGAATTGGTACAATAAATATGTTGGAAAAGAACGATGTCCAATTGTTGATACATGGTGGCAAACGGAGACAGGCGGGATACTGATCTCGCCATTGGCAGGCATCACCAAGACAAAGCCGTCTTATGCTACGCTGCCTTTGCCCGGGGTACAATTATGCGTCGTTGATGAAAAGGGACAAGAGTTGACGGAAAACAAAGTGGAGGGCAGGTTGTGCATCAAGTTTCCCTGGCCTTCCATGGCGCGCTCTATTTGGGGCGATCACAAAAGATTTTTTGACACATACTTCTCAACGTTTAAGGACAAATATTTCACGGGTGATGGTTGCAAGCGCGATGAAGAGGGCTACTACCGAATTACAGGGAGAGTGGATGACATCATCATTGTATCCGGTCACAACTTGGGTACAGCAGAAATTGAAGATGCGATTGACGAGCATGATTCAGTCCTTGAAACCGCTATCGTTGGATGTCCTCACCCCGTGAAAGGCAATGGCATTTATGCTTTCGTGATTCCCTCGATTGAGGTAAAAGATTCGGACAAGCTGCGTGAGGAAATCAAGGAGTATGTGTC
>CAZOJZ010000018.1:0-8357 GCA_964580205.1 uncultured Roseivirgaceae bacterium
TCAACAGATCATTTTTGCCTATAAACTTTTAATAGGCAGGGAGCCAAGAATAGATGAATTGGAAAAAATGCGTTTATTTTATCAGGAAGAGATAGCTGATTTTGAAAAGCACCCCGATAGGGTACGAAATTGGTTAAGTACCGGCGAATACCCTGTTGATCAAAGTTTGGACCCGGTGAGATTGGCGGCAAGTACTGTGGTGGCTACCACCCTAATGAACTTCGACGAGTTTGTAATGAAAAGATGAGCAGATGAATTTGGACCAACACATATACCAAATAAATAATCATATTAACCGCCGTACTTTTCTTAACAGCGGACTGTTAGGTCTGGGAGGATTGGCTCTGTCTTCAATGGCCCCTTCAGATTCATTAGGAAATATAATGAGCGGAACTGGGCCGGAGTTTCCACATTTTGCTCCCAAAGCCAAGAGGATTATCTACTTATTTCAAAGCGGTGCCCCTTCTCAAATGGAATTGTTTGACTACAAACCAAAGTTAAAGTCCATGTTTGGCCAGGAATTGCCTGCTTCGGTGAGAGGGGACCAAAGAGTAACCGGGATGACCTCTGACCAGCGGTCGTTTCCTTTGGCCATGGGAGACTTTAGCTTTCAGCAATATGGAAAAAGCGGGGCCTGGCTCAGTGACCTTTTGCCTTATCATCGCAACATTGCCGATGACATCTGTATAATAAAAACCATGTATACGGAAGCCATCAACCATGATCCTGCCATTACTTTTATCCAAACAGGATCTCAACAGGCTGGCAGACCCAGCATAGGGTCCTGGATCAGTTATGGATTGGGTAGTGAAAACGAAAATCTTCCCAGTTTTGTGGTACTGCTCTCCCGTGGTCAGGATGGCGGACAGCCTCTTTATGCAAAACTTTGGGGAAATGGCTTTCTACCCAGTAAAACTCAGGGAGTTATGTTTCGATCCGGACATGACCCCGTTCTGTATCTGAACAACCCGCCCGGTATGGACAGGCAGAGCCGTAGAAGGATGTTGGATTACCTGGCACAGTTAAATGAAAGTCAATACCATCATACCCAAGATGACGAAATACCATCCCGCATTGCTCAATATGAAATGGCTTACCGCATGCAGGTTGCGGTTCCTGAGACTTTAGACATATCAAATGAGCCTGACTATATATTTGACCTGTATGGAGAGGATGCTCGTCAACCGGGCACATTCGCCTACAACTGTTTGCTGGCTCGAAAGCTCGCTGAAAATGATGTTCGGTTTGTTCAATTGTATCATCAGGGTTGGGACATGCACGGGGGTTTGCCGGTGTTAATAAGGAAATTATCGAAGGACACTGACCAGGCCTCTGCGGCCTTGATTCAGGACCTTAAGCAGCGGGGATTGCTGGACGACACTCTGGTGATTTGGGGAGGTGAGTTTGGAAGAGGTTGCTATTCCCAGGGTAAGCTGACACCTGAAGACTATGGCCGGGACCATCATCCCAGATGTTTTAGCATTTGGATGGCAGGGGCAGGAGTGAAGAAAGGCATAACATATGGTGAAACAGATGATTTTAGTTACAACATTGTAAAAAATCCAGTACATGTACATAATTTACAGGCTACTATATTGCATCTTATGGGAGTTGACCACCTGCTATTCACCCATAAGTATCAGGGCCGCCGGTTCAGATTAACTGATGTACATGGTGAAGTAGTAAAAGACATTTTGACTTAACAATTATGACGCAAAAACGAAGGACTTTTGTAAAACAGGCCGCCTGGATAACTGCCGGCTCAGTTATGATTCCCCATTTCAATATTGCCCGGGGAAAACCAACACTTGATGAACAGGTACTTGGACATGGAAAATACAAGTACCGGGCCCATAAATCCTGGGGCGATCTTGACTCTGCAAAAACGCCGGTAAATAATTGTCACGAAATGGTAATGGACAGCAAGGGGCGACTTATTATGGTAGGTGATGAGACCAGAAACAATATTCTGGTTTATGACAAAAGCGGAAAGCTGCTTGATAGCTGGGGAACTCAGTTTGAAGGCGGCCATGGATTGACCTTATGGGATGCAGGCGGTGAAGAATTCTTGTTTATCTGTGATACCAAGGGTTCGGTGGTAAAAACCACTTTAGATGGCAAGGGGCTAATGCGAATTTCACATCCTTCTAAATACGGAGCGCTTTCAGAGGAGGACCCATTCCACCCAACAGAGTCTGCCATTGGTCCAAATGGCGATATTTACATTGCAGATGGCTATGGATCTAACTACGTGTTCCAGTTTACCGAAAATGGAGAATTCATTAGAAAGTTTGGTGGAAAAGGGGACGAGGATGATCAGTTTCAAACAAATCATGGGGTTTGTATTGATTCGAGGGGCGAGAGTCCTAGCTTATTGGTAACCTCAAGGGCCCATAATTCATTTAAACGGTTTACTTTGGACGGGTCCTATGTAGAAACTATATTTCTTCCGGGAGCTTATGTTTGCCGACCTGTGATCCATGGAAAGAATCTTTTCGCGGGAGTATGTTGGTCGAGATTAAAATACCTCAACCAGACGCCGAACTCCGGATTTGTAACCATTCTCGATGAAAATAATAAAGTAATCAGCAATCCAGGTGGTACCAAGCCAGAATACCACAACGGAACGTTGCAAGTAATGCTTCAGGAAACCCCTGTTTTTAAGCATTGTCATGACGTATGTATTGATGAAGATGAAAATATATATGTTTGTCAATGGAATGCAGACCAGACTTATCCCATTAAATTAGAGCGTATATGACCTTTTTAGATTTCCAGTTAGCAGGGTTTTTAGGCAGGTTTCACCCGTTGGTGGTCCATTTGCCCATCGGGTTTTTGCTTTTGGGTGGCATAGCCGAGATTGTCGCACGGAGAAGAGGGGTCAATTTAAACAATGCCATCTCCATAATGCTGTTGAGTGGAGCTATTGCAGCATTACTGGCAGTAGGTTTGGGTTGGCTGCTGGCCGGTGATGGCGGCTACAATGAAAGCACTTTGTTTTGGCATCGATGGATGGGGGTAGGAGTAGCGGTGGTATCAATACTTGCATGGCTGGCGAAAATCGGCAAGCTTAAAACATCCTCTAATGTTTACAAGGGTTCACTATTATTGCTGGTGCTGCTAATAACCATTACCGGTCACTTTGGAGGAAACCTGACCCATGGATCCAATTATCTTTTGGAGTATGCCCCGGAACCGGTCAGCCGACTATTGGGAGGAACCAGCAAACAAGTAGTGATTCTTGCTGATGACCCGGACTCAGTGAAGGTTTTTGATCACATTATTGCGCCACTACTGCAGAGACGGTGCGTAGAATGTCATAATGCCACCAAGATGAAAGGTGACCTTAACCTCGAAGATCAGGAATCAATTTTGGCCGGCGGAGATAATGGTGAAGTAATTCTTGCAGGAAATGCCCGTGAAAGTGAAATTTTTAAACGAATTACTTTAAGACCTGATAACAAGAAGTTTATGCCTTCCGGGGGAAAGACACCTTTAAGTTATAATGAAGTGAAATTGATCGAGTGGTGGTTGAACTCAGGAACAGATTTTGAAAATTCGGTTTTGGAGACTGGTGTTGACCCTGAAATGAAGTTTGCCTTGGCTCAACTTTATGGTTTGGACACTGATCCTAAGAGTTATGTTGAACGTGCTTCGGTAACTCCTGCAGCACCAGAACAGCTTGCCTTGCTGACTGAAGCAGGTTTCTATGCTCAGCCTATTGCAGCAAATAACAATTTCATAGAGGTTAAAAAGAAAAGGACCGCTGACATCGAAAAATCCTCGTTGAAATTAATTGAAAATGTAAAAGAACAGGTAACCTGGTTGCACGTAGGAGGTGCCGAATTAACCGATGCTGACTTGTCATTTCTGGAAGGCATGGATAATCTTACCAGGTTACATCTGGAAAATAACCCAATAACAGATCAGGGGCTTAAGGTGATTGAGGGCTTGCCTCATTTGGAATCTTTAAATCTATACGGTACGGAGGTTACTGCTAACTTATTGGAGAGCCTGAAAACATTGCCTTCACTTAAGAAAGTGTTTCTGTGGCAGACCAATGTTACACCTGAAGAGGCAGAGGAGATCCGGGCCGCATTACCTAATGCAGAAGTTGATGTGGGTATTTCGCTAGCTCTTTAACCTGGGATGCCCATGGATGGAATCACCATGGAGGTGTGTTGCTATAATCTGGAATCGGCAATTTATGCTGAAGCTGCAGGAGCTGACCGTATTGAGCTTTGTGCCAACCGTCACCAAGGCGGAACTACCCCCAGTTATGGGATGCTGGAAGTAGTAAGAAAAATCGTAGAAATACCAATCTTTTCCATGATTCGCCCCAGAGGCGGCGATTTCCTTTATAGTAAGGAAGAATTGGAAGTAATGCTCCACGACATTCAGATGGCCAAAGAACTTGGTATGGAAGGAGTAGTGATGGGAGTGCTCCGAAAAGACGGCCAAGTGGATATTGAGGTAATGAGTAGGTTAATTGAGGTCGCAAGGCCTCTGGAAGTCACCTTTCACCGGGCTTTTGATTTGACGCCTGATCCTATAAAGAGCCTGGAAGATATTATTTCGTTAGGGGTTGACCGGGTTTTAACTTCTGGTCAACGGTCTTCTGCATACCATGGGATGGCAATAATTAAATCAATACTGGAATCCTGCAAGGGGGCGATTATAGTTATGCCAGGTGCTGGCATTAATGAAGAAAATGTTTTACAGATTTTGGAACAAACAGGAGCCAGAGAGTTTCATGTTTCAGCTTCCGGGACTCGCCCAAGTAAAATGAAATTTCATAAAAACCAAGTGCAGATGGGTAGTGATGAAGGGGAATATACAGTGGATATAACCGACGAAAACAGAATTAGAAAATTCAGGGAAATTGTAAATCAATTAAAAATTACAAATTAGGCATTATGAATGGTTTCTCCCCGCCGATTCGCGAATTTTAAAAGAGAAAATTTAGATTCTGCCGTTTATGGTTAAAAAAATAGGCATCTTTTTGGGCGGGCTTTTATTCGCGGGGGTTATTTACTTATTCTTCTTTGCTGCGCATCGAGCAGACTTGGACAAGAATGTTCATGAAGGTATTGATGTGTCTCAGGTAAGCCCGGAAGTGGTCCAATTCCATGAACAAATCTACATTGCGGACCTGCATGCGGACAATCTCCTTTGGGACCGTGACCCACTGACGCGATTGGACCATGGTCATGTTGATATTCCGCGATTGATTGAAGGGAATATTTGTATCCAGGTATTTGATGCGGTGATCAAAATGCCTGTGGGGCATAATTATTATGAGACCAAGGACTCCTGGGACCAAATAACCTTCTTGGCCATAGCCAATAGATGGCCGGTTCGCACTTGGTTTAGCTTGGCCGAAAGAGCTTTGTACCAATCTGAGATACTGCATAATGCTGAGATTGGCTCCCAAGGTCAGTTAGAGATTATTCGTTCCTCAAATCAGTTGGAGCAGTTCCTGGAGGATCGCGAAACTGACCCGCCAAAAGTTGGGGGTATTCTGTCAATAGAGGGATTACATGCGCTGGAGGGAGACATCCAAAATCTACAGCATTTTTACCATGCCGGATACCGAATCATGGGCCTGGTTCATTTTTTTGATAATAAACTGGGTGGCTCATCCGGGGGTGTAACCAAGGCAGGTATAACTGAATTTGGCCGGGACGTAGTTGAGGAAATGGATCGCATGGACATAATTATCGACCTGGCCCATGCCTCACCCAAGTTGATCATTGATGTACTGGAGATTACAGACCGGCCGGTAGTTGTGTCCCATGTTGGCGTTCAGGGTACGGTTGATATTCCCAGAAATCTAAGTGATTCCGAAATTAGAGCCATTGCTGATGCCGGAGGACTAATAGGGATCGGATTTTGGGATGATGTGGTGGGTGACCTGAGGATAGAGAGTATTGTATCAGCCATTCAGCATGCGGTACGGATTGGTGGTATTGACCACGTCGGATTGGGTTCAGATTTTGACGGAGCCACTCATATCTTATTTGATGCATCAGAAATTGTGGTTCTTACTGATGCGCTGCTAAAAGCGGGGTTTACTAAAGATGAAGTGGCTAAAATTATGGGAGGAAATCAAATTCGGTTTTTAATGGAGAATTTACCGAAAGGATAAAAAATAACAATGTCGTTTTTTTACAATCATGCTTATTTTTTTCCGGATACTTTTGACTCAAATCAAACATGATTGTTTAAAAAATATAATTTTCATTAATAATAGACTCAGAATGCCATGATCAATGTTTCAGAAATCGCCCCGGATGTTTACAGGATTTCAATTTTCGTCCCTGATTTTAATTTGCAGTTTAATCATTTTCTGATCAAGGATGATGAACCGATGCTCTATCACGCTGGAATGAGACAAATGTTTCCTGCGCTACTTGAAGCGGTAAGTAAAATTATTACTCCATCTGATATCAAGTGGATTGGATTTAGTCATTTCGAAGTAGATGAATGCGGAGCACTGAATGAATGGTTGGAGGTAGCTCCGAATGCAAAAGCTGTATGTAGTGAAGCCGGAGCTATTGTTAATATGGGCGATTTTGCCATAAGGCCGGCCCATGCAATGGCGGGAAATGCTCTGTTAAATACAGGGAAATACACCTATCGATTTATCAGAACACCTCATTTACCCCACGGTTGGGATGCAGGGGTAATGTTTGAGGAAACCAATAAAACACTGTTATGCTCCGATCTATTCCATCAAAATGGGAAGGTAATTGATATCACTGATAAAGATATATTAGCAGCACACAAAGACTCATTGCTTGAATATGAACAGGGACCTTTGATGGAATATGCACCTTACACCCATAATACGCCTAAATTGCTTCACACTTTAGCAGACCTAAAACCAAAAACACTGGCAACCATGCATGGCTCTTCATTCCAAGGTGATTGTAGTCAGGCGCTAAGGGACCTTAATCTGGTAATGAAAGAACTTTGGGGTGGGGAGGATGAAGTAGAATCAATTGGTGAAACAACAGTGGATCAACCAATATCATCTCATTAGTACACTTATGCCCTTAGCTGCTGCTTGCATTGATGCCTGAATAGCCATATATTCAATATATTGATTACACAAAGTGAGTAACCCTATAGCAGAGTATAAGCCATGCGAAAGCCTCAGACCGTTTGTGGAACTGTATTGGGAAGGTAGTTTTAATATAAATGGAGAGGGACACTTATCCATGCAGATGATTCCAAATGGCTGCCTGGAACTTATCTTACACCTGACTGATTTGCATTGCAGTCTTCAAAATGACTATGGATGGTCACAGACCCCTGACTATCTTATTTTGGGATTGTTTACTCAGCCTTACGAGGTGCAGTTTAGCACCCCCGTAAAAGTGTTTGCCATACGCTTCAAACCAGAGGGTATCTACAACGTCTTTGGGGTACCGGCTTCAACCTTTAAAGAAAGCTATGAAGATATGTCGCTGGTGTTAGGCAGTGAATTCCGTGACTTCAGTCACAGACTGAGAGAAGAAAGAAGTATTGCAGGTCTGGTCAGACGTGCCGAAAGTTATTTGTTGAAAAACCTGGAGCATAACAAGATCGAAATCAATTATGTCAACAGGGCTGCGGAACTGATACGACATACCATGGGTATCAAGATTGAAGACATCTCAAACCAGGTAGCCATCAGCCAGCGTCAATTGGAAAGGGAATTTAAAGCCAAGATTGGAATTGGCCCAAAACACTACCTGCGCATCACCCGGATAAACGAAGTACTGCGCTTACTGGCTCATAATCAAACGTTGAATTTGACAAGTGTAGCTTACCAATGTGGCTATTCAGATCAGGCACATTTTATAAATGATTTTAAAAGTATAACCGGTAAAAAGCCCACCATTTTTATTAAGGAAAGACACCAGTTTATTGCTAATTCGGGGTTAGCGCATTATGTTCATTAGTCTGATAGATGGGCACTCGGTACAACCGAGCGCCATTTATAATTAATATATGGATTTACAATTGAAAGATAAGATAGCAGTAATAACTGGTGGCAGTGTGGGAATCGGCCTGGCAGTTGCCAAGGGATTGGCAGAGGAAGGTGTTCATCTGGTATTATGTGCCCGGGATCAGCAACGGTTGGATGAAGAAGCTGCTAAAATTGCTGGGGACTATGGAGTAGAGGCGACTGGAATAAAAGCTGATGTCAGCAAAGCTGAGGATATCCGGGAATTAGTAGCCCAGGTAAGTAGGCGATATCAGGGGATCGATATCCTGATAAACAACGCCGGGGTAGGAAGCAATGAAAAGATAATGGACGCTTCCGATGAGAAGTGGCAGTACTATTGGGACCTGCATGTTATGGCCGC
>CAZOJZ010000019.1:0-13606 GCA_964580205.1 uncultured Roseivirgaceae bacterium
ACCGTCCATTCCTGGTACCCGTTTGTGACCACGGAGGAATTTGGGGTGGGTGTCTTATCAAAGAACATAATGAGCACCATGGCCATAACCGGGCAATTTACCTATAACACTAATGAGAATAGTTGGAAGACACAAGCACTACTTAGCTATGGACCTTTTTTTCCAATATTGGATGTAGACATTAGTACCGGACAGCGGCAGAGCAATAATCTGGTCAGCACCACCGATACATTAAGTATAATTGGTTATGGCGGACGATGGAAGGAGCACGCATTTGCCGCCGGTATCCGGGTGCCAATTAATATTACCCATGGTAGCTATCCGTCCAACATTACATTTAAGTCGAGCTACAGGCATTTAATAGTAGATTACCTGGATGATTTTACCGACAGGGCTCGCGATGAGGATTTTGGGTCGATTGACCTAAATTTTAATTTTCAAAGGGCACAAACCAAAGCGCTTCAGAATATATTTCCCAGATGGGCCCAGACTCTGGCTGTTAATCATCAACGAACCATCGGAGAGACCGAGAATGTAGGTGAAATATTCACTGTGAACTCCTCGCTCTTTTTTCCGGGAGTAATTCGCAATCATTCATTGTTTTTAACGGGAGGCTATCAGCAGGAAGAAATAGTGGATGCTTACCGGTTTGAAGACGTATTTACTAATGCCAGGGGTTATGCAAGTAGACCTTTCGAACGCATCTATAGAATTTCAGCAAATTACAGCTTACCTCTGTGGTATCCTGATCTTGCGGCGGGGTCGTTGGCCTATTTCAAAAGGGTCAGGGGAAATATTTTTTATGATTATAGTGAAGGCAGATTACTTGATTTTGATACCCTGTTGAGGTCCTATGGAATTGAATTGATTACCGACTTTAGATTTATACGATTAGTAGACGTTGGCCTCGGAGTAAGGCTGGGTAGAAAAATCGACGAAAGCGATTATTTCGCGGAATTTTTTATTTCAAGTATCAGGTTTTAGCTAATAAAATTACCGTACAACAAATAGCATTTTTAATATTGATAATGGAGGAAATAAGTCTAATTTTAAGCCTTTAATTCATTAATAAACTATGGCCGAAGTAATTAGAATGCCCAAGATGAGTGACACCATGGAAGAGGGTGTGATCGCGGCCTGGTTGGTAAAAGAAGGAGACATAATTAAATCCGGAGATATTCTGGCTGAAGTAGAAACTGACAAGGCTACCATGGAACTAGAGTCTTACGAAGACGGGGTTTTGTTGCATATTGGGGTTAAAGAGCAGGAGTCTGTGCCAGTGGATGGAGTAATTGCTGTAATCGGAGAAAAAGGGGAAGATTTTCAGGCGTTGTTACAAGAGAATTTAGATAATAGTAGTGAGTCAATCAAAGAGCCTGAGGCTGTACCGTCTGAGGTTGTACCTGAAGTAACTGTTGATCCGGCTGATAAAATTGATACCTCCGGAATAAATGCAACTTTGATCACCATGCCTAAGATGAGTGATACCATGACAGACGGGACCATTACCACCTGGCTAAAAAAAATAGGAGAGGAGGTCAGTGCTGGTGACATTTTGGCAGAAGTTGAAACGGATAAGGCTACCATGGAGCTAGAGGCCTATGAGGACGGTATTTTGCTTTATATTGGAGCAGAAGATGGTACAATGGTCCCCGTAGATGGAGTAATAGCCGTGATAGGAGAAGAGGGGGCAAACTTCCAATTATTGCTGGACGCACATAAGCAAAAGGCTGCCGAAAAAGCCCATGAACCTACTACAACCTCCCCTGAACCAACTACCACATCAACAGAAACACCGGTTGAGCCCCTCAAGGCTACCTCGACTGCAACTTCGACTAGTGTTGCCAGGGAAGGGGGGAGAATTAAAGCATCTCCATTAGCACGAAGATTAGCGACAGAAAAGGGATATGATCTAAGCAAGATTACCGGATCAGCAGAAAACGGTCGGATCGTTAGGCGTGATGTTGAAAATTATCAGCCGGAACAGTCCACAGAAACCGTGGTAACTGTTCCTCAAGTTGTAGGGCAAGAACAATCAGAAGAAGTTCCGCTCAGCCAAATGAGAAAAACCATTGCGAAACGGTTGGCTGAAAGCAAATTTACTGCTCCCCATTTTTATGTCACCATGGAGATCAACATGGATAAAGCCATAGAGTCCAGAAAGAGTTTAAATGAGATGTCGCCAGTTAAGATTTCATTCAATGACTTGATAATTAAGGCTACCGCTGCTGCAATACGACAAAATCCTGGGGTAAACATCTCATATTTGGGGGATAAAATTCGCAAATACCGACATATTCATATTGGTGTAGCAGTGGCCGTTGAGGATGGTCTATTAGTGCCTGTAGTCAGATTCGCTGATAACAAAAGCTTATCGCATATAGCTTCTGAAGTTAAGGAGTTGGCTAAGATGGCAGTTGAGAAAAAATTACAACCAAGTCATTGGGAGGGAAGTACTTTTACTATTTCCAATCTGGGAATGTTTGGTGTAGAGGAGTTTACGGCCATTATAAATACTCCTGACAGCTGTATTCTTGCAGTTGGAGGAATTAAGGCCACCGCTGTGGTGAAGGAGGATCAGCTGGTCCCTGGAAACGTCATGAAAGTGACATTAAGCTGCGATCACAGAGCAGTTGATGGTGCCACCGCTGCAGCATTTTTAAGAACTCTAAAGGACATTCTGGAAGACCCTGTTAGAATACTTATTTAACGCATAGCTTTTTATGAAATTGCCAAAAATGAAGTCTACCACTGTTTTAGCGATGATTCACCAGGGGAAACTCGCTATTGGGGCTGATGGACAGGTCACCATGGGGAATACCGTGGCCAAGAGTAATGTAAGGAAGATCCGGAAATTACAGGGAGGAGAGATTGTGGTAGGATTCGCTGGTTCTACCGCCGATGCATTCACTTTGGTGGACCGAATCGAGGAAAAATTGAATAGTTACGGCGGTAATATGAAGAGGGCAGCTATTGAAATGGCTAAGGACTGGCGTACAGACAGATATTTACGACGCCTGGAAGCCATGCTGATTATAACCAGTAAAACCGAGTTATTGATGGTATCCGGAACTGGTGATGTAATTGAGCCAGACAATAATATTGCGGCCATAGGATCAGGAAGTATGTTTGCCCAGGCTGCAGCACTGGCACTTAAGAAGCACGCACCCCAATTAAGCGCAGAGGATATAGTAAGAGAAAGCCTCGGGATTGCTGCAGACATTTGCATCTACACCAACAACAATCTTACCGTGGAGGTTTTGTAGATGTAACCATTTATCATAGTCCACACTGCAGCAAGAGCCGGGAGCCAATTACCAGTCCTGTGTGGATTTATTCATTATCAGCATAAAAATTACAGATAACACCCTGCGGGTTCTTACTGTATCACCAATTAATAGGATTATAAATAGAATAGAATAGGCATAGAGGTGCTCTTAAGAAGAATAAATTCTTGTAATAGTACAAAAAAATGTCGTTCGTGACCTTAAAAAATCCTAATCCATGTAATATTTACAGACTAGTTTACATATTATACAGTATTATTACCTAATATCTTATATATCTTTTAAATCTTACTTCAGTTCTTTTGTATAGCTTTCATTATAACCTTACAAGCCTCAACAATTTGATCATTTTTAATAGTTAATGGCGGAGCAATTCTCATAGAACGGTCACAAAACAAGAACCAATCGGTAATAATTCCTCCATTTATGGCCTCATCAATGATCGGTTTTAACACCTGGTAGCTCTCAAAGTCTACCGCCATCATCAGGCCTTTATTTCGGATGGCCAGGATTTTATCATGTACCAGCCATTCTTTAAACAATTCAGCCTTTTGGTGCACATTCGGAATCAGTTCCTCATCTTGAATTACCTTAATAGTGGCCAGCGCCGCTGCTGCACTCAAGGGATGACCTCCGAATGTGGTAATATGTCCCAATACCGGATTATTGGTCAGGGACTGCATTACTTCCCTGGAAGCGATGAATGCCCCAATCGGCATGCCACCACCCATTCCCTTTGCACATACAACAATATCTGGTATGATATGATAATGCTCAAAGGCCCAAAATTTACCGGTACGACCATACCCAGACTGAATTTCGTCCAGAATCAGCAAGCATCCATATTGATCACACTTGGCTCTAAGAGCTTCAAAATACTCCTGTGAGGCAATACGAACGCCCGCTTCTCCTTGTATCGTCTCGACGATCACAGCTGCAGTATTACTATCTATGCAGCTGAGATCATCGAAGTTGCCAAAATTGATTAACCCTATAGCTGGTATTAGAGGCCTGAAGGATCGTTTTAATATTTCATTTCCACAAACCGACAGAGCACCATGAGAAGATCCATGGTAAGCATTTAGGCACGATACAATTTTAGTTTTTCCAGTATAACGTTTAGCTAGTTTAAGCGCACCTTCAACCGCTTCACTTCCTGAGTTTACCAGGTACACGTTATCCAGCTTTTCCGGTAACGTGGCGGCCAGTGCATGCGCCAGTTTAACTTGTGGGGTTTGAATATATTCCCCGTACACCATCAGATGCAGATAATTATCTAACTGCTTCTGAATGGCCGAAATTACCTTTGGGTGTCGGTGTCCAATGTTACTTACCCCAATACCTGAGATCAGATCCAGGTACTTTTGACCATTGGCCCCCTGAAGATACACGCCTTGTGCACTTTCAATTTCAAGTTGCAACGGAGTGCTGCTGGTTTGGGCCAGATGGTTCTGAAACAATTGTCGGTTTGTGAGCATAGTTCAAAATTACCCACAATTGATTCAGAATTAAAGCATTCAAGTTTTGTTTTAAGTAATAGTGTTACAGAGTGGCTTTAGCTCTATTCGGTTTCCGAAAGGAACTCGCCTGTATTTAATTTTGCCGTTTGGCCATCCTCGATTCCCTCTAGTGTTATTACCAGGGGTAACTCATCTAGTAAAGGGGACTCAGAAGTTTTCTTGCCAGGGCTTTGAAATGCAAATGCAACAAAAGCGGCTAGACCCAGTGTGGCGGCTAATAATTTTTTCATAGTATTTTCTAATTAGGTGATAAATTTGATTTCGTATCAAAAGATTGACCAGGAATTTAGTTATCCGAGGTCATCTGAGATACTTTCATTCAGTTTCAGCGTCCCAGGTTCTATTCGCAGGGTTGGCATTGTCTCCTTCAAAAATTTCGATATTCTGAGCTTCTATTTCGGTAAATAGTTGATCTGAAGAATCCTCACATCCGATTAAAACCATGGCGAAAAGAGCGGTGCAGATAGTAAATAACTTTTTCATAATTTTGTAATATTTCAAGAGGTTAAACAATAAATTTTCAACAAGTTAGGGAGGGCCCAACCACGGTTCCATATCATAAACCGGCCTTAAATTACAGGGGTGGAAAAAGCATTGGCATTTGGCCTAAATAGGGGAATATGTTTAAAATAGTGCTACAAATACTAATATAGATACTATTTATTTCACCCCGTTTGACTGTAGTTGGTTTTGTGGTTAGGGATAAAATACAATTTTTAAGTATAAAAGATAGAAATTGTATTTATTTAATGACAGACAAAATATTTTATCCAGTAGATTAATTCAAATTTGCTGTAAAGTCCTCGGATATCTGATCATTTCCTTCTGTGTAGGATATATTGAGCAATTCGGATGTGATAAAATTCACCAAGCGAATACTAGTATCCCCTTCAATCACCCACAGCAGGTAATGTACGTTGATACTATCCAATGCCTTCCAGTAGCCCTGATAGATAATGCTATCGGCTTGGCCGGGGCACTGTATTGGCCCTGTTTCTAATTGTACTTTTAGGGTGTCCTGAGCAGAAATGGTATTACGGAAGATTAGCAGGTCGTCTTTGTCACATTCCTGTAAAACATCTTGGGAGTTATTAATAGACCGGTTAGTGAGAATCCATGCCTTCGCTGAATCGGTAGCCAGCAAAAAAGTCAGTTCATCTGGTGTAAAATAAACCATTCCTTCTTCAGAAAGGCAGCTTGGGAGAAAAATGATAGAGAAACAAAGGAATATCTTCAGCACAATTTTATTTTCATAAAGTTAAGTCCCTTTTTACATTATTTGAATTTTTAAATAAATAACTATCTTTCGCATACTATGGCCTTGAATTACATCTGGATAGGGTTTTTTGTAATCGCATTTACAGTAGCTCTTTTTCGCCTAATATTTTTGGGCGATGTAGAAGTTTTTCCAAAAATCGGGCTTTCTACCTTCGACATGGCTAAAACTGGATTCGAGATCTCTATTTATCTTACCGGAGTGATGGCCTTGTGGCTGGGCTTTATGAAAATTGGTGAAAAGGGAGGGGTTGTTAATGGTCTAAGCAAGATTGTAGGCCCTTTTTTTCAGAAACTTTTTCCTGAAATACCCCCTGACCATCCATCTATTGGCAGTATGGTGATGAACATAACCGCCAACATGATCGGCCTGGATAACGCCGCCACTCCCCTCGGATTAAAGGCCATGGAAGAGCTGCAAACCCTTAATCCCAAAAAGGACACGGCGTCCAATGCCCAGATAATGTTTTTGGTATTAAATACCTCAGGCCTCACTATTTTACCCATTAATGTTATGGTATTTCGAGCCCAACTGGGGGCTGCCGATCCGTCGGATGTGTTTATTCCTATTTTGATAGCCACTTTTTTTTCCTCGGTGGCGGGTTTGATAGCGGTGGCTATTATGCAAAGAATTAATCTTTTTAATAAAATTGTTTTATTGTATCTGGGAAGTATTACCGCTTTGATTGCTTTGGTCATATGGTATTTTTATAACCTTCCTGCAGCCCAAGCACGAATAGTAAGCAGCAATGCCAGTTATATAATTCTATTGTCAATTATAATACTGTTTATTTTTTCCGCTTTTAGAAAACGAATTAATGTATATGACGCTTTCATTGAAGGTGCAAAGAATGGATTTCAGGTGGCAGTTAAGATAATCCCGTTTCTGGTAGCTATGTTAGTAGCTATTGGCGTGTTTCGGGCTTCCGGGTGTTTGGAGTTAGTGATTGGCGCGTTGTCCTATTTGGTGGAATTATTTGGATTAAACGCTGATTTCATTCCGGCCATGCCAACAGCCCTCATCAGGCCGCTCAGTGGAAGCGGCGCCCGTGCCATGATGATTGAAACCATGGAAACCTATGGCGCGGATAGCTTTGCTGGCCGTTTGTCTAGTGTCATGCAGGGCACCACCGAAACCACGTTTTATGTAATTGCAGTATACTTTGGGTCTGTTAGTATACGTAAAACCCGTTATGCAATCACCTGTGGGTTAATTGCTGATGTAGTTGGGGTAATGGCGGCCATTTGGGTTGCCTATATTTTCTTTGGCTAACCTTAGCCCTCTTATACATGGACTGAAATCTGACTTGAACATTTGAAAAGTATAATATCGGGGCCTGGTTTTAATGGCAGGTAAATCATTATGTTGGATTAGTTCAATTTCTTCATTATCTTAACTGGCACATTTTAAGGCAGATAAAGTTGCAAACTTCCATGAATATTGCAATATTTGTAGGCTATTTTTTGAGCTATGGTTAGAGTTAGGCATTTCACCTTGCTATTTTTTGTGACTCTCCTTTCATTGATTTCGGGGACTAAGGGCATCGCAAACGGTTCCTATGATTTTACCAATATCGATAGTTTACTGGTTGCCATTTCTAAACAGCCTGATGACAGCTTTAAAGTTCAGACCATCATCAGCGCTTCTAAAGCCTTATATAAAGAATCTAATTATAATAAAGCGATAAGTCTTTGTGAGAAGTCATTAAATATTGCTAAAAACATTAACTACCCACTGGGGGAAGCGGAGTCGTATTTTCTTATGGGCAGGGCCAACAATAAACTTAATAACTCTGCCACCGCTTTAGAATTATTCAATGATGCACAAAGAATTTTTCAGGAGCAAAAAAGGATAGATAGACTTGCCAGTCTTTATAATAACGTTGGCTTGATTTATAAAAACCTGGGCAGGTTTTCCAATGCCATACAATTTTTAAGCAGGGCTTATGAGTATTATCAAAGACTGGAAAACAGGATAGACGCCGCACGGGTCTCAAACAATTTAGGATCTGTTTACATGCGGCTTGGAAATCACGAAAAAGCCGCAGCAGCTTATTTTGAATCACTTAAATTTTTCGAAGAGCTAGAGTACCAAATGGGTATTGCGGGAATCAACTCAAACCTGGCGCTGTTGTTTTCAGATCAAAAGGAATATGAAAGGGCCTTGAAACACAGCAGGTTTGCCCTGAAAATATTCGAGGAGTTAGGTGAAAAACAGGAACATGCTGATCTTCTAAACAACATAGCTGAAATTCACATAAACTTAAGAGAACCGGATCAAGCGCTGACTATTTTGAATAAATGTCTTAAACTTTATTCTGAGATCAACTACCCCCAAGGAATCGCATCGACCTTAGATAATACTGGTATTGTCCATGCTCAGAAAGGTGAGTATCAAAAAGCATACGATGCCTACGAAAAGGCGCTTCAAATATTTATTGACTTAAATCAGATGGGACATGCCCCGGGAGTTTATAATAATATGGCCCATACTTTGATAATGATGGAACGCTACCAGGATGCTATGGATAAACTTGCAAAGGGCTTGAGTCTATCTGAAGAAATAGGACTTCAGGATGCAAAATTGGAATCGTACCAAAGGTATCATGAACTGTACGAGAAGAAAAATGACCATAAGACTTCTTTGAGTTATTTTAAACAATATTCCCTGCTAAAGGATAGTCTTTTTAATAAGAATAAAACCCAACAACTGGCTTATATTGAAGAAAGCTATGAAATAGAGAAAAGGGAACGCGAAAACGAATTGTTGCGTCAACAACAAGCCACCAAAGATGAAGTTATTAAACGGCAAACACTGCAGGTGAAGATGCTCATAGGTGGGGTGATTACTTTTCTGCTATTTGCCATCTACTATTATAGAATTAATCAACAGAAGAAAAAGACCAATGAATTGCTGAGTCAGCAGAACGAAGCGATCAATCAAAAGCAAAAGGAATTATTGTCTGCCAACCAAAGTTTGCAATTATCTGAACTACAATTGCATGAAACTAATCAAGAGTTGCATAGCGTTAATTCTCGCTTGGAAACTACGGTAAAAAAACGGACCTCAGAACTGCAGCGGACTAACCAGGAATTGGATACCTTCCTGTACCAAAGTTCCCATGCGTTAAGAAGACCAATTGTTCACGTTAAAGGGTTGGTGCAACTGGCTCGAATTGAACCGGATCCCCAGGAAGTAGTGGGTCTGTACGATAAACTGGATGATACTGCCACTCGTATGGACCTGATGTTAAAAAAACTGGTGATGGCCAGTGAGATATACGTTACCAAGCCTGAGGTGGACCAGATAGATTTTGAACAGCTAATCAGAGAGGTTTGGGACAGCTTAACCGACACCCTGAAAGCACAATCGGTTAGTTTGGAATATACTATTCCCCAAAAGACAGAGTTTAGAGCGGATCGAAAACTGATTAAAATAATGTTCCTGAATCTTTTGGAAAATGCCATTTTTTACAATGAAGCCACCAAAAGACCTAAAGCCATGGTTACTATTGGAATTACTTCAAATCCTAAATCACTGGACATCAAAGTGAATGATAATGGAATCGGTATTTCAGAAGAGTCCATTGCCAGTATATTCAATCTGTTTTCAGTAGGTACTGACAAAACCAGAGGATACGGACTGGGTCTTTATATTGTAAAAAAGGCTGTTGAAAAGTTACAGGGGGTGATAACCGTATCCAGTAAAAGAAACGAATTCACTACATTTCATATAACCTTACCCAAGGAAGTCTGATATTGAACACTGAGTATTTCAAAAAGTTGCTCCTTTCTTCTGGGTGAAACAGGAATTGACTGATGGTTTTCCAATACCAATGCCCCGCCATCTCTTTTGTCGAATCGAATTACAGCATCCATATTTACCAGATGACTTTGGTGACATCTAAAGAAATTGAAATTGGCTAACAGTTCATCATATTTTTTTAATGTCTGTGAAACCAAAATATTCGAAGGGCTCTTCAAATGGAATAATGTATAATTTCCTTTAGCCTCGCATCGAATAATATCTTTTATCCGAACCACGTGATAGGCTTCTAATGTTTTTAGCACAATGGTCCGGTCCCTGCCATTTCGTTGTTGATTGTACATTAGATTTTGAAGTCGGAGTTGTAAACTTTCAGCATAGAATACTTTTTCAGCTTTAGCGATACTTCTTTTCAGATCGTCGGGATCAATTGGTTTGAGCAGGAAGTCAAGAGCGCTGAACCTAAAAGCTTCTACTGCATATTGGTCGTAGGCTGTAATAAAGATAACCTGAAAATCCAACGGATGAAACTCTTTTAAAAGCCGGAAACTATTGCCATCTCCCAATTTCACATCCAAAAAGACCAGGTCTATTGGCTTGGACCGCAATAGCTGTTTGGCTTGGATAGCATCGGTGGCAGTTGCTACTACCTTGACCTGAGGGCATTCTTGACTAAGCATCTTCAGCAAACCTTCTATAATTGCTATTTCATCATCGATTATAATAGTACGAATTGACATGATAGATTAATTTATTGGAATCTCTAGTGATGCCCTGGT
Organism: uncultured Roseivirgaceae bacterium; assembly: GCA_964580205.1. Classification (GTDB taxonomy): domain Bacteria; phylum Bacteroidota; class Bacteroidia; order Cytophagales; family Cyclobacteriaceae; genus SZUA-3. The sequence continues at coordinate 10,628 of CAZOJZ010000019.1, forward strand.
TCCGCAAAGGCCTGCTTCAATTTTAGATCTACTTTCCACCTTAAAAAGAATCTTATTTTTGCTTTTGCGATTAATCAGGGACAACCGTTCAAATGTGATGGTGTTGCCGAGACTTTGTTTTGATTTATTAGATTGATTGACTTTATTTGAATTTTCAAGTCCTACCCCGTTGTCCTCCACCGCGATCACAATATGGTCCATTAATTGCTTAATTTCAATTTTAAGCCATCCTCCTTGTTTGGGCCTAAGCCCATGTTCTATGGCATTTTCAAGCAACGGTTGAATGATTAATGAGGGAACCTGTATAAGATCAGGGTCTAATTCCGGGTCTATTTCAATGGTGTATTGGAACGGTTTATTGAAACGCAAAGATTGAAGGTCAAGGTAATATTTCATGGTTTCCAGTTCAGTACTGAGCGTGGTTTGACTTGTTCGGGAACTTTCCAAAATTGAGCGCATAAGTTTGGAGAATTTGGACAAGTATCGTGCAGCTTCGCGTGCTGTTTTGTTATACATGTAGTGCTGAATGGCACCCAGGGCATTAAATATAAAATGAGGATTTAGTTGTGCCCTTAAAAGTTTCTGTTCCAAAGCGAAATTTTGATTCATTGATTTTAGTTGATGTTGCCGGTAAATCATAGAAAACAAAGCAGTAATGAGAATGATCACTGAAATGGATAGAATTAGTAACACATTGCGCTTATTAATCTGAAATTCCAGTAGGGCAGCTTCCGACTGCAGGGATTTCAACGCCAGGTCCCTTTTATCAATATGCTCTTTCAACTCCTGTTGGCCAATAAACCGGCCAATCTGTTGATCGTTTAATTCCTGACTTAGAGAGGAATATAAATCATAGTACATAAGCGCCATCTCTAATTCATCGAAGGATTTATGTAATGTAATTAGTCCTTCATAAAGTTTCAATTCCTGCACTTTTTGTCCTGATTTCAAGGCAATTTGTAAACCCTTCATTAAAGCAAGTTGAGCCTTTTCTGGCCGATTAGCGGCTAAATATGACTCACCTAGTCCTAAAAAAGTTGCTGGTAAATAAGCGGTAGCATGAAGTTGTTGAAGTTCTCGGATTGCTTGCTGATGTTGCTCAATAGCCTTGTCATATTTAAGCTGTGCATAATAAATCTTTCCAAAGTTGTCGGAAGAAACTGCCATTCCAACTTTATAATTAAGTTCTACATACAAATTATATGCAAGGTTCAAGTATTTTTCTGCTATTTTAAAATCTTGAGTTTCGGTATAGGCAACTCCCAGGTTGTTATAGACTGTGGCCAGTTGGGGTTTCATTTGTTGACTTTCCAGAATGGATCGTGCTTCATGGTAGATTTCCAATGACTTTGAATACAACTTCTGTTCATAGTATACTATTCCCAGGTTGATGTAGACTTCTGCCTGCATCCGCTCTTTATATATGCTATCCTTTTCATTTTTCAACACTTTCAGAGATTCGAAATATGAACTGGTAGCTTTCCTAAATTGAGCGAGACTTTGGTAAGAATTTCCAAGATTGGTAAGAATATGAAAGTTCAGTCTGCTGGGCGGCATTAAACTTACCTGCTGTAATGCATTTTCTCCAGCTTCAATGGCTTCTCTAAACCTTCCTATTGCTTTGAGAATAAGTCCCCAGTTGTTATAGGTGCTGGCCATTCTATTATGGTCATTGAGGGACCCAAAGAACTCAAGAGCTTTCCCATACATTTCTATGGCTTTTTTCCAGCTACCCAGACGATTTAATGCTCTTGCCTTAAGGAAATAGGACTCTCCTACGCCACGGGAGAAATCTATTTCAAGTGACCTTTCAAGTATGGATTCACTTAGAGATATCACTGAGTCAAAATACTGATTATTATATATATTGCGCGCCACGTTGAGCATTTCCATTACCTTCAGGCTATCTTCAGACTTCCCGGTGAAGTACTTTGACTGTTGGCCCTTAGAAAAGAGATGAAATATAGAAAATACAAGTACTAGCAGATATTTAGGCTTCATGCTTTACTAGATTGATTTCTAAGAAGTTAGTAGAAAAAGGTCATTTATAAAAGTTAAATGTTATTTATACTGCTTCTGGTTTCTTTCTAAAGTTGATAGCAGTGAGTCTCAATTCCAAGATCATTCGTTTACAACATTGGCAGGTTCATGGCGAGCATATTGTTTTCTGTAAGCGGTTGACGGGGTTTTGAACAAAGTAACACTTTGCTATTCTGCTCAATAATCCCGAAGTTGGATGGTCACAATAATTGATTGTTTATGATTGAAACCATTACCGATACCACCACCCTCAGCAACGGGGTTCAAATGCCCTGGTTTGGTTTAGGGGTTTTTGAAAGCAAGGAGGGCAGCGAAGTGGAACGGGCCATTAAGTGGGCGCTGGACCAAGGCTACCGCAGCATAGATACCGCCAGCATTTATGGCAACGAAGCAGGGGTGGGGCGGGCCTTGAAAAACAGCGGTATACCCAGGGAAGAGATTTTCCTCACTACTAAAGTATGGAATACCGATCAAGGGTATGACAGCACCATAAGGGCTTTTGAAGCCAGCCTCGAACGTCTTCAAGTGGATTACCTGGATCTGTATCTGGTTCATTGGCCGGTTAAGGAAAAGTATAAAGAAACCTGGCGGGCGCTGGAATATCTATATAATGAAAAACGCGTCAAATCCATTGGGGTCAGCAATTTCCTGGTACATCACTTGAAGGACTTGTTGTCGCATTGTCAGATCATACCCATGGTAAATCAAGTTGAGTTTCATCCCCGTTTGTTCCAGCCCACACTATTGGACTTCTGCCGTACCCAGGGTATACAACTGGAGGCCTGGAGTCCTATCATGAGGGGCAAAGTGATGGAAATACCCGTATTGGTTGAAATAGCAGAGAAGTATGGAAAATCTCCGGTACAAATCACCTTGCGCTGGGATTTGCAGCATGGCATAGTGACCATACCCAACTCTGCCAGGCAGGATCGAATTATT
>CAZOJZ010000020.1:0-1938 GCA_964580205.1 uncultured Roseivirgaceae bacterium
GTTGATGCGAAGGGGAATTATATCATGGCGTTCAATACACCCGGTATGTACAGGGGAATTGCAACTCCACAAAACAAACCGAAAGTGGAGATCTATAAATAGCAATCTCTGTTGTATGACTTAAAAGACTTCCTTTTTAACATCTAACAACGATCAACCATCAACGACTTCAATGAACCATTCGCCTTTCAGAAAAGATATAGCTGTGGCCCTGTGAGAGGACGTGAACGGTCAGGTTCTCGATAGAGATCGGTTTCCCATCCTCTATATCTGCCAAATTTGTGTACCTAATGTCTTCCCCTTCCACTATTATCACCAGTCCGGAACCGATGGCTTCCATATGATCTCCCTTGGTAATAAGTAACCCCGTATCCTCCCCCAGACCAATACCAATGTTAACAGGGTTGCTGGCAATAGCCTGGCACAAGCGCCCGAATCGGCCTCTTTTTATAAAGTGGGAATCGAAAGTTACATCCTTAATGAATCCAAGGCCTCTTGACATCTTCACTTCTCCCTTCAGTAAAGCTTCCGAACTGCTGCCATGGTATATCATAGTACTGGACATAGCCATTGCTCCCGCACTGGTGCCTGCCAACACAAATTTTTCGTTTTGATACTTATTCAGCAATATTTTCAGGAACTCCGTTCCACCAAGAATAGTAGTTAAACGCAATTGGTTTCCCCCTGTTAATAAAACACCTTCAGCCTGTTGTATCCTTTCAAGATATTTCTCGCTAAGCGTATCCTCCCTCTCTTGTATATCCATAACCCCAACATTCTTATTCCCAAGTCGCTTGAATGCATCAAGGTAATTCCGACTGGTTTCTTGGGGAATTTGTGAGGCGGTTGTGATAATCTCTATGCGTTTGGTGCTACCGGTAAGTTCTTCAAGTAGGCGCTTCAAAATACCCAATTCAAGAAATTTAACATTAGGATTTCCTGAATTCTCTGAATCAAATCCGATACCTTTGTCAACTGCCCCACCAATGGCAATTAACTTTCCCTTTGGGTTTTTAACATTCATTGTTGACATTCTATAAAAATACTATCTTTGAACTACTCTTTTCAGAGAGCAAATGTAGCATTCTGCTATTACAATATTGCAGGTGGAATTCATACTTTTAATAAAATGCTGATAAATTGGATTTAAATGGACAATTTTGATTCTACCTGCCAAGAACAACTGATAAAATGAAGATATTGGATATAAAGGTGTTGAGAGGGCCAAACTATTGGTCGAATAGGAGGCACAAACTAATTGTAATGAAACTTGACTTGGAGGAAATGGAAGAAAGGCCTTCGGATAAGGTTGATGGATTTGCAGCTCAGTTGGAGAAAATGTTACCCAGCCTATATGAACACCATTGCTCAGAAGGCCATGAGGGCGGCTTTTTTGAGAGGGTTAGGGAAGGAACATGGATGGGCCATATTTCTGAGCATATAGCATTGGAGATACAAACACTTGCGGGCATGGATTGTGGGTTTGGAAGAACAAGAGACACAGGGGAAGATGGTGTTTACAATGTAGTGTTTACGTATACGCAGGAACGCGCAGGAGTATACGCTGCTAAAGCCGCTGTAAGAATAGTTGAAGCACTGATTGAAGGAAAGCCCTATCAACTTGATGAAGATATTCAGGAGTTGCGTGAAATAAGAGAAGATGAAAAGTTGGGGCCCAGCACCCTGTCTATTGTAGAAGAGGCAGAAAAAAGAGGCATCCCGTTTATGCGTTTAAATGAATACTCACTGGTACAGTTGGGTTATGGCGTTAATCAAAAACGCATCAGAGCCACTATTACCAGCCAGACAAGCGGCATTGGTGTGGACCTTGCCGGTGACAAAGAGGATACCAAATTTCTTCTTGATAGAGCCGGAGTGCCTGTCCCTAAGGGGAGTATAATAAGATCGGAAACGGAGCTGTTAAATAAACTAAGCAAT
>CAZOJZ010000021.1:0-1567 GCA_964580205.1 uncultured Roseivirgaceae bacterium
AAGCTGCGGAATATCAAAATATACATTGCGCCTTGTTAAGTGGCTTACTGAGCCATGTTGCGGTGAAGACGGACAGCAGGGAATATCTTGGCGCAAGAAATATTAAACTACATATCTTTCCTGGATCGGGTCAATTTTCAAAAACACCTAAATGGATAGTTGCTGCAGAACTGGCAGAAACAACGCGTCTTTATGCCAGAGTTGTCGCAGGAGTGGATTCACAATGGTTGTTGAAAGTAGCAAAGCATCTACTGAAGAGAACTTATTCCGAACCATACTGGGATGCTAATGCACAACAGGTATCGGGATATGAAAAAATAATGTTATTTGGTATGACAGTGGTTGCCAGAAATAGAATCAATTTTGGTTCTGTTGATCCTGAAGAAGCACGTCATATCTTTATTCGTCATGCCCTGGTTTATGAAGAACTCAATTCAAAAGCTGAGTTTTATCAACACAATCATCGGGTAATTGAAGAGATTAAACAGCTAGAAAAGAAATCGAGAAGGATCGATATTCTTGATGATGAAGCGATTTATCAATTTTATGACCGACGAATCCCTAAACGGATATATGCCGCAGCACAATTTGAGAAATGGCGGAAAGTAAAGGAACACTCAGACCGCGAATATCTTTACATGGATTCAGCTGAAATCATGCTGCATGAAGCAGACGCTGTCACAGAGGTAACCTATCCGGATAATTTGGCGATCAATCACATTCATTTACCACTAAGCTATCAATTTGAGCCTGGACATGAAAATGATGGTGTCTCGGTCGATATTCCATTGCATGTGCTGAATCAGATTGATGAATATCATCTGGAACAATTGGTGCCTGGAATGTTAAAGGAAAAGATCGAAGTCCTGCTACGATCATTACCAAAGCGTATCAGACGTCAACTTGTACCCATCCCGGAAACGGTTAAAGAATGCATACTACATATTGATACAGATGCATCATCGATCACAGGTAATCTCACTGAATATTTCTTTAGAAGAAAGGGCATAGAAATAAAAGATGAAGACTGGAAACAAACTGAATTACCAGAACATTTAAAAATGAACATTCGTGTTTTGGATCAGGATGCCAATGTGCTGGGCAGCGGTCGCAATCTTCGCCAGCTTAAATCAGATTTATCGGAGCAATTGGAAGATTCTCTCACACAGTTACCGAATATTCAGGACTCAGAGGAATCTTTCACGAGGTGGGAGTTTGATAACTTGCCTGAGGTGGTGGAAACAGAAATCAATGGATTAACCATCAAAGCTTATCCAGCATTGGTTGATAACCATGATTCTGTGTTGATTCAACATTTCGATACTGCAAAGAAAGCACAGCAATACATGCGTTATGGCCTGATCAGACTTTATTCGCTGGAATTAAATAAAGATCTTAACTATCTGAGAAAGAATCTGCCTGAACTTAACAAAATAAAAATGTATTACGCAGCATTAGGCTCTGCTGATGAATTGGTCGAAAGCATTCTTTACGCCGTGGTTGAACAATTATTTCTACCAGATGGAAAGATGGCTCGTACAAGGATGGATTTTGATGCATCACTTAA
>CAZOJZ010000022.1:0-6124 GCA_964580205.1 uncultured Roseivirgaceae bacterium
ACTCCTAAAAAATTCCTCTCCATTCTCTACTTCGAAATACGGATCAATCCAGAAATGCTCAATAAAGTCGAGCATTGGCCGTACAACCTCCAAAGCTGGCGGGGTCACTCTTTGAAATGGTCGCACAAATCTGTCAATGAAACGGTAACGAATGGACATACCATATTCTATGGTAAAATTGTCCTCGATATAATTATCCAGGTCTGTTTCCAGATTAATATCCGGGTTGGTTACGGGGACGTTCAGGGACTCGTCTGAATAGCATGAGGCTAGAATAACCACCATGCTAATCGCCACTGCATTGGTTAATCGTTTTGTATATGATGTTCTAAAATTATTCATCAGTTTCTACCTTGGGTTTGGTTGCAGCCCCCCAACATCAACTGCTGAGGTAGGAATTTGTAATACTTTTCTCAAGTCGTCGTCGTCTAATTTAATGGTTGAAACTCCATCCACCAGAACGTGCTCCACTTCCAGTTCTAGTCGTTTAATATCAAACCAGCGCAACCCCTGAGCAATAAACTCCTTTCTTCTTTCCAATATGGTGTAATCTAAAACAAGCTGTTGATCACTGACGAACGGATTGCCAGTAGCTCCAAAAAATGCCCGTATAAGTTCGATACTAAGTTCGACCGAACCGCCGGAATATCGGTTGTCCGTCAACACCTGCAAGTCATCTATGGCATCACCGATTCTATTGAGCATTGCATTAGATTCAGCCCTATTTAACAATACTTCCTCTCCCCTAAAAGCCAGATTTATATGATAGGGAAAACCCACATTTGAATTAAGACTGCTCCTTTCAAACAAGCTTTCATACCGCACTGGAAAAAGGGCATTGTTCCCTTTGATAAGGGCTGGGTTTTCCCTCATATCGTTAGCTGTCAGAAAAGGATGTGAGCGGAATAGATCTCCATAAAAACTTGAAAGGGGGCCATGGGAAAAATCCGTCCGTTGTACTAAAGAGATTTTTCGCATTAACAGCAGATTACTGGGCAGATCCGGTGAAGAATACAATTGTGGGTAGCCGGTTATAGAAGAACTGGCGTTCAGAAATTCCTGTGAAGTAAGGTTTCTTACAAAATTCCCTGGATTTGGATCAAGCAATCTGGAACTGAAATCTATGCAGCTACTGTAATCTCCTTTAAACAAGTAATAACGTGAAACAAACGCAAGTGCGGCATTTAAATTAAAATGATACTTCCCAGAGTTCGCGAAAAACCCCTCATCGACTAAATCCAAACCGCGCAGCATGTCCTTTTCTACCTGGTCATAAACTTCTTTTATGGAATTTCTTTCATATTGCTTAATGAAAATAGTTTCAGGTGTGTCAACAAAAGGCACCCCCAGGTCAGATCCTGCGGTAGACTCATCATAGTGCTTTGCAAATAAATTGACTAACATAAAATGTCCATAGGCCCTGGTCAACAGCGCCTCTGACTCTGCCGCTCTTTTTTGAGCTTTTAGTTCTTCAGTATTGTCTGGTAACTCATCCAGTATTGCCAAAACTTCATTAGCGTGGGCAATTGCGCTGTAGGTTTCGAACCAAAAGAAGATGGGTGTATCTTGTGTAGTGGGGCCATCTGTAAAGTCTTCCCATGCATAAGCCTGTCGATGATTAGTGCGTATGTTCACTCCGGTAGTAAATCCAACATTGTCCGACATCCAATCGTTGAAGGCATAGCTTGAAATGCTATAGGCATTGGTTAATAACTGTTGGGCTTTATCCAGATTGTCTAAGGCTACCCGGTTGTCAGGTACTTCATCTAAAAACTCATCACATGACGCTCCGAGCAGTAACAACATCACCAGTAAACTCCTTATCAGAGCACTTAATTTAACTTCTATCATTGCAAACATCTTATGCATCCCTACAATCCAATGTTAAGTGAAAAGGTAATTTGACGAGGCTGGGGCAACGAGACTCCCCCTGACCTAAAGAACTCCGGATCCTGTCCATTCAGGGCACCGTCGGAATACAACAAAGCCAGGTTTTGGCCCTCTAGCGAAATAGTAGCGCTGCTCAAACCAATATGGTTGGTAAATGAGGCGGGAACCAGGTAACTTAACCGGACCGCCTTTAGTCGTATATAGTCACCATTTGCAATCCTAAGTCCGCTTTTATTATACAGATCATAACCCAGAATGATATCACTATTAGTTTGTGCCACACCGCGGTCCAATACTACCGGAATATTGGTCAGCTCCTCATCGCCAGGAACCGCCCAACGGTTTGCCAAATCACCGGGTAATCCATCAAAATCCGTATAGCTGGCAAAAAACGCATCGTTCAACCTTATTTTGTAGTCCCACTTGTAAGAGATAAGTGCACTTAGAGTGAAATTTCCGTATGAGAATACATTATTTAGTCCTCCAAAAAGCCTTGGTTCAGCAGGGCCTTCAAACTCAAGAGTAGAGGTTAAATTCTCCCGCTCCTGTAAATCATAGGAAAAAACACGCTCACCATTTTCATCAAAAAACTCGGGAATGCCTTTTGCGTTTAGGCCGGCAAATTTAGAGGAAAAGATGCCCCTTCTGGGTCCACCCAAAACCGCGGCGCCATTTTGACTTAGGGCATCAGCTATTCTAGGTCCAAAGTCCAGACGAGTTATCTCATCGCGATTATAACCCACATTGAAGTCCATTCTCCAGTTAAAACCTCCGGTGTCAACTAACTTGGAAGACACTTGTGCTTCAAACCCAATGGACTCCATATCTGCAAAATTTCCAACCTTAAGGCCTTGTCCTCCAATGCCACTGGTTTGGACCACACCGATGAGATCAAAAGCATCCCTCATATAAAAGTCGAAACTGACGTCCAAACGACTGTCTTTTAATCCAAAATCCACTCCTACATTAAATTCCTTAAGTTTCTCCCAAGTCAACTCGGTATTGGTTAAATCAAATATTTGCAGAAATGGCTCAATATCCGTAGGTCGAACAGTTACATCTGCTTGTAAATTCAGTATCGCACTGGCCTCGGGTGGCAGGTTTCCTGAAATTCCGTAGGTACTTCTGATCTTTAGATATTCAAAGTTGTCAAAGAAACCCATATTTTGAAAAAAAGGCTCATTATACATGTTCCAGGCACCACTTACATTCCAGGTAGGCAAATACTTGGCAGCATTGCTCGCCCCTAACTGATTTGACCCATCATAACGAACAGTAAAATTTCCAATATAGCGTGATTTGTAAGCATAACCTCCGTTGAAGAACAATCCAAAAAAACGGTCTCTTTCTTCACCAATGCTGAAATAATCTATATTCTGTAAGTTGAAAAATTTAATAATATTGGGATCAGTAACCACTACTCCCCCACTTTCGAATACTACCCCAAGTCCGGTCGACTTGGTAGTTGACCGATTGGTAAATCTGATTTCTTCACCTGCCAAAATATTGATTTCATGTACGGTATTCAAAGTTTTTGACCACTCCACACTGATCCGGTTAAAGAAATTTATCAGGTCATTTTGATCTATATAATTAAACCCTCCTACTGGAAGTACCACCTGTGGATTTAGCCCTGGATTATCGGGGTCTCGAAATAACAGATTATTTGCATCCTGAATGAATTGGGTATCATCAGCACGGAATGCTTCTGCCTGGTTTGATCGTTCATGAACCTTATGGTCGCTAATGGTATTTGCGTGCCTTCCCTGTAACACGCCCTTGATGGCAAGATTTTCAGTAGGACGGAACTCAAAGTCCGCTTGTACCGATACATCAACTACAGTAATATCGATAAAATTGTATTTGAGCTCTTCCAAAATGTTGAAGGGTGCAAAATTGCGTCGAAAAAATTCCGGGTCGCCATTTTCATCGAATGGTCGAATAGAGCGGGCAGTATTTAATGAGTAACTGAAGGGGTTTATGTCAAAATCGCGGCTGTATCTTCCGGTCAACGGGTCAAACTCGCGATTCCTGGTTCCAGGAGCCTCCTGGCTCCGGTAACTGGCAGCCAGCTTCAACCCAAAAGTGAATTTATCGGAAATAAAGAATGTATTTCTGGTGGTTCCTGTAAACCTCTGGACTTTATCTGCAATGGTTTGACCCTGGTCACTCAGGTAGCTTATTGAATAATAGCTATTGGATTTTTCAGTTCCCGCAGTGAAGCTCAACGAATGTTGCTGTTGCAGGCCTACATCATTGAACAGTACATCAAACCAATCTGTGTTGGCATTTTCATACTGGTTCAGGAATTCATTGTTTATGCTGCCTCCCGGGCCCCAGGGAATTTCATGATCGGCAATAAGCTTAAACATTTTACCCATTGCACCAAAATTTTGAGCCCTAACAGAGGTACTTATGTCTATTAAACCTTTATCCACCAACTCCCGGTACACCGACATTTCCTGCGCTGAATTAAGCAGAAAAAAGTTGTTATAACTCGGCCTTAGCTTGGCCGAAAAGTTACCCGAATAATTTACCCTAAGTGCACCACTTTGCCCTCGTTTGGTAGTTATTACAATCACACCATTGGCCGCTCTGGCGCCATATATAGCTGTTGCTGATGCGTCTTTTAGCACCTGAAACGATTCAATATCATCGGGGTTAAGATTGGCTACTGAGGAACTGACTAAGGTATTTGCATTTCCAGAAATCAGATCTTCGGTATTCACATTGGCCAGATCTTCTAAAATGACACCGTCTACTACAAATAATGGTTGATTATTACCGTTAATAGAAGTATTTCCCCTAATCCTTATTTTTGGTGCAGTCCCAAAGGTCCCCGAAACATTATCAACGCTTACTCCTGCTACCCTGCCTTCCAAAGACCTACTGGCATCGGCCACCCCAGCAATCTTAATATCCGACATCTTTACGTTCTGGGAACTTCCAGTGAATAATTTCCTGTCCACTTCCTGAAACCCTGTGACCACCACTTCATCCAACAAGGCAGTGGATTCCTTCAAAGTAAGATTCCAATTTTGATTAGCGGATACCACCAATCTGGCAGTTTCCATCCCTACCATAGAAAAGATCAAAGCCTCACCATCTGCAGCCTGCAGTGTGAAGTTCCCATCTAGATCAGTTACCGTACCGGTAGTAGTATTTTCAATATTTACCGCAACTCCTGGCAATGATTCGCCCAGGTTATCTTTGACATTACCTGTGACAGAACGTTGTGTTTGTCCATAAACTGCAGAACACAAAAACAGTAGTAAGCAGGTGCCTACTTGCCACAAGAAACCTCTCATTAGTAAATAACTAACTCTCATAGATGATCTTAGCCTTAATTATCGCGGGAATCAGTAGCTTTTATTGCAATTCAAAGGTGAAATCCACATCCAGTACATTGCCAGCGTTGTCCTGCAACAACACGGTAATAAATCCTCCATCTCCCTGGTCATTCTTAAATGTGGCCGCTTCCAATGGATTGAACTGAGCGCCAATCATTGTTTCCAGATTTTCTGGTGATAAATCAATACCATCAAATGGACCATCATAATCGATTAAAAAGAATTGCCATTCCTCGTCTCCAAGTACTATGGGACCCTCATCATTAGGAAAAGTTATACCCTCAACACCCTTACCAACCGGACCGACAGCAATATTGGCACCTATTATATCTAAAAACCCGCTGGTGTTATTGGGATCCACTGGTTGAAATAATGTGAATATATCTGGTAATTGTTGAACACCCGCTGAATCAGGGTCCCATGCCTGGCCCCCATTAGTAGTAGGGAATACATTCACCACATAACCCGTTAATATTCTTTCCAGAATATCGACATTCTGAACCAAAGAGTCCACCTGGTCATCTTCCGTAAAAGCTCGTAAGGTGACAGTAACCGTCCCTGCTGAGGTAAAGGTGATGGTTGGGGAAATGTCTGTGACTATCTGCCCATCACCAAAGTCCCATTCGTACCGGGAAGCGTTGGTGGTAAGGTTGTCAAACATCACAGGAATACCTACTTCAACAACTTCCGGGTCCAAAAAAAAGTTAACTAATGGTACCGGCAAAGGATCGTCTTCACTACAGGATGATAAAATAAGTAAGAAGAAGAATATACTTAGTGGTTTGTAAAGTTTAGTCATGCGAATTAGTTTTAATTGTACACAGAAAGTTACTGAGATTTACAGTATCATCCCAAATAATGGCCTAAATTATAGTTTTGTCCAC
>CAZOJZ010000023.1:0-1891 GCA_964580205.1 uncultured Roseivirgaceae bacterium
ATATATTTGAAATCCTGTTTTTCAAATCGTCCTAAATGATTTATGGGCTCCTGTTTAAACTTATGTCCATTTCAGGAGGTTAATTACATTGAATTATTAGATTTGTTAAATTGGTATAAACATTTCTATTCCATGGAAATCCAAGCCAGCCCAATAAAGGTATATCGAAATCCACTCAGCTTGGACCCGGATCACACCAAGGTGATTACACGTTTTTTTTATCCGGGAGAGGAAAGAAAAGAACACATTCTGGATCGCATTATGGATCTACCCGAGGAAGAGGTGTTAGTTATCCTTGAACAAACCCTTAAGAACTTTTCCAAAAGACATTTTGACATCAAAAGAGTTTTCCTAAATAATTTCAATCGGTTGAATGTCACTTTCGACCTTTCCCTGGAGAAAAGGCTCTTAATCGGTTCTTATTTTACAATGGAATATGCTGTTGAAACTGCGGCTTTGCTTAACCCATCAATAGTTTCACACTTTGATCAGTCGTCTGTCAAAAGAGGTGAACAGAAAGTGATCCTAAGCTTCCGCGCTGTAGGTGAAGGGCATATGTCGTCCGTCGTTTTTCGTGAAGGCTGTATCAAAAAAAATGGAGAACTGATATTGTTTGAAAACAATTTTCACTTGGACAAAGGAAAGATCGATCCGGATTATTACTTGGAGAAGCATGACTTAATTATTAAGCTAAAAGAAATTGGAGGATATGAATCGGTAAAATCCATCCTCAACAATCTCTTGGATCATTTTACTTATGCCGAACTCAAAGAAAGCGCGGGCAGATACATAAGAAAATACGGCGAAGGCGCCATCAGCCCAGAGTCCATGGAAACATTTTTATGGTTGACACGATCCAATTTCAGGATCGATTTTAATGAAGATCAACATTTATCTGCAAGAGTAATCTTTCCCACTTCAAAAACAGAGATTAAGGCCCTGGAAGATGCTCGTTTTGTTAAGTTTCGAGAAGATGACGGACGGTATAAATATTATGCCACCTATACTGCCTATGATGGTAAAACCACGTTGCCTCAGCTTATTTCGACAAGAAATTTTCTTCGGTTCAAGATAGCTACCATGATGGGGCCCGGTTCTGAAAATAAAGGCATGGCATTGTTCCCGGAAAAGATCAACGGAAAATTTGCCATGATCTCTCGTAATGATAATGAGAACTTGTTCCTGATGTACTCCCATCGTGTCAACTACTGGGAAAATCCAGTACTTCTGAGAAAGCCAAGCTATTATTGGGAATTTGTGCAAATCGGAAATAATGGCTCACCCCTGAAAACCAAAGAAGGTTGGCTGCTAATTACTCATGGTGTAGGAAATGTGCGTACATACTGTATCGGAGCCATTTTACTGAACCAGGAAGATCCATCTAAAGTCATCAAGGAAACTAAAGACCCCATCCTCTTTCCCCTTGAAAGTGAACGTGATGGCTATGTGCCCAATGTGGTCTATTCTTGTGGCTCCATAATCAATGGAGAATACTTAATCATTCCATATGCAATTTCGGACACCCGTTCAGGCGTATCCAAGCTAAAATTGCAAGAGTTGTTAGACTGTATGCACCCGGTTTAGGGTATTAATATATTCGAAAATGCGCTTAGTTTGATAACTGGCTTTTATTTTTCAACCAACATATACTCCACCCATTGAACGGCGGTAGTAACAAAGTTCTTCCGGTCATTGTACCCGACAATATCAGTAAACATGATGGCAGCAAGTTGGCGGGATTGGGACATGGCAATACAAAGTATGAAAATATAACTAAGTAAGCGAGAATGGACCTCAGGATCAGATCAAAAGGCGGCTATTCTTGTTCAACGGTGAAGGTCCGCTTTCGGCCCAGGCTCGTATGTTAACGATTAAATCTGGGAACCTCATT
>CAZOJZ010000024.1:0-3059 GCA_964580205.1 uncultured Roseivirgaceae bacterium
GTACTTAACCAATTTCGTACCCTATCGGGGTGCTTTTCAAAATCAGCTATCTCTTCCTGATAAAATAAACGCATTTTTTCCAATTCATCTATTCTTGGCTCCCTGCCTATTAAAAGTTTATAGGCAAAAATGATCTGTTGATCAATGGAAGATCCAGACTCTTTCAGAATGCGCTCTCCACACATTCTGGCGGCTTCTACAAATTGCGGGTCATTCATTAATACCAGCGATTGTAAAGGAGTAGCGGTATTTTGTCGCCTTACCACACAATAGTAGCGATCCGGAGCATCAAAGTTCATCATGGCCGGCGGTGGTGAACTTCGTTTCCAAACTGTGTACATACTTCTCCTGTATAGACTATCTCCGTGTTGTTGTACATATTCAGTAGCATTTCGGGTAGCCAGGGCTTTCCAGATACCCTTTGGCTGGTATGGATAAACGCTGGGTCCTCCAATGATACGCACCAGCAATCCGCTAGCCGCCAGGGCCTGGTCTCTAATAATTTCTGCTCCCAGGCGGTGGAATGGGTAATAAGAATAGTATATATTTTCAACATCTGTTTCCAGCGCTTGTTCACCGGGCAATGACGATTGCCGGTAAGTAGCCGACATCACCAATTGCTTTAAAAATGCTTTAATGTCCCAGCCCTTTTCGATCAGGTCAACCGCCAGCCAGTCCAGCAAGGCAGGATGTGTAGGCAAATTTCCCTGATTACCAAAATCTTCCTGGGTACCCACCAGTCCTTTTCCAAAACATTGGGCCCAAAGACGGTTCACTTCAACTCTGGCTGTCAATGGGTGATCAGGATGCACCAGCCATTCCGCCAGCCCCATACGATTCTGAGAATATCCTCCCCCCGTATCAGGGAACATTTCCGGAGTTCCCGGGTGTACTTCCTCCCCATGAGCGTCGTACATCCCCCTTTCCAGAAGGAATGTCGGCCTTACTGTAGGTTGCTCTTTCATTATCATTACCTCCGGCTGATCAGTAATTATCAGATTCTCTTGTTGCCTTAGTTCAGTAATTTCGTTAAGTACTTTATTGTATTGACGATTCTGTCCGGTGAGTAAATAGTATTCCAATAACTCGGATTGATCTGCAGATTGCAGATCTGCATCCTGATCAGTATACAGCGCGGTCACTTCAAGATTCGACAGTTCACGATCAAAAACTTTAAAGTCGTCCATTAAAATGTCCACTATGGAGCTCCTGAATTCCATACCCAGGATTACAGGCATGTAATTCCAGTTTGAACCTTCAACCCCATGCAGGATGCTTTTGTGCAAATTATCGGTAATCACCTTATATTTAGGAACTGTGCCATTAATGTATATTTTAAGCCCAGCTGCTGTGCTACTGCCATCATAGGCCATCACAAGATGTGTCCATTTGCCTACTTCCAATTTGTCCCTGGTACGTAGATCGATAGAGTTTGCCGGCCATACATGGTTTAGTTGAAAGGAAAGTGTCCCATCTTTGTTCAATTTGCAAATCCATCCGCGATAACCTTCGAATTCCCCATTGGATTTGTTGAAAATAGGCCCGGACTCGCCTTCTGTTAATAGTTTTACCCATATACTAACTGAAAATGGTTGATTGCGATCAAAATCAAGATCATGATTAAACCGAATGCCGGCATCTCCCCGAAATTGCAATGCTTTTCCTCGCCTTCCTTCCACCAGTATTGGCCGGGAATCTATGTCACCATATACTTTGGCGTCCAGTTTACCTTTAACCAGATTCAGGTAGGCATAATTGACCTTATATTTCCCTTTTTTCTTTGGAGGCGTTTTATTTATCTGGAGATTTCGGTCATCAATTTTTTGTTCTATGTCAAAATTAAAATCAGTTACAAGTCCTTTGCGTAAGGGTTGGTATTTTTTACTTTGGTCCTGAAGCCATTTAGTTAGCTGCTCTTGGTATTTTTCTGAAACCAACATTTGACTTTGCTTTTCGATTTCCTCTCTTAACCCACCTAATTGCTCTTCAGCCTCAGGCGAAATAAGAATCAAAGTAGGTGAGGCCTCACCGTTGTAAGGAATAATACCAGCGTCCTGATTATTGTTAAAATAGGCAAACATGGAATAGTACTCCTTTTGCTTTAATGGATCATATTTGTGATCGTGACACCTTGCGCATTCTAAAGTAAGGCCCATAAAAGCCTTAGCGAAGGTATTGGTACGATCAGCCACATACTCCACCCGGTATTCTTCATCGACTACCCCACCTTCCTGTGTCTGGGGATGGTTCCTGTTGAAACAAGTGGCCAATAACTGGTCTTTGGTGGGATCAGGGAACAAATCGCCTGCCAACTGCCAAATAAGAAACTGGTCATAGGGCATATTGTCATTATAAGCTTTAATCACCCAGTCGCGCCAGGGCCAGGTATTCCGCATGCCGTCATCCTGATAACCATGAGTGTCAGCGTATCGGGCCAGGTCCAGCCATTCCAGGGCCAGGCGCTCCCCATAATGTTTGGAGGATAAAAGGCGATCAACCGCCTGTTCATAGGCCTCTGGGGAGTCATTCGCCAAAAAATTGTCCAGTTCCTCAACGGTTGGTGGCAGTCCAGTCAGGTCTAGAGAAACCCTGCGCAATAAAGTAGCCTTGGGTGCTTGTGGTGCTGGTGACAAACCCTGCTGTTCCAGTTCTTTTAATATAAAGTTATCAATTGGATTAGCTATTTGCCATGAGCCATCGGCAATATCCGGAGGCTTTGCTTTAACAGGTTTCGAAAACGACCAGTGGGATTTCCAATGGGCACCTTGTTTAACCCATTTGGCAATAGTGGCAATCTCCCTGGAGTTCAAGCTAAGATTAGATTCCGGAGGTGGCATCATGAACTCCGGATCATCACTACTTATCCTGTTGATGGCTTTACTTTTACCCAATTTGCCTCCTACAAAAGCATGACCGCCACCGGCAAGAACGGCAAAGGCGCCTTCCTCAGTGTCAAGTCGAAAATCTGCCTTCCGGGCATTATTATCGGGTCCATGACAGGCATAGCAACGGTCCGCCAGAATGGGCTTGACGTGGAAATTGAAATCAATATTATCCGG
>CAZOJZ010000025.1:0-3415 GCA_964580205.1 uncultured Roseivirgaceae bacterium
ATAAGGTCAATTGTAAAATGCCGGGGGGTAATCCTTCTGTATTAATGATAGCTAGAGCTTTGTTGTCTCTTAGTTTACCTGTAGCCGAATATTGTATGACCCCATTATTCTGACCCAATAAGTGAAAATATTGTCCATCGAGACTTTTACTCCCTTGTATACTTACTCTGATAGTACTCAAGTTCTCTGAATAGGCGAACATGACCAGTCCGCTGGATAATGCTTTAGGTAATGGGTAAGGTATATTATTTAAAACGGCAAAATAATCATTACCTTCATATGGCGTGAAAAAGAAACTACCCATGCCCTGGTGTATACTGCTAAATGAGGCCACTTTCACCCCGTTTGAATCAACGATTTTGCCACTGACATCTACAGGTTGCCCTATGATATTAGATGCTTTAAATCCTAATTGACAGGGTATCCCGTTCAATAAATACCCTCCCTCGGGGTAAAATGCAAGAAGAGTTGTATCAGAGGCAGGTTTAATTTGTGGTGTATTAATATTTTCGAGTTCTGAAATTCCAGTAATTTTTATTGGTTTTGTCCAATAGAAAGAAGGGTCAAAATTACGCATCCAGTTTGTATAAGCTCGAAGTACATATTGAGCTGTTTTTAAAGTATCAGGTAGGCTTATGCTTCCTGATGTGATTCCTCCTGTAAGTTTGAGAAGATTAGATATTATTACGGCTCCCTCGGGCCCAATGACCTCTACAGTCAATACTCCACTTCTATAATCATATTGATTACGAGCTGCTTTTACCACGTAAGCTTTAAACCAGATGGTTTCGCCCGATACGTAATATGGCCTATCAAGATGTAGGTAAACTTTCTGCTGATCTGTAACACGAGAATCATGGAAACGTGAGTGTATGCTGTCGAAGATGATGGGTGGATTATCTGTAGCTATTTGAAAGTCGAACTCGTTTGATGCTGGTAAATTTGAGATAGGTTGGGTGCTTACCAAAAGTCGGGCTGTCAATACTGCTGGTGCAACGTGCCATTCACCAAAGCTATTCATCCTGTAATAACAGGTAAAATTGTCCATGGTAAATTGCCTGAAGGAAGCAGCAAATGGCGTACCTGCCGAAAAAGTACCCCAGTTATAAAAAAGCACTTGTTCACCGTTAACCTGGGTGCTGTCAATCCTGATCTTCTCAGGATTTAATTTCAGATATTCCTTGTATTGATTGCTTAATTCAAGCCGATCTTTATCCTCCATAATCCATTCGAACATCAGGAAGAAAGGTACATTAGTTTTGAAGTTATATTTTGAAAGGTCAAAGTTTATCCAGCCACCAGTTTTGTTAGTGGCAACAACAATACTCTCCTCTAGTAAGTCTTCACCTGGTAAGTTGTGATTAGAGCTGTCTACTTCAACAATTCTTACCCTAACCTTGAAATCATCCATGGAATTTTGAGTTATTTTTAGACGAGCTGTTTTTAAGTATACCGGAAAGGACACGTCATGCTGTTTATTCTCAATTAAGAGAGCTAAGGCGCTTCCAGCAACAACTGAATCGGCATATATCAATCCACCATCGGCATGCTTGTTTCCTAACCAAAAATTCTTGTTTTTTTCTTTCTTAGCTTCAACGAGTACCTCTCCAATTCTCGTAATCTTTTCTTTTAGATAAATTGTATAATTTTCACTTGTGTCTATTTCAGCAATTGGAATAACGAACCTTGAAAAACCTATCGAGGAAAACGTTAAAGAGTCATTCAAGTAACTATAGGGAATCGAAAGAGAAAAACTTCCATCTTTATTTGATATAGAACCAATTGGGGAGTTTAAGATTCCGATATTGGCAAAAGGGATTGGCTTTTTGTCTGATCCAACGAGTAGTGTACCCTTTATTTGAATCTGACTGAAAGATGGTGTCAGCATCAAAAGAAATACTATTAATAGTAGGGATTTTTTCATTTTCAATGGTGAAACAATCATTCTCTTTTTGTTGAACTATAGCGAGTGTTGTTTTGCGCATCTTCTTCCAACACTATAAATGTAACGAGACACAAAGATATTAATGCCATTCCAATGGCTGCTTTCGGCCAAAAGCGGCCGTTCACATTCACTCCGGAAACCCCACCTTGTCCAACATTTCCTGCCAGCGGGGGTCGTCATAAAGAGATGCAAATTCAGGCTCCACTTTTAGCCAGTATAATTCTATCTCATTATCTACAAAGGACTTTTCCAGCCATTGGAAGGCCATATCGGTCTCGCCTTTTGAAGCATAAACCATAGCTAGATAGAATAATGGGCTTCCACCGGCTGACTTTTTGCTTCTTTGAATCAAGGAGCCAAGTTCTGTCTCATATCTTTCAGTATTACCCATTTTATTGTAGGCTATAGCCAGAAGCCCCATGGACCGGGGGACTGATAAAACACCCACATAACTGTTCAGTGCATCAGGGATTGGCTCATATTGCTTAAGTACTAAATAGGACCGGGCAATTTCCGTAATGGTTAATACATTGACCGGAGGTGATGCATTGGCTCGTTCAATGCATTCAATCATTCGTTCTCTTTGATTATTAAAAGCCCATATCAAAGCCATTCTTGCCCAATGGGATGAATTATTATTAGAAACCTCCAATAATGTACTTCCAACCGGAATAGCTTCCTCGAATCTATCGGTGGCTAGTAAGAGATCAATGTATGCTATGTAAGCGCTTTGATCTGAAGGAGCCAACTTCATGGCAGTAAGCAATTCGATTTCCGCCTTGTTAAAATCCTTCTCATACCACAAATAATACTGTGCCATGGTGACATGGGCTATGCCATCCATTGGATTTAGCAACAGGGCTGTCTCTAACATCGCCTTTCCCTCTTCCGCAACATCTGCAGTATTTTTGTTTCCGATAAACCCAGCTTCGAAGATGATAGTGTTTCCCAGCAAAGAATATGCTGTGGAAAAATTACTATCTAGTTCGATAGCTTGCTGCAGCCATTTCTTTCTCAAATTAATGTTTCCACCAACATAGGCAATTTGATTTAACGCTTTCAAATACAGATCATATGCTTCCATGTTATCCGTCGGTATTTGATCTATGCGTTGAATTACCTCTGGTTGTAGTTGGGCATTAAGCGCTGAAGCCACCTGTTGAGCAACATCACTTTGTATTGCAAACACATCGTCCAAATTACGGTCATAACTCTCTGACCACAGGTACAAATCTGTATCTCCATCTATCAGCTGAACATTGATTCTGATTTTATCTCCTGCTTTGCTTACACTACCAGCCAACACGGATGCCACGCCCAATTCTTGGGCAATTTCGTTCACTGACTTCATCGAACCCTTATAGCGCATGGCGGTAATTCTGGATATTACCTTTAAATCTTCAATCTTGACTAAGTGATTTAATATTTCTCCCATCATGCCATAGCTGAAGTATTCTTGATCAGGGTCAT
>CAZOJZ010000026.1:0-13485 GCA_964580205.1 uncultured Roseivirgaceae bacterium
AAACACCCTCAATAGTCAGCCTATTAACAGGTGTTAATAACTTTCCTTCTTATTTGGAAAGTCATTGCTCTTTACATCATTTATGTATTGATCAAACGCATTTTTCATTACCGCATCAAGATCGGCGTATTGCCTTAGAAATCTCGGCTGAAACTCCTGGGTTATACCAAGCATGTCATGGATAACCAATACTTGTCCATCTACGTATGAACCGGCGCCAATGCCAATAATGGGTATGGAAACTTCCTCTGCAACCTTTTTGGCTAATAAAGCGGGGATCTTTTCCAAGACAATAGCAAAACAACCGCATTGTTCAAGTGTCCTGGCATCTTCCAGAAGTTTTTCTGCTTCTTGCCGGTCTTTAGCTCGGACTGCGTAAGTACCGAATTTGAAAATTGACTGTGGTGTAAGCCCAAGATGGCCCATTACCGGGACTCCGGCACTCAGAATACGTTCCACAGATTCTTTGATTTCCTTGCCACCTTCAACCTTCACCCCATGTGCGCCACTTTCCTTCATTATGCGTATAGCAGATCTTAGTGCCTCATTGGAATTTCCTTGATAAGAACCGAAAGGGATGTCCACCACCACAAAAGCCCGGGTGATGGCCCTTACCACAGAGGTTGCATGATAGATCATTTGATCCAGAGTAATAGGCAGGGTAGTTTCGTTTCCGGCCATCACATTAGATGCTGAGTCTCCTACCAGGATTACATCAATTCCTGCCCCATCCAGGATTCGGGCCATTGAATAATCATAGGCTGTGAGCATAGCGATCTTCTCCCCCCTGTCCTTCATCGCCTGTAGTTGATGGGTAGTTACTCTTTTGATTTCAGATTGATGCTTTGCCATAATGACTTGCGTATTGTTAGGCATCAAAAATATAAAATAAAATCAATAATTTGGCCTAAAGAAATGAATCATGAAGCCCGGTTGGGTAGTTCTACTTTGAATATGGTGCCCTGATTCTCCTCGGATTCGACTTTAATTTTGCCACCTAGTTTTTCCACTACATTTTTTACAATGTATAAACCTAATCCGCTACCTTGTTTATTTTCTGTGGCCCTGTAAAACATGTCAAAAATACTTGATAATCTTGATTTCGGAATGCCTTCCCCATTATCTTCCACCGTTACAATGGCATTATTTTCGTTGATTACCGCTTCCACGATGATATGAGATTTCTTTCGCTGGGGACTTCGGTATTTAATGGCATTTGAAATTAGATTGTTGAGAATGATCCGCACCAAGGTCAGGTCTGAGGTAAAATCAACGGGTTGATAAATCTTTGTAACAAACCTAATATCTTCGGAATCTTCTACATGATAGAAATTGGTGATGCTGTTATTCACCTCTGTTACCAAAGATATCTCTTCCAATGGATTATTTGCCCTACTACCTTTGGAGATCTGAAGCAGGTCTATCACCAGATTGTCCAGTCTTTTAATACTTCCTTCAATCATTTCAAGGCAGTTTTCCTTGCCAGCCGCGGTTTTTTCTAGGCGCAATAAATTAATAAGCCCCATAATTGACCGTAAGGGCGAACGCAGATCATGCGAGGCATGGTAAACAAAATTTTCCAATTCATAGTTTACTTTTTGAAGCTCAACCAGACCGTGCTTGATCCTGGAAATATCCATCATTACTCCCTCAATGATGTTTTCTTTAGGATAATAAACCGCAGAATTGGAAGTCCAAATGATCTCTCCATCAGCTTTCTTAATCTGTATTTCCCTGTCATTTATCTTGCCATTCTCCTTTAAGTCCCTTAGGAAATTCGCCCGGTCTTCCGCATTGGCATAGAAATTTAGGATGCTGATTCCAGGTTTGGGGCCTGTACCAAGTATTTCCCAAACCTTTGGATTGGCATACAAGATCTCACCTGTTTGGGCATTGGTTCTGATTGTTGCAATAAGTGAGTGCTCAAACAGGTTACGGTATAGTAATTCTTTTTGGCTAAGTACCGCTTGAGCCGATTCAAAACTTCGGAGCTTTCGTGTGAGCAAGTCCATCTTAGACTGATTCCTCCTGTCCTTCTCCCTAAAGAAAGCTAGTTCCTGTTTCAGGTCTTGGACCTCCCTTTTTATATCGGTCTGTACAGTTGATAATTCATGCATGGAGGAGTGTCTTCGTTATCCAACAATAGCCCCAATCTGTCTAAAAGTACAAAAATTTACTAAAAAATAGCACTAATTTTAGAATAAATTTTACATTTCAAGCATTTTGGTTTAGAGTCTGCAAGGAGACCCCTATTTGAAAGCGGCAAATTTATGGTCTTTTTCCAGGACAACTTCTATATGTTCACTTAAAGTGGTGGCCAGTTCTATCCCCTGGTAGTTGGCTGAAATGGGGAATCGTTTGTGGCTGCGATTGACCAAAACTGCAGTCTCCAGTTTTTTGAGATTTCTATCAAGAAACGGTTTTAGACTATAGGCCATGGTTTTTCCTGTATTCAAAACGTCATCGATCAGTACTATGGCTTTATGATCCAGTTTATTTTTGGGAATGTCCAACAGGATCTCGCTGTTCAACGGATTTTCCTTATCCAGCTCCAGTTTGGTAAGAATCACCTCGAAAGGTGCTACCTCTTTCAATTCCTTGGCCAGTAATGTCGCCAGATGATAACCCTGCCGATATATACCCACCAATACCATACTTTTTTCCTTGAGGTTATGTTCACAGATCTGGTAGGCCATTCTTTTGATCTTTTGCAGTATCTGTTCTTCGTTCAATATTAAGTTTCGTTGATCATTCATGATTCTTGCCGTGTAGTTTTTTCAATTCTCCAAGGTCCCATAGAGCCAGAGATTTATCATTATAAGACCCATTTCCTTCCTTACAACCTTCGTTAAAGATCATCAAAGGACTTGGAAGTTCAAAGGGGGGGGCTTGCAGGTCTATCGGACGCCAATTGCCAGTGGTAATGTCATAATTTTTGCGTCCGGGAAATGTTGTGGTCAACAGATAACCGCAACCTGACTTAAGCAAATTGTCCAACGCCTTTTGAATGTCCCGATATGAGAAATGGACCAAACAATCACGACACAGCACCAAGTCATGTGCAGGCAACTGACTCTCTAACAGGTCCAAAAACAGAAAACTGACTTTATCGCCTGCATATTTTTGGTTATTTTGAACTATCTTCTCCACAATATCACCGCCGGTGTATCTCACAGCTGACAGGTCCAGATATCGCATCCAAAACCAATCACCGCATGGAACATCGAGCAAACTTTCAATATTATATTTAGCGATCACCTGTTGTAACCCTTGACGCACCATGCTGGTTTGGTCCAAATCAGATCCCGGTCCTGAGTAAGACTTCCCACTCCATTTTTTATTATAATAGATGTCTTCAAAAACTTCCTTTGCAGGTTTTGAACGGTAGTTAATAAAGTGCAGCCAATTATAAAACTTACTGTACCATGCCCTTACTTTTGGGTACATTCGCTGGATAATCAATGGTTTGAAAGCCTGAAAAAATGAGAATATGCTCGATGAATATATTTCCTACTGCGGTATTTTTCGGCCAATTCCCTAATTCGGGTTTTATGCTTTGGATCCTCAAGGATATCCTTAAGTCTATCAAAACAATCTAACAGATGGGCCTCTTTAAAGCTTCTTAGTATTACTCCAGCATTTAAAGTGTTTATTAGTTCGCTATCATCCCCAATTCCGTGTGGAATTACTACTGGTAAACCCATGGCCCAATATTCTCCGTTTTTCACTGGACAACAAAAAGCTCTGCTTTTTCCTGGTCTAACTGTACAATAAGCGAAATCCGCAATGGTCAAAAGATCCCTTAGGTCAACTGTATCAACAAAAGATACTGTTACCTTATCAGGGTCCAACTTATGAGCGTGAACCCTTTCCATTATTGATTGTTCGATTTGAGGTGACAATATGATAAGTCGAAAGTCTTCTCCAAAATATTGGAAGCTTTTCTTAAAAATATGAAAGGTTTCCTCGTCTAAATAGATATCACCAAACTTCCCTACATAAATACCTATTATTTGATCTTTGGAGAATCCAAAACGTTCTCGGATCAGCATGGAATCTTCACACGGTTTAAAGACACCGGTATCCACAGTGCATGGTAATACTTGTATTCTGTTTTTTTCTATCCCTTCACTTAATAATTTATTCTCATAGTTTGCACTAACTGGCATCAATCCTAAAGCATGCTTCTTCTGCTTATTTTCAAAGTATTTTTGGATAATAAACCTGGGATCCCAAACGGACCACGATCCTGCTTCCACCATATATTGTGAATGGGGTTCAAATGACTCTACTAAAAAATTTATATACGTTTTCTTCCAGAGATTATATCCCAGGGATCCCGCTAAAGCGCCACGGCATAGGATAATATCAATCAGATGTTTATCAATAGCTTTTCGTAAATGAACAAAGTATTTAATGTAAGTAATCACATTCTCAACCATGCCAAACTGATTTTTCGTAAAATATGGCAGATGGAGCATCCCTGCATCTTGCTTCATGCTGCTACTTGTTGATGAAGATCGCTCTAAGCTGCAATAGACAATTTTAGAAAAGTTGAACTCACGCTTTAAAACTTCAAGATGAGGTAGTATGGTTGAACGAGTAAGTGGATCACTTAAACTCCAAGTACCAATATACAACAGGTTCATATTACCAATCGTTAAGTAGTACCTTAAAAGCAGACCGGAACCTAAACTTATGTACAAAGCTTTTGAACATGATGGATTTCGACTTTCTTTTAAACAGTAGGGCTTGAGACAAGTTTATGTTTGAATTTTCCTTAATTAGGTTAAATAATTTTCGATATCCCTCTTCCAGCCCGTCCAAGTTGCTCATTGCTGACAAATGTCCCGTTCTGTGATGGAGTACTTCTTGATTCGTGTACAGGTATCTGCGTTCAGGTGATTGAGAAATCTGTAAATAGAACAACAAGTCCTCCCCATGAGTCAAATTAGTATTAAAAGAATAATTTTGAATCGACTGCTTCTTAATCAACCAACTGGGCCCCCAGAAACATTTACCTGATAATTTTGCTAATTCCGAGAATGGATTTCCCATGAATTTTGGGGTCCAAGAATCTTTAATCTGCTCTAATTTGGAATTGAAGGTTACAACTTTACCGTCAACAAAAGAGACTAATGGGTTTTTATTAAATATTTCAAGCCGAGCTAATAAACTATTTTCAGGCATCATATCATCAGCATCGAGAAATGTCAAATATTTTCCTTGATAATACTTTAAACCTACATTCCTGGCAGAGGAAACGCCACTATTATTTGACATAGAAAATATCTTAATCCGATGATCATTAAACTGAGATAAAATATCCTGAGTATTATCAGTACTACCATCATCTATAATCAATAGTTCCCAATTGGAGTATGATTGGTGTATTACAGAGTTTACTGCATCCTGGATATAGGAGCCTGCATTAAAGCTAGGCATAATAATGGAAATCAAAGATTTCATGCGGAAGGATTCAGCATAACTAATTCATCAGGAATCAATCGCTCAATCTCCTTGATCTTGTTATAATATGATCGTTTGCGGGCGTATGTGGTGCGAGTGGCTTTTCTTTCTTGACTGTTAAATGTATTTATATTTTTAGCTACGTTGGCTAAAAGTGATCCTAACTGGGTATTATTTTTTGACATCTCAATTAGATCGTTTCTCGATTCATATGACAGCATATGACTACTTACAATTACTTTTCCGGTACTTAAGTATTCCAAAGTTTTATGAGGATCAGCCACTTCATTTAAGTAGGACTGGGTTTGGTAGCAAATCAACAGGATGTCCATTTGATTCAAGTATTGATACAACTCTTCAGGCGGCTTTGCCCCGAGGAGAAAGCAATTTTTCTGTGCTCTCAGGATATCAATAAACTCTTTTGCTTCTTTGCTAACGTTTTGGGAAATGTTGCTTTCATTGTATGGGCCAATTAAGTAAAAGTCGAGTTCAGGATTATCAAAAATTATCTCTGTAAACGTTTTCCGATCCAAGTATTGAATGAGTAGGTTTCCACAGTATCCAATAGCCACGCGATTGGGTGTACGTTTTAACGATTGGGCTGGGGCCAAGTTTTCAGGCTCTAAAAAAAACCTTGACAACCCATGGCCAATGTTGTATTTATGACCTGTTACATCCCGATAACGATTTAATATTATCGAATTTGAAGTCAAAACCAGGTCCGCTTTCATAGCGGTATATTTGTCCCATTTTGAAGACATCAAATCTACTGAATGAAAAATGCGATAACTTACATTGAACAAGTCAAGATCTTGAAATCTAAAAGGGTCAAATGACCATACTATATCTATTGGGACCTTAATTATTTTTAAAATATCAGATATCTCGATTTTTATCAATGAAATCCTTAACCAATCTGGCAATCGATTTATGCCCTTAAATCTTCTTCTATATTTTACGACTTTCAACTTCTTGGAAACTTCCAATATCTCATTCCTATTTGATGGAGGATCCAAATAATATACCAAGCTCCCATTTATGGCCAATTCCAAGGCGTAGTGATGTTTTGAGACATGGTTGGTTCCCCAATACTCCGGTGAAATTATTAAAACTGTTTTATTATTTAAGTCCACAACCAGCTACTATTGCATTCAGATATAAACTGCCCACTGTTTTTTTGTTGAATAAAGTCGCCGCATTAGCAGCTATTGAGGCCCGTTCAAATTTATCGCATGAAAGCATTGTTTCCATAGCATTTAGTAACCCGGCTCGATCATTATTGACCAACAAGCAGCCATTACTATCATCAATAAATTCAGGGATTCCCCCTACGGCAGAAGCTATCACCGGAGTTCCGCAACATATTGCCTCAGCACAAACCACCGAGAATGTCTCGTACCTGGAAATATGGATAAACCCGATTGCACATTGCATCTCATAGGCAAGCTCCATCGAATTTAACTTGCCCAGCCAAGTGACATGATCCTGCAAATCGTTGTCTTGAACATATTTTAACATAGAGCCCACCAATGGACCCTTACCGGCAATGCGTAGTTTTGACTGGGGATAGTTCGCACGAAGCTTCCAAAATGCCTCCAATGCCGCAATTGGATCCTTAGGTGATTTCCAATTGCTTGCCATAAAAAATGCTCTTGTTGGTTGAGATTCAAATCTGAATATATCGGTATCAACTACATTTGGCACCACAAAAAATTTTAAATTTCGTTTCCCTGAAAACCTGGAAATATCATTTGCAAGAGCTTTAGAAACGGTGATCAAAGTTATATCAGGTTTGAAGATTCTTTTGACCCGACCAAGTCTGTTGGGGTCTTCTACGCCGAAATCTAAATGATATGCACTCCAATGTTCATTGATAATAATCGGTTTTTTAATAAAAAACCGAAAAGCATTTAAAAACACGCATAATGGATAGGCAATGTGGAAATTAATCAGGTCATATCTACTCAGCCTCACTTTTACCAGGAGTAGATAGAGCAAACTCAAAGAAGTAATTATTTCAATCAACAGCCAGCTTTTCCAGGGTATTTGCAACCTGATGCCTGGAACGCTGGATTTACGGGTCTTAAGATTGCCTCTGCTTTCTACACTTACATGGAACACATCGCCTCCTACCCAATCTGGAAGGCTATCGATTTGTTTCTTTATCCAAATACCATCGAGTGGATTGTTTTCGGTAGGATACCAATTGGTTATGTGTAATATCCTTATTTTAGATTGGGTAGGCATTAGACATAACCAAGTTTCTTCAAATTGGGCGATATCAATTGGATCATTCGAAGGGTTTTCTTAGCATCTAATTCATGCTTCCAGTTCCCAATAGCTCCGTTGTGCAACTGCTTTTTCAAGTTTTTATGGTGGGTCAGGTGATCGTCTCCCAAAAATATTGGTGGCGCCTGATCAAAATAATGCAGGTCGCTCCGTAAAAACTCTGACAATCGAGTTATTTCAGACTTTGGATCAGAGACCAGTTGTTCATAACGGATTGTTATAATTCTCATATCAGCATGCTGTTTTGATAGTATATTTACTGATTCGTTCCACCTGGCGCAGGCTTGCTGGACAGTATGGCATCGCCTGTGTTTTATCAATGAATTAACCACGTCCCGCCCATCCCTCAACATATGAATGATACGACCTTGTGGATATAGTTTTTTTATCCAATTAAGACCAAACGTAGCATAAGGTGTTTTATCTCCCCAAATATATGCTTCAGGCTTGTGGCGCTGTGCATAAGTCAAATATATATGGTTAATTATATTTTGAAGACTTCTATCATTTGGCGAAAGCCGAGATAGTTCAAAGCCTCTTAGTTGATCGTTAATATTCCAGTATTGGAGATCAGGGCTTTTCCACCATAACTCCATAACCTTTTGTACTAGCAAATCCCATGGTAAATGATTCTTGTTTATAAATAATTTAATGGATTTCTCCAGTAGTCCACCTGATTCCGGAGGAATTACAATTTGGTCGTTTTGTTCCAAAATTTTACGCAAAATTGTAGTGCCTGACCTCCCAGAACCCATAATAAAAAATGGAGAATACTCACTGGTTTTCTTTGTTGTCCTCAATGGAATGTTAATCGAATGATATTTTGCTCGAATCCACAGTTCTTTGGTTTTAAGAAATAACCAATTAGTCATTCTGTTATCATTCTTAAAGAACAAACTATTGTTATTGATATTATGATAATTAAGATTTTGACAATAAAAGTCTTTAAAGATAGATTCAATTTCTTATAAAGAATAGCTAAAGCAATTAGATAAGGACAGACCCCGAGTGTGCCGTACAGCAAAAAAGCCAAGTGTGGGTCCTCGTAGTAACATCCAATAGTAAAGGATATCACCCCAATCAATAAACTTAATAACTGAACCCACAACAAGTATTTTTGAATGGTCAATACAGTAAACACTGCGGAAACTGACAAGTATAACAGGAATATCAGGTAATAAAAACCCAGGTATCTGGCAATTTGACCTGCTTCAACCCAGTTTTGACCCAAAAACCAACCGAACAACTGATCACCGTAACCTATCAATACCATGAAAGGTATAAAACTTATGTAAATCATTTTGCTGATTACTTTCTGAGTTAGTTCTTTAATCTGCGGCAAATTTTCTTTCCCTAATTGAGCTGCTCTTTGGTAAAATACCGTATACACCGAATTGCCTATTATGTTAAGAGGTACGTACAACAAACTGGTAGCAAACCCCAAATAGCCAACATACTGAGAACCGAAGCATAGTCCTGTTAAATAAATTGGTAATTGACCGGTCAAGCTGCTCAGTAGATTTGAAGGAAAATTGAAAATGATAAAGTCTACGTTACTGAAAAATATAGAAAGGATTTTAGGGAAATGTAATGCTGATCTGAAAATTTTTATGTATCGCCAAAATCGTTTAAAACTCAGAAAGCAAAGCGCTAATAATCTGGAAATTACATCTCCACCATAAAGTCCCCACCATAAATTTGAAACCCCAATTCCGTATCCAATTGATATAGAACGGGATACTAAATTAGTCGCTACTCTGGTTAATGGGCCTGTCTTGAAATCCCCAGATTTAATATGCCAACTTGCCAATAACTCGGTTGAAGCCGCCATTGCAGCAATTAGTGGAATGAAGTAAATTACTATACTCAATTCCCGTACCTGAAGGAGGTTGGTGAGCGGAGCACCAAAGAAATATAGTATGATAGATAGAGTGAAACAAACAATAAGAATTAGTAGAAAATTTAGTCGTAACAGGTTCAAAAAAATGAACTTATTTTTAGGTAACATAAGCGCATTTTTCATCCCAAGTGTGCTAATAATTATTAGGGTATTGAGCAGGGCGCTGTATAGAGCAAATATGCCATAGGCTTCAGGTTCATATATTCTTGAGAGGAATGGAGTTAATATAAATTGAATGGCGAGGATCAGAACCGAACCGGATGCCATAGAGAAAAAATTATTGCCAAATGAGCGGGATTCACTGAAATTTTTTAAAAACTTTTTGATTAAATTATTTGAATCCATAAGACCCGCGTTCCCTTAATTAAATTATTTCAATCAACAAGGTGTGGCACTCATTCCCTTTTACGAAGCCAAACGGTTAGTTGCATTCCACTCTCTGTTGCTCGCATTACTGGCCTTATGAACCGATCTAGAAGTTTCGGCAAAAATGTGTCACCAACATAAAACTTATGATCCACAATATCATAGTTACATCTTTCTCCATTTCTCTTGAAAGACTCCAAAGTAAACTCATACATGTGATATGGATTATGCATTGGGCTTAAATTCGTAACGAATTTCTGGCCACTGAATTTATAGATTATATTAACCAACTTTCCAACCAACCATGAAGCACTAGGCACCTCAATATGAATTAGTCCCGATGGTTTCAGCCATTTCATTACTTTTTTGATACTGGATGAGGGATCATAAAGGTGCTCCAAAACCGCCCCAAATGTAATGAAATCAAAGTATTTCTCAGGAAAGGAAGCTTCTTCAATGCTGCAAATCTTAAGATTATCCGGATCAATTCCGTTAATCTCGATTGCTCTTTTTGCAAATGACGGAGAAGGCTCAATACCCTTCACTTCGAACCCGGCAGTGGACAAGGCTTTCATGCATTTCCCTAAACCCGCTCCAATATCAAGAGCCTTTGAACATTCTATATTTGGCGAGAGTTTTCGATACCAGTCAATTTGTTCTTTAAAGTAGCCAGAGTTATTTTCAAAATATGACTCATCCCAGTAGTCTTTTGCAGGAACATCATAATGATCAACAAGTGTATCAACCATGGGCATGGGATTGGGGAAAACAAGTCCGCAACTATCACACTTTTCAACTGTGATAGTCACTCCAATTTTCTTTGAAGGTCTAAACCCTTGGGTGTTATTTAATCTTCTCCCCATCAAACTAAAGTGATGGCAATTCGACCCACACATGTTACACCGGTTTATTGGAATAAAGGTATATTTGATGGCTTTCAATAAATTGTGTGTAGTCATTTCAGTTCAAATTGGGAAAGATCCTTTTTCTTGTACCTTATCCTCTTGGATGTGCTCCCTCCCAAAGATATAGGTTTGAGCAGTATTTAAAAATTTTGGAAGATAGTGAATTTGAATGGGAGATTGCCCCTTTTATTAATGTCCAGACCTGGAAAATCCTTTATGAGAATGGCCATTATTTCAAGAAGTCATGGGGTTATTTTAAAGGGTTCTTAAGTCGAATACTGTTGTTGTTTAATATTCAAAAATATCAATGGATCTTTATCCATAGAGAAGCCATTATTTTAGGGCCAGCGTTATACGAATGGGTTTTGGTAAAATTATTTCATAAACAAATTATATTCGACTTTGATGATGCTATTTGGATTAACATGGATCCATCTAAAAACCACTCATTAAACTTGTTTAGGCCCGCCAATAAAACCTCACAAATATGCAGACTTAGCCTTCGAATAAGTGTGGGAAACTCGTTTTTGGCTGATTATGCCCGCAGGTTTAATTCACGGGTACATGTTATCCCAACTACTATCGATACCCACCACAAACATTGCCTATTAAAGGACCACAAAAGCATTAAAACTGTAATAGGATGGACAGGTAGTCACTCAACGTTACCTTTCCTGTCTGACATTATCCCAGTATTAAAACGGTTGGAAGAGAAATACGATTTTACATTTCTGGTAATTGCTGACCAGGATCCATGCCTACTCCTAACAGGCTACTCCTATAAAAAATGGGATAAAGAATCTGAAATTGATGACCTGATGGACATTGATATTGGTCTTATGCCTTTACCAGACAATGAATGGTCATTAGGTAAATGCGGCTTAAAAGCCTTGCAGTATATGGCCCTGGGAATCCCAGCAGTAGTATCGGAAATTGGAGCGAATAATGACATTGTGGGCCACCAAATAGATGGTTTTCATTGTAAAAATAATGAGGAATGGTACTTATACATTGAGAAACTAATGGTCAATCCTCAATTAAGGCGTGAAATGGGGCGAAAAGGTCGCCAAAAGGTAATACAACACTACTCGGTTGTGGCTAACACTCCAGCCTTCCTTTCTTTGTTCGTATAATTCAAAATCGTCAGTGCACTGAGGTATAGAGGTATCAACGGTATTTTATACCTAACCAAAGACCCGAAATTATAAGTACTAAAACCAACTGCAAAAGCAAAACTTATTGAAAACAATAATAAGAATACCAACATAGGGTTACCCGTAACCAGACTAAATATATTTAGCCTAACTTTTAATAATACAAGAGCGGTGAAAACCAGCACCCCAATGCTTTCCAATGCCGCAAGCAACATCACTGGGTTGCGAACTTCCCATAGATACGGTCTAAACAAAGTAACGTTCAACGCTAAAGGAAACTTTTTGATCATTCCTGTCGGCGAATAGTCAAAATCTCCCAGGATGTATCCTGAACCTTTATCAATGGTACTTACATAATTGATCCATTTTGCAGTAATCTCAGCAGTATTTGATAGTCTATCTATGGAATATCGATAATTTTCCCTACTTATCTGGTCGATGGCATTGTAGCTTGCAAACACCGCAGTCAAAAGTATTAAGGGAGTCATTATCAACCTTAGAAGTTGTGATCTTATTTTATGTAGGTTCACTAGAAAAAACCACAGCAAGGTAGCTGGGACCAGGCATAGCAATATATAGATGCGAATTGAAAATATGATATAAAAACACAGAAGCATAAGGGCAAATAGGCCAATTGAGACACGTTTGAGGTACAAAATTCGAATCATACCGCTAATAATAAAAGCTACTGATGCCAGCGTAAGTGTGTCCTTCATTATACCCGATCCCCAGAAAAACACTGAAGGAATAAACAGAACGGCAATGGCCAATGATCTGTGTAGCTGCGGATATAGCTGGTAGAATGATCTAAACATGGACCACAATCCCATAAAACTAATGGTAGCAAACAAACATGCGGTTGCGGAATAAGTATGAAAAGTTAGAAGGTCTAGCACCGCCACAACACGCACCACAAAATAGGAAGGCAAATCACGATAATACCAAATTTGACTTGAATAAACAAAGGTGTCTGCATGATGTTGGCCATCTGCAAAAATCAGTTTTATTGCTTTTAAAGGTGAATCCTTCCAGGCTTCCCAGATATATTGGCTTCCATGTGTAAAAAAATTAAAAGTATCTCCCCCGTCATAATAGAATTGATAAATCAATCCCATGCCTATAGCTCCCATTAATCGTACAGTTAGTGCTGGAATAAAGTATTTACGAGTAACTGGATCTGAGAGCCTCCGTCTAATAACAAAGGCAACTCCGTATATGATAATCAACCAAACAGGGGTTACTAAAAGATCCTTAAGCTCCATTTACCTAATCAACTTCTTTGTCCCTTCAACCTGTCCTTGGCTCGTTTATGAGCAGGATGACTTCGTTTTGCGTCCTTTTTGGCTTTTTTATAATAGGACCTGGCCCCATTCGGATCACCCGTTTGAGCGGCAATATCGCC
>CAZOJZ010000027.1:0-1855 GCA_964580205.1 uncultured Roseivirgaceae bacterium
AAGCGGCTGCCTTAAGAAAAACCGCTAAGAAAGAAATAGCTGCTTTGAAAACGAAGGCTGCGAAAGAAGCGGCTGCCTTGAGAAAAAAGACAACCCAGCTAAAAGAGAAGACCAAGAAAGCAACAGCAGCTCTGAAGAAGACGCTCGTCGCTACCGAGAAAAAAGCAAAAGCTGAGATTGCTGCATTGAGAAAGGCTTACGCAGCGTCAAAGAAAGCATACGCCGCGTCAAAGAAAAAAGTAATTAAGAAAAAGGTAGCAAAGGAGGAGTTACAAACTTGAATTAGGAGTAAAATATAATTTCTTTTTTGCGCTAGATTCAATCCGCAGCTTTTTATACGACCAGGTCGCTTTGAACTTATAGCCGAAGAATATTATGTCCGCTTTGGGTCGGAAGCGGTCATTGACGAAAAATAAAAAAGCCCAGCCACACCAAATTAATTATTTAAATATAATTAAATCCAGGGCTCACATTTGCTAACTAACTCAGCTAGAGTGTGAGCATCTAATCTTTTGCGCGCATGATGCAACTGATTTTCTATTGTTCGAGCAGATTTACTTAATTCAATAGCAATTTGTCTGCTGCTCATTCCTTTTGATATTAGTCGAATAGCTTCTAATTCAGATTCGCTAGGCCTTTGAAACAGGTGGTGGAGTTTTGGGTTATGCCAGTAGTTACTTATAGCAGCAAGAGGTGCAAGAAAAATATTGCAAAATCTTTCCATAAATTCTACTTCAATCTCATTCCAGAAATGGGTATGTATAGTGTGGTCAACACAGGCTATCCCGATTAGACTTTCATTCCACTCCAACCGTTGCATTAACATCGATTTACATTTCATGGATAGAAAATATTGCTTAACGAGTGCAAGTTGAGGATGGTTATCTACATCTTCGTATTTTATAGGATGAGGGCTATTCCAAACTCTCTGCATACAATCATGTTGATTTGGTAATACACATCCCACAATCGATGGTGGGTTCGTATCTTCACTACAATATTCTGCTATGGGGGTGTATTCCTCAGCATCAGACGTAGAAAATCCTGCATCTGCACGACAAACTCTAAGCCTGTTCACCATATGTGCAAGTGCGACATGAACAGTTTCTTTGGGACTTTCGATGACGAGAATCATGTGGGCAGCACAATCTATTGTTTCTGGTGATGTGTTTTTTAATTTTCCATCAACAAAATATTCTTTGAGCGCTTTAGTCGTCGGGGGCTCATTTGAAAAATGTTTAGTTTGCACTTTAATCTATTTTATCATGAATATTAATTCTTATTATTGACATAACTTTACTTTGACAAAATGCTTGAGGGGATGAGTACATTTTGTCATATGCGAATAATATAATTATAAGTTTTAAGTATATCTTGTCATAACTATTTACAAAGCTTTGCAATTATACTAGTCGTGGTGTCACTATCGTACCTCTGTGTCTAAGACCTAGACTTTGTCTCAAATTCACAGAGGCACTTTAGACCCAGACCTCGTTTTACGTTTTCTCGCACAGATTGCATAGGGGGCAAGATAATTTTATTTCTTGCTTTCTATGCATTCTTAATAATTAAAAAAATGGATGGAGGGTTTTGCAATGTACAGGAGAACAACAATGATTAGTTTAAGAAAATCATTACGCATGTTTGCAGCCTTAGTCTATGGATTAATGTCCTGTGGCTTTGTGCAAGCATAACTCCAACTATAAATGAAACCGCGAAACTTCTTGCCAGTGATGGTGCAGTCAGTGATGATTTCGGTTTTGCCTTTGCTGCGAATGATTTCTTTTAAGGAACGATGGATGGCTTGAGTCTGCACGTCCAGCACTTGATAATTTTTTACGCGCCTTTGCGATCA
>CAZOJZ010000028.1:0-1733 GCA_964580205.1 uncultured Roseivirgaceae bacterium
AACCTATGATGCCATTATTATCGGCACCGGTCAGGCTGGGCCCTCACTGGCAGCCCGGCTGGCGGGATCAGGAATGAAAACCGCAATTATTGAAAAAGACCGATTTGGAGGCACCTGTGTGAACACCGGTTGTACCCCCACCAAAACCATGGTGGCCAGCGCCAGGGCTGCTTATATGGCCAGAAGAGCACATGATTTCGGAATAAATATAAGCGGATCCATTACCGTAGATATGAAAAAGGTAAAAGAGCGTAAAGACAAATTAGTCCGGCAATCAACGGAAGGGTTGGAAAACTGGCTGAAAAATACGGAGAATCTGACCGTCTATAAAGAGCATGGAAGTTTTATCGGCTCTCATACTTTAAAGGTGGGGGACCAGCATTTGGAAGCAAATAAGATCTTTATAAACGTTGGGGCAAGTGCGTTTGTACCGCCGGGTTTCGAAGACATTGATTATTTCACCAATGAAAATATCATGGATGTCGATTATGTACCGGAACATCTGGTGATCATGGGTGGCAGCTACGTAGGACTGGAGTTCGGTCAAATGTACCGCAGGTTTGGTAGTAAGGTGACCATTATCGAAATGGCGGATCACTTGCTGACCAGGGAAGACCCGGATGTTTCTGAGGAGGTACAGAAAATATTAGAACTAGAAGGCATCAATTTCAGGATGCAGGCAAAATGTCTTCGAGGCACACAGGATGAAATGGGGGTAACAGTGGGTGTTGATTGCGAAATAGGTGAAAAAAAAGTAACAGGTTCTCACCTCTTGATCGCAACTGGCCGAAAACCTAATACTTCCGATCTTGGATTGGACCTGGCGGGGATCCAAACTGACCCCAGAGGATTTATACAAGTGGATGATCAACTTCGAACCAATGTAAAAGGGGTGTGGGCATTGGGTGACGTGAACGGGAGAGGCGCATTTACCCATACCGCCTACAATGATTTTGAAATTGTAACCGCTAATCTTTTAGACGGGGACCCGCGCAGGGTTACTGACCGAATACCCGCATACGCTCTGTATATAGATCCAGCACTGGCCCGGATTGGTATTAATGAGACAGAAGCCAGGAAATCAGGCAAAAATATCCTCGTGGCTAGCCGCACCATGGACCGTATTGCACGGGCCAGAGAAAAAGGAGAAACCCATGGTTTTATAAAAATCCTAGTGGATGCAGATTCGAAATTGATATTGGGAGCTACAATTCTTGGAATTGAAGGAGATGAGGTCATCCATTCATTACTGGATATGATGTATGCAAAAATGCCCTATACAGTAATTCAAAGGGCAGTTCACATACATCCTACGGTATCGGAGTTGATCCCTACCACATTGGCAGATTTGAAACCACTGTAGGTAGGTGAATCCATGCAATTCAAGGGCTGTTGACAATTTCCTTAAGGCGGTCTTCTGCCCTATCGAATTGACTAATCAGATTGGGAATAGGGGTTTCTCCATACCCCTGGATCAAGGATTCTCGAGAAACCTTTAACACTTTCAGCAGTTTTGCCGCAGCCACCTTGGCAACTTGAGGGTCGGTACTTCCTACCTCTCCAAACCAGACAGGGCTGGCCTCAGCAAAAGGATAGCTGTCCATGAACGGCCATTTTACAGCTCCACCATGCACCCGTGCAGTCACCCAACCACCCACTGGCACCTTCAATGAACCTTTGTAATTGTGGGAGCCAGCTTCCACTTTCACTTCCTTGGCCCAAACTACTGCTCC
>CAZOJZ010000029.1:0-13189 GCA_964580205.1 uncultured Roseivirgaceae bacterium
GCCCAAGAGCGTGTTTACAAATTACAGCCGGGGTGTCAATGAGGTGATCAAAGCAGTGGGAGGAGTGCCTTTGGTGGTCAAATTACTGGAAGGTACCCAAGGGCTGGGAGTGGTGCTGGTAGAAAACAGAAAGGCAGCGGCATCGGTTATTGAAGCATTCAATGGGTTAAAAGCCCGGATTATTGTACAGGAATTTATTGCGGAAGCACACGGTACAGACCTGCGGGTGCTGGTGGTTGATGGCAAAGTGGTTGGTGCAATGAAACGGAAAGCTCCGGAAGGTGAGTTTCGTTCAAACTTGCACAGGGGCGGTACTGCCAGCTTGGTTACCTTATCCCCTGAAGAGGAACATACCGCGGTCAAGGCGGCAGAAGCTATGGGGTTGGGAGTTGCCGGTGTTGATATGCTCCA
The DNA here is from genome assembly GCA_964580205.1 of uncultured Roseivirgaceae bacterium. GTDB lineage: Bacteria > Bacteroidota > Bacteroidia > Cytophagales > Cyclobacteriaceae > SZUA-3. The sequence continues at coordinate 412 of CAZOJZ010000029.1, forward strand.
ATCGAATAGAGGACCATTGATTATCGAAGTGAATTCCTCTCCTGGTTTAGAAGGCATTGAAATGGCTACCGGTGCAGACATTGCTGTTAAGATCATTCAGTATTTAGAGCGCAAAGCACATGGGAACATTGGAACAATAGACCATTAGAACAAATGATTAGCAAAATACAGAAAGCTATTCAGAAAATTGATCTTGCAGTCGCTGGTTATTATAAAATAAAGATAATCCAAAATTAATAGTTCATTTGGCTGTATTTCAGTAACTTATCATCAAACCAAAACATAACAACTATGAAAAATGTAGCAATTCTATGTTTATTATTGGTATTGGCTTGCCAACCTCAGGAGCAAACCACCACCTTATCGGAGCAAGATATCTCAGCGGTGATGGAAGCTACTGAACAATATGGTGGATCCATTGTGGCAGGAGTTTTTGACAAAATCAGATCACTTATGGACGCCGATATAGTACTCATGCCCCCATCGGAATCTGCAGCCCATGGGGTAGATGCAGCAATGCAATCTATGGAGGGGTTCCCCGGTATGGAAGGGAGTATAAACCCCGAACAAGTTGAGGGCTCTGGCAACCTGGCTTACGTCCGTGGCAATTATAATATTACTTTTATTGTCAATGATACTACCCGGATTCCGGATAATGGTAAGTATATAGAAGTTTGGAAGAAACAAGATGATGGCTCCTGGAAAGTAGTTGTAGATGTTTGGAATTCCAACGAAAGTCCTGAGATGTAAGAAAAATTAAAGATTGCATAATCCGGGTTTAACTCTGCTAAATTTCTAAATATTTATTTGTTCCCAAATAATCGCAGTACCATTTTGGCCAATTTTTTTTCTTTTTCCCAGAAAAAACTGAATTGACCTAAAACAAAACCATAGCCTAGCAACAAGACCTGATATAGAGGAAATACCAGGATCAAATAGCTCACAGTCTTCAGCCAACCGCTGGCTTGCTCAATTCCAAGAACTTTAAAAATTATGGGTCGGACCCACACCACCGTAGTCCCGGTAATAGCAAAGACTATTAAGATTAAGACCACCTGCAGTATGCTATTCAAACCCCACTTTTGTTTCATCCGCTCTAAGAAAGATTGTTTTTCATTTTCCATACTATTCACACATTTGGGCTGTGATCAACAGCTCATTGCTTATATTTTATTACAGCCTGTAGCTGATAGTACACGGTATCCATAAATATCAATTTATGGTAGCCATGAACTGTATACCCATTCATGAGCCCCTCCTCTTGAAAATTCATGGCTACTTTCCGTAAGTTACTATATATAATATTTTCTTCACTAAATATTGATTCCCATGAGGTTATCGCACCATCCGGGTCTAAGGAAATTTCCATTTTTAAGATCCCGGATTGAGCACTATCAAATAAATTATAAGTCTCAACCATGCTACCATCTTCCTTGGCTCTTTCTTCCATGGAGTACGCATCAACCAAGACAGGTTTGTTTATATCGTGTTCTCTGAAGATCTTGAATTCTTTTTGCCACTGAGTACTACCCAGTCCGGTAATCGAGTGGCTTTCCGTTTTTCCGTCAATTTTCAGGGTTTTGATCAATTCTACCTCCAGGGTTGTCAGGGTGGCAACTTGTTTATCAATAAACTTCTGAATATCGAAATATTTATCAATGGGTACCTGTCGGTCCTCAGTGCACCGCATAGTTAAAAGACCAACTAGTAAGGTAATGATTAATGTATTTATTCTATGCCCCAAATTTCTCAACATTTATAGCAGACTTTCACCCCTCATTTCAACTGGAACCGGCAGTCCCATTAGATTCAAAATAGTAGGTGCAAGATCGCCTAACTTGCCATCTTTGATAGGTCTGTTGTAGGTATTATCAATCAATATACAAGGCACAAGGTTGGTAGTGTGGGCCGTATTTGGAGACCCGTCCGGGTTGATCATACAATCCGAGTTGCCATGATCTGCAATAATCAATACCGTATAGTCCTGTTGTAGCGCCGCTTCTACTACCTTTTCTGTGCAGTTATCTACAGTTTCACAAGCCTTTACCGCCGCTTCGAAATCTCCTGTATGTCCTACCATATCGGCGTTTGCAAAATTCAGGCAGATGAAATCAGCGCTTTGTGCATTTAGCTCAGGGATAATTGAATCCCTAATATCAGCGGCACTCATTTCGGGCTTCAGGTCATAGGTAGCCACTTTTGGGGAAGGGCAAAGGATCCGTTTTTCTCCATCATAAGGTTCCTCCCGTCCTCCGGAAAAGAAAAATGTAACATGCGGGTATTTCTCTGTTTCAGCAATCCTGATCTGCCTACGACCTTGGACACTGATTACTTCACCCAGGGTATTTTCCAAGTTGTCTTTCTCAAAAATTACTTTAACTCCCTTATAACTTTTGTCATAGTTGGTAAGAGTAACATAATAGAGTTTCAGAGCTGACATACCAAACTCAGGGAAATCTTTTTGTGTAAGCGCTTGTGTAATCTGCCTACCCCTGTCAGTTCTGAAATTGAAGCAAATAACGGTATCTTCTTCTTCTATCAGTCCCAGTGGTTCATTTTTGTCATTTACCGCGATGATGGGCTCTATAAACTCATCCGTAATTCCAGCCTCATAGGAACGACCAATGGCCTCCACTACATTATTGGTATACACTCCTTTCCCATGTACCAAAGCATCGTATGCCTTTCGGACACGTTCCCAGCGCTGATCCCTATCCATCGCGTAATATCTGCCAATGACTGATGCCAGGTTGCCTCCTCTATTGCTGAAGAATTGCTGTAGATCAGCCATATATTTGATGCCATTTTGTGGATCCGTATCCCTTCCATCGGTGAAAGCATGAACCATAATTTGATCTGAAAGACTATGGTGCTGGGCAAGTGCGCACAAACCCTTTAAATGATCAATATGAGAATGAACTCCACCATCAGATACCAAACCAATAAAATGCAGTTTTTTACCAGACTTTTTGACATGTTCGAAAGTGGATTGTAATATTGTATTTTTTTCTAGGGTGTCGTCTTCTATGGCCTTATTGACCATGACCAGATCTTGGTAGACAACTCGTCCTGCGCCAATGTTCATATGACCAACTTCAGAATTTCCCATTTGACCAACAGGTAAACCAACAGCTAAACCACTGGCATTCAATCTACTATGTGGGTACATCCCCCATGCCTGGTCCATGAATGGAGTATTGGCGCTATTAATAGCTGAAACCTCGGGATTATCAGCAATGCCCCATCCATCCAGAATCATCAATATGACTTTCTTGTTCATGCTGCAAATATAAATATTCAAAGCAACGTTTGTAACTGATATCAGATTGTATTAATTTAAATTTCTGCAGAATTCCAGTCGAAGATACTCCATGTGCTTTTGGCACAATTTTGGAGACATGCAAGTGCAAATCAAAAGAATCATGTGTAAGAACAGGACAGGAAATTATTTGATACTATTTCTGGTGGCAGTGACTATGGCCTTTCAGCAGTCAGCCTGGGGGCAGAGTGAAGTTATTAATAACGTGCGTTCGGCGATAAAAGCTGGAAGTTCGAAAGAATTGTCCAAATACCTGGGAGATATGATCTCTCTGGAAATTGATGGTGTCCAGTCCAACTATAGTAAAACCCAAGCGGAGTATGTATTAAAGGATTTTTTCAAAAAATACCGCCCCAATGATTTTCAGTATGTACATCAAGGAGCTTCTGAAGGAGGTTTAAAATATGCTATTGGTCGATACAGCTATGATGGTGGTTCATTCAGGGTAGTTTTGCGGTCCAAAAATATCAATGGATCCTACAAAGTAAGCAGCCTGGACTTTACCAAAGAGTAGTGTTCTAAGGACGAGGGTGTTAGGGACGAGGGTGTTAGGGACGCAGGTTTTTGCAACAGCGAATCAGTGTGATAGTCGATGGATAAAATGCCTTTTTTAACTAAGAAAGCTATTGCAGGATTTATTGAGTCTGCATTGCAGGAAGACCTTGGGAATGGCGATCACAGTTCCTTGGCCTCCATTGATCCAAATCACCAAGGATCAGCCCAACTATTAATCAAGTCACCGGGAATTCTAGCCGGGGTTGAGTTGGCTGACCAAATCTTTAAAACTGTTGATAACTATCTTGAAGTAGAATTGCTAATGAACGACGGCGATTTGGTTTCTTCTGGAGATATTGGACTTATAGTCAAGGGCAAATCCCAATCTATATTAGCTGCTGAGCGACTGGTTTTGAACTGCATGCAACGCATGAGCGGGATTGCTACCTATACGCACTATTTGAATTCGCTCATTTCCGATACTTCAACAAGACTTCTTGACACCAGAAAAACCACCCCTAATTTCAGACTTCCGGAAAAATGGGCGGTGGCTATAGGCGGAGGACTAAATCATCGATTTGGTTTATTCGATATGATTATGTTAAAAGATAACCATATCGATTTTGCCGGAGGAATTAGCGCTGCCATTGAGACAACTAAATTGTATCTTAACCAAACAGGGTTGGATTTAAAGATTGAAGTAGAAGCCCGCAACCTAGAAGAGGTTCAAGATGTCCTGGAGAACACCGGCATTTACCGCATTATGCTTGATAATATGAGACTGGAAGATTTAAAAAAAGCCGTACAATTGATCGACGGCCGCTGCCAAACTGAGGCATCCGGTGGTATCACTGAGGAAACCATTGCCAAGGTTGCCGCCACCGGCGTAGATTATATATCAGTAGGGGCCATTACACATTCTGTTAGTAGTTTGGACATTAGCCTGAAAGCCATAGTTTCTGGCACTTAAAAACTTCTGGCTTTTAGTGCCTCCGCTATATATTCATATTATATTTGTAGCTCCAATGTTCAAGTGTGCGCTATGATCGTCAAAACCAAAAAGTACAAACTGGAAACAGGTACATATATTAAAATTGGATTACAAAATATTTTGAAAGAGCAATGGTGGGTAGCGTTGATTTACCTGGCCATTTGTTTAATGTACTTTGTAATCCCTTCCTTTTGGTGGATTATTGGTGGTACTATTGCTTTGGTATTATATTTTTTATTCTGGCTGATTCAATTCGCAGGAATTCCACAGCTTGAGCAGAATAAAGTACTATTCGAAAAGCTGGGTTACGAAATCGACAGTCGACAAATCATGGTCAAAGTGAGCAGTAAACAAGGTATGCCAATTACCTGGGACATGGTTAAAAAAGCCGTTATTGGCAAAAATCACTTCGTTTTGGTGGTTTCTAAAGCACAATTGATCCACCTGCCATTTCGCATTTTCAATAATGATAATCAGGTGAAATTCGTGGAGACCATTCTCAAGAGAAAAGGGCTGGTTAAGTAATCATCAATCGTTTTTCCTTGATGAGGAGATCTGTCGGGCACTGACTGTAACTTAAACCCGGATTATGTCCTATAAGGTAAAGGATGTAGCAAGAGCGGCCAAAATCAAGGCCGCACGATTTTGCGCCTATCAAGAAAGGGCCCCTTTAGAAGTGCGTAAAAAACTTGGCAGCTACGGTTTAGTCGGTGACGAGATTGAGCAAGTTTTAAGGGAATTAGTCAGTGAAGGTTTCTTAAATGAAAATAGGTTTGCCATGTCATATGCAAAAGGCAAGCTCCGTATAAAGAAATGGGGTAAGCTTAGGATTAGAATGGGCTTGAAACAGTATAAAATAGATCCCAGTTGCATTGCCAGGGGTTTAGAGGCTATCCCAAACGACGAATATGAAAAAGTTTTGAAACAGCATGTGAACAAAAAATGGCAGTCGGTTAACATAACAGATCCATTTATAAGAAAGCACAAAGTGGCCCAGTACCTGATGTCCAAGGGATTTGAATCAAATCTAATCTGGGAACATTTGAATGATCTAAGAGCTGAGAGCTGAGACCTCAGATCATTTTTTAGAGTTACCAGGTAACTCGACTAATCGCAGATTGCGGAAATGTATTTCAGCCCCTTCTGATTCCAGGCATATATGCCCTTCTTTTTGGCTCGACTTACTTATACCGTTTACGAAGGTGCCATTTACCGATAGTTTTATTACCCCATCCACACAAATCACATCATAAGTATTCCATTCGCCACGTGGTTTACAGAGATTTTCAATTGATTTACTTCTTACCCCTCTGGGATTATCAGGGACAATCTCCACACCACCTACACCAAACAGCTCTCCATGTACATAAGCCTCCGGTGGTTTCTTCCCGTCTCGTTCATTCAATTTGACCCAATCCAATTCCAACATCTGCACTTCTACTCCATCCGGCAACCTATTCTGTCCGGGTACTGCTTTACTCCAAACAAAAACTCCAGAATTGCCGCCTGGCTCCATGTGCTTCCATTCTATATGTAGTAGAAAATTTTCATACTGTTTTTGGGATCTAACCACCCCAATGGGATTGCCATAACAAACTATACCTTCATCATTCCTGGCCCATGTATCTTCGTTAGTGTTTACGTTGACCCACTGGATAGTATCATAAGCAGCGGCCTTTTCCAAAGACAGGAACTTCCAATTGCTTTCCAACCCAAATTCAAATTTGAAGGCTTGCTCTTGACTAATAATTTCTCCCGGGATAACCAGCAAAATTAGAGAGATAAATGACCGGAGTATTTTTAATAAAACCATGTGAAATGAGTATAATGATTTTACTGTTAAAGTACTTCTGTTCTTCCAGGAATAGCAACCGCACCCCCCGGCCACTTCAGTTCCCAATTAAATTTGTCAATAGAAGGACCAATTGCCTTGTTGGAATTTATGGCCTCCTCCCAGGATATGGTTTGTCCGCTATAAGCTACCATTCTGCTGATAATACCCATCATGGTTGAATTGGCCATCCACTCTCCATCATTGGTGGGCTGGCCATTACGAATGGATGCAAATAATTCATCGTGCTCCTTTTGATACATGTTGTTTTTCTCCCCCTGATATTCCCACGCTGTGTTCGTATGAATTTGGTGTTTACCTTTCTTGTCTATTGTAGCTGTTCCCTTGGTTCCTACAATGTTCAATGTTTGTTTGGATGAACAGCCATTAAACTGTCTGCCAAAATGGTAGCCTTTTGCCCCGTCCTGGTATTCAAACTCGACAGCAAGGTGATCGTAGATATTGCCAAATTTTTCGTCCACCCTGACCTGGCGCCCTCCGATTCCTACGGCGCTTATTGGTGGTTTGTTCCCCATAGCCCAGGCCATTTGATCCAAGTTATGCACATGCATCTCAACTACAAAATCACCGGAGAGCCAGTCATAATAATACCAGTTTCGTAATTGGTATTCCATTTGACTCCATTGAGGTTGGCGCGGTTTGTACCATAGTTCACCCCCGTACCGGATGGATGATATTGATCTGATTTGCCCAATTTCTCCGTCCAGTATTTTGCCGAAAAAGGCTCTCTTGGTATTGTCGTAGCGAAAACAATAGCCTGAAGTCAATGACAAACCCTTTTCCCTGGCCTTTTTAGCGGATGCTATAACTTTCCTCACTCCAGGAGCATCAACGGCCATAGGCTTCTCAGCAAAGACATGTTTACCTGCATCAATTGCGGCAGCCAGGTGATCCGGTCTGAAAGATGGGGGCGTTGCCAAAAGCACTACATCTACATCAGATTCAAGCAATTTTCTATAAGCGTCAAATCCAATAAATTTATGGTCTTCGTCAATGACCACTTTTTTAGGATGCATTTCCTTTATCGCCTTATAAGATTTCTCTAACCGATCGGGAAAAATGTCTGCCATGGCGGTCAATACCACATCGGGGTCTGCGCTCAAAGCCTGGCTAGCGGCTCCGGTGCCCCTTCCGCCACAGCCGACCAGACCCACTTTTAATGTTTTCTCATTTGGTTCAAAACTTGGACGAGCGTAACCGATGTTGAAAGCAACTGTACTTCCTAACACGACAATACCAGATTCCTTAATGAATTTCCTACGGTTCTTTTTAACGGCTTGCGCGTTTTTCTTTTTCATAATCTTTGATGTATTACTGGAATGGTTAGCGAATCAACTCATAAGATACGAGTTAACAAGTAGAATATTAAATAAATTGGGAACGCCGAACATCGAATTTTGAATTCAGCGTTCATCGTTGGGTGTTCGGTATTTCTAAGGGTCCCTCCTGATCCTGACAGTGCTCAAATCATAAACCAGGATTACTTGTTTGCCGGAAATCTCCTCTAAGAGAGGCTTCAATATAGCTTCTGCGTTTTCTTTGGCTTGTCGCAAAATTCCGGAATGAAGTGCTAATTCTCGTATTTTTTGCTCTGCAGTTTGATACGCTTGCTCAATAAAATCCTTTTCGCTGGTGAAAATACCTGTCTCAAGAGCGTATACCGTGGTTTTATCCAGGTCTAATTTGAAATAACATAATTCAGGAGGGGGCAATTGTACAATAAGGGTATCCCCTGTCAGCTGAATATGTTTAACTTCCATTTTCGTGAGATCAATACATCCTACTGCTTCACCTCTGGATATTAAAACGGCCCTTGAATCGTTTTCCAGTTTAAAGAGGTTATAAAAGTCCTTCCCCACTTTCTGGATTTCAGTAATCTCCTGGAATTGGTATTTTGTCAATTCAATTTTCCCGATGCTTTCCATTCGTTTCAGCACCACAGTATGTATTTGGACCTCACCTAATTCCTTTTCAGGAAACAAGTCAATTTCAGACCAGTTATGCCAAACCCACAACCCACAGGTTATCACCAACAGCCATGGGAAAAGCCAAAAAAACAGTTTGAATATTCGCATTTCTTCTCAGGCAAGACTAATTTGTGTGCCTGATTAAACCCGGTTTAAATGCTAACTATGAAATCTATTGCATAATCTGGGTTAAAGGTAATAAAAGATCGATAGCATATTTTATGAATTTCAATTATCGCGATGGCTTTAACTTTTTATCAAAGTGCACCCCTGCACGCGCATTCAATGCGTTTAAAATTTTGAGCAGTTACTATCTTTCCAGGGCCACCAATTATTCCCGTCCCTGGGGACTACCGGTTAGCCTTTCCATAGAACCTACCACCAGTTGCAATCTTCGCTGTCCTGAATGCCCTAGTGGGTTAAGGAGTTTTACCAGACCCACGGGTATGTTGGACCTGAGTATCTATAATGATGTACTTGATGAACTACACAAGGTCCTGTGGTATCTAATACTCTATTTTCAGGGAGAGCCATATTTACATCCTCAATTTTTTGAATTAGTAAAGGCAGCTACTGATAAGAATATATATACGGCAACATCTACAAATGCCCACTACCTGGATAGTGACAATGCACGCAGGACCGTGGAATCGGGATTGGACCGTTTGATTATTTCTCTGGATGGGACTACTCAGGAAACCTACCAAAGTTATCGGATTGGAGGGAAACTAGACCGGGTAATATCGGGAACAAAACAGGTAGTCGCCTGGAAAAAAAAGCTAGGATCTTCCACTCCTCATTTGATATTCCAATTCCTGGTGGTGAAACCCAATGAGCACCAGATTTCTGAAGTGAAGGACCTCGCCGACTCATTAGGTGTTGATGAAGTGGGTTTTAAGACCGCACAAATCTATGACTATAAACAAGGCTCTCCACTTATCCCTGAAAATGATAAATACAGCCGCTACCGGGAAAATGATGATGGAACTTATAGCATAAAAAACAGATTGCTCAATCATTGTTGGAAAATGTGGCACAGTTGCGTGATCACCTGGGATGGACAAGTGGTCCCTTGTTGTTTCGACAAGGATGCCAGCCATCCTATGGGAGATATAAACATACAGAGTTTTAAAGAACTGTGGTTTGGCGAACGGTATACAAAATTTAGAAGTCAGCTTATTCAGGCCAGGTCCCAGATAGACATTTGCAGTAACTGTACGGAAGGCACTAAGGTATGGGTATAGATTGAGGGACGAGGGGGTTAGGGTGATAAGGTATTAAGGGGTTAGGGGGGTGAGGTGTTAACCGCTGGGTGCAAAGGGTATGGAATGTAGATTGGTGGTTCCCTGAGCGTTATATCACTGTATTTAAGAGTGTATTTACCATATGGGTTTGGAATTCGATCCTTGGAGTTTGGAATTTATTTGGTTTTTGTTATTTGAGATTTGTTGCTTGCGTGTAGCGTTGGCTACTACCAGTATCTGCGAATAATTTCAAGTACATCGGAATGAATCTCATTGGCAGCAATTATCTCTCCTCCAAACAGATAGTTGTTACCTCCTTGAAAATCGGTAACCCTGCCTCCGGCCTGTTGAACAATTAGAGCACCAGCAGCAACATCATAAGAGTTGAGATAAGGCTCGAAGAAACAGGAAGCCCTGCCACAGGCAACGTAAGCCAGATCGGCAGCTGCACTTCCGAAGCGTCTCACCCCTTGGGCTTGTTGAATGAGACTGGTCATGATGTCTTGATAGTTCGTCAATTTTTCAAAATGCGAACGGGGGAGCCCAGATATAACAATGCTATCATTAAGAGTTGAAGCCGAGGATACGCTTATCTCTTTTTCGTTACAGTATGATTTGCCATCCTTGAGTGCGTAAAAACACTCATCCCGATTTATCTCATAGACAACGCCCAGTATTGGCTTACCCTCTGACAACAGGGCAACGCTAACAGAAAAAAAAGGTATGCCATGAACAAAATTAGTGGTCCCATCCAGTGGGTCTATTACCCATTGCATCGGTGCATAATCTTGAGAAACAGTTCCCTCTTCCGTAATGAATCCTGCCTTGGGCAATAGCTCTTGTAAACCTGCGACAAGTATCTTCTCCGCCTCGCGATCAACGAATGATACCAAATCGTTAGGACCCTTAAATTCCAGTCGGTCTAAGTCAAAGGTAGCTTGCTCCTTTCGGATAAAGTCTCCACCCTGTTTGACAACGGTAATTACCTTTGGAAGAAGTTTCTGTAGATTCATTTGTGTGCTATGTTATCCGTTTTTTTACCCAAGCCGCTAAAAATACCAGTATTGATAACCATACAGCGGTTTTCCCCAGATAATCACCATGTTTGGTGTAAAAAGTCTTGGTGGTGTTGGCCTGGAGTTGGGCCCTAATCACTGCTTGTTCCCAAAAATTGGTGGATTGAAGAATCTCTCCTTTTTGACTTATAAAGGCAGAAATTCCAGTATTTGCTGATCTGGCTATGCCTCTCCTATTTTCAATAGCCCGTAATACCGCGTAGTGCAGGTGTTGCTTGTGGCCCGGAGAGTCCCGCCACCATCCATCGTTGGTAATTATCCCAATAAATTGAGCACCGTTACGTACATACCTGGCCATGAAGTCACCATAAATTGACTCATAACAAATGGCTGGCGCCAAACCCACCCCATCCTGGTTAAATAAAACGGTCCGTTCACTTTGTTTTCCCATTTGGCCACTAGTGCCTCCAAAATCTATCAATAGATCGGACAAAAACCCGAGAACTTTCGGATAGGGCACGGTCTCCGGGCCTGGTACCAACTTAGACTTGTGGTAAGTCCTGAAACTGCCGTCGTCACCTAGAAAATAGGCGGTATTATATAAATCATAAATTAAGTCTCCACTTTTTCTGGCGGTTGCTGTAGCTTCTGATTCACTGTTATAAGTAGTATAACTGGTGAGGCCTGTTAATAAAGACAGTTGGGGTTGGCTTAGTTTAAAGCTGCGAATCTTCGCAATCGACTTTAGGTCATTAGCTAGAAGCGCTCTGCTTTCCATGGTGATTTCGGTCAGAAGTGAGGACTCTTCGAATCCTCCATCTATAGCTGATTCAGGCCATAATAGAAAAGCAGTAGAATCTGTGATCTTTTGTTTCGATAATTGAATGAAACGGTCGACCTGTTGATCAAATTCAATGAAATTATCACTGTCAATAAATTTTTCTGTATACGGATCAATATTTGGCTGTACCACTACAATCTCAACAGCTGGTCCATTTTCCTCATAGTTATAATAGATGTAATACGATAACAGAATGGGCAGTAGCAGCCCCAGCCCAGTGGTAAGTGTATATGTTCGAGTGGCGCCGGCCTCATTAGTCAATATATGATAAAGCCCAAGATTAATCAGCAATATCCATAAGGTCCCACCAAACACACCGGTATATTCATACCACTGGATCCATTCAGGGTACATGGCAAATCCATTACCCAGGGTCAGCCAGGGCCAGGAAATTTCCCAATTGAGATGAATGTACTCAAATGTGCACCAGTACAGCACCAAACTAAGGTATCCCCATGATACACCAGCCAGCCTTTTGGTGTAACGGAACAACACCCATGGACCTGTCATTAATAGGGCATTGGCGGCAAAGGCAACAATACTGCCTGCTGCAGTGGAATAATACATCCACCAGGTTGTTCCAACATTCCAAATCAGGCAAGCCCACCATACCAAGATGAAGAACCTAAGTCCTGAACGCTTGGTTGATAATTGGGCCTCAATCCATAGCAGCGGTATCCAGGCTACAAACAGGATTGGCGCCGCCGGTCCTACCGGCCATGCCATCCACAATAGTAACCCTGTTAATGTTGATGCACCCCAAATAGTGTATCCATTTACTGGAATTTTACTTACCCGCAATGACAATAGCCAGTTCACCTTTTAACGTGTTATTCCTATAATAATTTAAAAGTTCTTCCAATGATCCATTTACTGTTTCCTGATGTATTTTGGTTAATTCTCTGGAAATAGAGGCTTGGCGACCATTCCCAAGTAGTTCTCCCAATTGCTCCAAAGTTTTCAACAGCCGATGAGGAGACTCGTATAATATCACCGTTCTCGCTTCTTCCCTGATTTTTTCAAGCCGTGATTTTCTACCCTTTTTAGTCGGCA
>CAZOJZ010000030.1:0-1510 GCA_964580205.1 uncultured Roseivirgaceae bacterium
AGGGGGCAGCGGAGGCCCATTAAGAATTGCTGCGCTTGTTAAATCGCTAAGATGATGCAAGTGAAATTTTATTGCCCCCTTTGGGGATTAGAAGATCTCTCTATTAGCCATGCATTGGCTAAAATTAAGCAGGCAGGATACAATGGAGTGGAGATTGCCTGCGAGCCGGGTAAGCCCGATCCAAAAAATCTGATGAATTTGCTGGCTGATATGGAACTGGAGTTGGTGGCGGCCCAGGTTTTCGCATTTGGAGGTACCTTTGGTAATTACAAGAAGGATTTTCTTAAACATCTAAAAGCCCTCTCAGAATTAAAACCCCGCTTTATTAACTCACATACTGGCAAGGACTTTTTCAGTTTGGAGCAGAATTGTGAGCTGATCCAGGCCGCAAACCACATCTCGGATGATACTGGAGTTAAGATTGTTCATGAAACACATCGCAGCAGGTTTGCATTTTGTGGTCCGATAATGAAGGACTATCTGGAAAGGCTTCCCAATCTTAGATTAACCGCGGATTTCTCACATTGGTGTGTAGTATCTGAGTCGTATCTTCAAGATCAACTGTCCATCATGGAACGGGCCATTAGTCGTACTGATCATATTCATGCCCGGGTAGGACATCCGCAAGGACCGCAAGTAAGCGATCCCAGGGCTTCGGAATGGAAAGAGGCGCTGGATTTCCATTTGAAATGGTGGGATGCCATCTTGGTCCATCACCAACAATCAGGAAGTGGTGAATTAACTATTACTACGGAATTCGGCCCAGAACCTTATATGCAGGTAACGCCTTATACGCAGCACCCATTAGCCGATCAATGGGAAATAAACTTGTTTATGAAAGACCTACTGGATAAACGTTACAATAATTGAAAACATAATTTGCTAAATGTTTGAGATTCAAAACTTGGATCACGTTGCCATTTCGGTAAAAGACCTGGAAAAGTCAGTAAAATGGTATCAGGAGGTATTGGGACTAAAAAGTTTTCGGGTAAAGGAATGGGGCCCCTGGCCGGTATTCATGGTGACCAATAATAAATCCGGATTGGCCCTGTTTCCCTCGGAAAGAGGAAATTCCCTGCATATGCCACAGGACCGCAAATCGGGTTTACCCCACATTGCCTTTAAGGTGGACCAAAACAATTTCAAACAAGCCCAAACCATGTTGACCAAGAAGAGTATTGCCTTTGATTTCCAGGACCACCATAACTCTCATTCCATCTACTTTCGGGACCTCGACGACTATTGTATAGAATTAACTACTTACTTGTAATTTGTTTTCCAACAGGTCGATCTTTTCATCTATCATCTCTAAACAACGATCAATAGTGGACAAGTGGGTGCGAAAGCATAATACCGCTAATCGAATGTAGAATTGGCCCTGGAGCAAGGTGGATGAAAGAAACACCCGGCCGTCTTTATGGATCTCCTCCATCAACTTCTTATTAAACTCATTGACATCCCCGCTAACCGGTAGGTATCGGAAATAGGTAACCGAAAGCTGGGGATTGGG
>CAZOJZ010000031.1:0-2745 GCA_964580205.1 uncultured Roseivirgaceae bacterium
GCTCTCATAAGTGATATTGTCTTTAGCGTATGCCAGTAAGGTTAGCATTGCATTTAGTCGCAACCGGATACCGACAATTTGTTTGTTGGGGATAATAGCGTTACGCCATTTGGTAATACTGGTCCCATCATTGGACCGGTATGATTGTTCTTTTGCGTGCATAATAAGTTTGTTTTTAAACCGTAGGGAGCTGCACGCGATGTCACATCAAGAAGATATGGCATTGTGTCGAGGACATTGCTGGACCCTCACTCCCTACTATTGAAAATACTATTGTTGAAATCATGTGATGTGACCTAATCGCGTGCAATTGCCAATATATAGAATAAATTTTAATGTAGCAAAATAAATCTCAGGAATCAATCGGATTGGCGACACTTGCGATTTAGTTAAATCAAAAGTATGGGTGCCCCCATTTTTGAAATTTGTTAACCTAGGGTGGGTGCCCTCCTTAGGTTCCTAGTGGAGCATCTCGACTAAGTTACTGTATATAGACAGGCTCCCTAAGCAACGCAAAATTGTTAGGGGTACGGTATCAAGTTAGTGGCTATCGTTCAGCAGAGGCGCTTAGAATGCGTCAGTTATTGGAGTTTGGGGTTAGGGAATACCCAACTTGGCGCTCAACATTGGATCACTAACAATTGAAAAACCGCCTTGAAACACAGTTAAAGGTATTATTGGTACCCCCCATCAGGGTCCACCAATTCTAATTTTATTTCATACCTGGTATCCGGTTCGAGGTCGAAGATGCTTCCGGAGTGCCTGTTCTCCCAGGTAATTCCAATGTTTGAGCCTTTTGGGATTCTTCGGAGCGGCATTGCCTGTATCCAGTTATTATTTCCTTTCACTCTGTACATTACTTCAACCTGGCTATTCAGATTGTCATTACCATCTATATACCATTCAATAGTTATGTTTCGTACCGTTGGGAATGGTGTTTCTACTTGTTTCGGGATGGTAGGATCTCCATCAGCGCCGGTAGCCTGAAGTACATTGGCAAATAAAATTATAAAAACAAGGATCATGTGGAAGTTCATATCTGATAATTAATCTTCTTCGCTTATTTTTTTACCTATTTGAATTCTGGCCTGATCCCATTCGCTGGCATCAAAACTCCAAACGTCGAGGTTACCTATGGAACTATCACCAAAAGGATGCTTTATTATGCTGTTCACTATCTCATCAACCTGGTCATTATTTCCATCCTTTTGGGATAGTAATCGCATATATTCATATTCTTGTACGCCATCTCTCATGGCTTTTAAGCGAATTGAGGGGCATGCTACTTTCACGTTAGGTACTATTCCCGGACTGTAGATTAGCATACCATTGCCGTTCAATTTTTTGTAGGTGAAATCTGCATCGGAGTCAGAGCCTGACTTATAGGTATCTTTCCAGGTTTCCGGATCGTACCAGGCGCTTTTCCAACCTGCGCCAACACCCCAGCTTATCCAGGAGTATGCCCGATATTTCCAACTACTCCAGCTGATGGCCCGGTCATTGATTAATGGTAAATCAAGGAATGTAGAACTTCCAACCCAGCTATTTACTTTGGACTCATAAAGCATTGGTCCATATAGCCAATCTTCAATTCCCATCTCTTGATATTTTTTCATTTTGTCAACATTGTAATTAATGGTGTGGGATGCCCAGGAATTAATGGAATTTTGTACCACAGCCATGGCCTCTTCGCTGTATCCGCCATCGATCCGAAAGTGTGCTTCAGGATAAAATTCATCAAAAAGGTCTCCATAATAAACCATGCGCTCCCAGGCTTCAGGGAAATAAGATTCATCAAGCCCGTTCAAATATATGGTGAGCTCGGTTTTGGCGGGATCAACCATAGGTTGCAGGTGCATTCGTAAGGATTTGATGGCTTCAATATATTTTCCCCTGGGGCCGGCATTCCGTTCCACCTCAGGAGTTCCTATATCAGGCCAACCCGGGCCACCATGTTTTCCAAATACGTCAAAAGGGAGAATGAATGTTTCAATGGGCGATCCATATCCCGGGCCGTAGCTATATCCGTAATCTTTGGTAAATGCCTGACCGGTAAAATATTTTTCAAGCCTTGTATCAAAAGAGTCCCAGTTAAATTCGAAATTTCCGTTCTTTGAGACTGTCAATTCCGGTTTATAGGTAGGGTCCATCATGGAGATCCTATTTCGTTTAAAAAGCTGATATATGACCAGTTCCTGCTCTTCATTCATGCGACTTAAAAACCCTTCGTGCTGAAGGCTGGCCTTGAAAGCATTTTCGTTGGGGATGGCAAAATCCCAAACGTTGAGTTCAACCGGGATACTTTTGGTTACCTTTCCTACCGTAACATGGACATTGCTTAAATATTTACCGGGCGGTGCTTCTGAGCAGTCAAATGGGATATACTGATCTATCCAGATAAGTAAAGATCGTTGATTGTCAATGCGGTTGTTGAAATCAGGTAATTCAAGAGGGTATGTCCATCTTCTATTTACTTTTGAAGAGTCGGCCTGAATAGATAGGTATGGGATCAGGGCATCAGGATACCAACCCTTGCCCAGGGAAGCTTTTGGGTACCCGGTACTCGGTGTTTTCACCTCAACAGCCCATTCCAGGAAAAGTTCAGGTTTGATATCAAATTGAGCACCTTCGCTTTTAAAGCTTTCCATGTCAATCTGTATCCCTTTTAGGCTGGAACTGGTGTTTCTGGTAAGAACCAGTTGAAACGATATGTACTCTCCTCTGGCACCATATAGGTTTACTTTT
>CAZOJZ010000032.1:0-3357 GCA_964580205.1 uncultured Roseivirgaceae bacterium
TCGGTTATTCTATTTGCAAATTTATGATACTTCATTTCAAAGTCTTTCCGAAGATAATGCCATAAATGTTGTCTATAATTACCCCCAACGTGGCTATATTTTTGATCGAAATGGGGAACTTTTGGTTTCCAATCAACCCTCTTATGATGTGATGGTCATTCCTAGAAATATAAAATCCTTGGACACATTAGAGTTTTGTGAATTGTTAAAAATCTCTACGGAAGAATTTAAATCAATACTGAAAAAAGCTCGCGTCTATTCTCCTCGATTACCGTCGGTAGTGATCCCTCAATTAACCAAATCTGAATATGCTTCTCTTTCAGAAAAATTGTTTAAATACAAAGGGTTTTACATTCAAAAAAGATCTTTGCGTGATTATCAAGTAGATCACTCGGCCAACGTTTTAGGCTATATTTCAGAAGTAAATGAAGCCATTATCCAAAAGAATTCATATTACCAAATGGGAGAGATCATTGGAACAGGCGGTGTTGAGAAACAGTATGAGAAAGTACTCCGCGGTGTGAAAGGTGTAAAATACATACAGAAGGACCGTTTTAATCGGGATATTGGATCATATAAGAATGGTAGGTTCGACACTCTTCCCGTGCGTGGAAATGATATTTTACTTACCATCGATGGGGTATTACAGGAATATGGAGAGGTATTAATGCGAAATAAACGCGGTGGAATAGTAGCTCTGGAACCAGCCACAGGAGAGATATTAGCCTTGATAGCAGCTCCCAATTATGACCCAGGTTTGTTGGTAGGTCGCCAACGATCTAAGAATTTTACCAAATTATATTACGATACCATAGCAAAACCCTTATTCGATAGAGTACTCTCCGGCGAATACCCCCCGGGTTCTCCTTTTAAGGCTTTGACGGCACTGATTGGACTACAGGAAGGAGTGATCGATATTAATGAAAAGATCTCATGTCATGGCGAGTACCATTATGGAGGGAAAAAACCACTGAAATGTCATTATCATAGAAGTCCGTTGAGCATGATCGGTGGTATTGCCAACTCTTGCAACAGTTATTTCGCGACTGTATACCGTAGGACCATTGACCATTACCCTACGCCTCAAGAAGGGATCGATAACTGGAAAAGTCATTTGAGTAGTTTCGGTTTGGGGCAATATTTGGGATATGATCTGCCTTCAGGGAGGCCCGGAAAGATACCGGGATCGGAAACATATAATGCTATGTACCAATATCCAAAATACAAGTGGTACACTCCGGCAACCATTTCCAATGCCATAGGACAAGGGGAAGTATTGATGACTCCTATGCAAATGGTAAATTTCATATCCGTCATTGCTAACAGAGGATGGTATTACAAACCCCATATCCTCAAAAATGTAGTAGGCGAAGATACCATCCCTAAAAAGTACACAACTAAGATAAAAACAACCATTGATCCGGTACATTTTGGACCTGTGATCGAAGGCCTGTTCGATGTGTACAACTACGGAACCGCTTCGCATCTTAAGGTTAAAGGAATTGAAATTTGTGGCAAGACCGGAACTTCAGAGAACTACACCAAAATAAATGGCGAGCGTACTCAGTTGACAGATCATTCTGTCTTCGTGGCGTTTGCTCCAAGGAACAATCCTAAAATTGCCGTTGCCGTATTTGTTGAGAATGGTTATTGGGGATCGCGTTGGGCGGGACGAATCGCCACCCTAATGATCGAAAAATATATAAATGGCGAGATCACCCGTACTGATCTGGAAACCTATATCCTCGATGGTAGTTTGGAGGAAGAATACGCCAAACCCTACAGCGGTGAACCCTTTTTAATCAATCAATAATGAGATCTGCCTCTAGAGATGTAAAATTCGACTGGCTTACGATCTTGTTGTTCGCCGCATTGGTGATCGTGGGGTGGATCAATATTTACTCTGCTTCATTAAGCGAAATAGGTGGTGTATTTGTGGATTTTGAACAGATCTATTTCAAACAGATCATCTGGATAGGATTAAGCATCATCCTGATCATTTTTATATTGGCGCTCGATGCCAAGTTTTACGAACGATTTGCAAGTATTATCTACCTTATCTCCCTGGCTTCGTTACTATTATTATTTCCCTTCGGAAAAGAGATCTCGGGTGCTACATCATGGTATTCATTCGGTGGGATAAGCTTACAACCAAGTGAATTTGCGAAAGCTGCTACTGCTTTGGCTTTGGCTAAATACATAAGTGATATACAAACCAATATGAAACGGTTTAAGCATCAATTAAGAGCATTCGCGATAGTCGCTTTACCCGTTTTAATGATCATTCCGCAGCCTGATCCGGGAAGCGCTTTGGTATTTGGTGTTTTCATATTTACAATGTACCGGGAAGGATTGTATTTTGCGTATTTGCTTTTAGGTTTTTTTGCTGCACTCTTGTTTATAGGCACTTTGAGTTTGGGTGTAACCTGGGTGGCCATAATTGTGCTATTGATCGCCGTGGCTATTTTTATGAAGAATCGAAAAAAACGCCCCAGTATCTTAAAATATGGCACTATAATTATTGCCTGTATCGCCTTTGCCTTTTCTGTAAATTATATATTTAACAACGTCTTTGAACAACGGCATAGAGACCGATTCAATATTGTACTAGGAAAAGAAATAGACGTAAAAGGAATTGGTTATAGTATAAATCAAAGCGAGATCGCAATTGGTAGCGGTGGATGGACAGGAAAGGGCTGGACACAAGGAACACAGACTAAAGGAAACTTCGTTCCGGAACAACACACCGACTATATTTTTAGTACCGTCGGTGAAGAATGGGGGTTTCTGGGAGCGGTCCTGGTTGTTCTATTATTTCTCGCGCTCATCGTCAGGGTTCTGGTGTTGGCAGAAAGGCAGCGGTCAAAATTTAGTCGGATCTATGGCTATAGTGTCGCAGCGATTCTTTTCATTCACTTTTTTCTGAATATTGGGATGGTAACCGGTTTGTTGCCTACTATTGGGATCCCTTTACCTTTCTTTAGTTATGGCGGTTCCAGCCTTTGGGGTTTTACTATTCTGCTTTTTATTTTTGTTCGACTGGATGGTGCCAATTATTATTATACTTGATCCAATCTTTGAATATCAATTTACGGCTTGCCACGTACACGGATATCTTCACCAGTTGTCCACAGGATATTTGATTTTGCGTTGCAAAATTTCGTTGTGATAAAGAGGCGAGTATGTTTTTTGTGATCTGCGTGTAACAAAAAAACCATGCGAAGTCGTTTTTAATAAGTGATTTTTTCACTGGTTTCTCACATCCAACACATCCCTAAGTGCATTCCCTATCAACATAAAAGCGGTTACTAAACACATGATCGCCAGCCCGGGGATCACAGCCAGATAAGGCTTTCC
>CAZOJZ010000033.1:0-25043 GCA_964580205.1 uncultured Roseivirgaceae bacterium
ACTTAATTATAAAATAGCCACTGAGCATCCTCAATATTATACCAGTATGGGTCTTACCGCAGAAGAGGTGGCCAAGGATTTTAGTGTTTCCAGGGAAGATATGGACCAGTTTTCATACAACTCCCATATGAAAGCCATAGCAGCAATCAAGGAAGGTAAGTTTAAAGATGAGATTGTTTCCATTGAAGTTGAAGAGACCTTTTTAAACGATCAGGGTAAAAAACAAACTAAGAAGTATATCGTCGATACGGATGAAGGCCCAAGGCCTGATACCAGTCTGGAAGCGCTGGCAAAATTAAAACCTGTCTTTGCACAGGGGGGTACTGTCACTGCGGGGAACAGCTCTCAAACATCTGATGGAGCGGCGTTTGTAATTGTGATGTCTGAAGCCATGGTCAAAGAATTAAACCTGGAACCTATTGCGCGATTAGTTAGTTATGTGGCCGCTGGGGTAGATCCCCGAATCATGGGCATTGGACCGGTGGCAGCGGTACCAAAAGCGTTGAGTAAAGCCGGTCTGAAGCAGGAAGATATTAACCTGATCGAACTAAATGAGGCTTTTGCGGCCCAATCATTGGCAGTCATTAAAGAGTTGCAACTAGATCCTGAAAAAATCAACGTTAATGGTGGGGCCATTGCATTGGGTCATCCATTAGGTTGCAGCGGTGCAAAACTGTCGGTGCAACTTTTTAACGAGTTGCGCAGAAGAGGACAAAAATATGGAATGGTAACCGCCTGTGTCGGAGGAGGTCAGGGAGTTGCCGGAATTTATGAATTGTTGAACTAGTTTTTTGAATTATGAGCACGGCAGTAAAGAATAAAGCGATTAAGGGAGGAGAGTTTCTCATTAAAGAAACTAAAGCATCTGACATTTTCATTCCCAATGACTTTACCGAAGAGCAGAAAATGATCAAACAATCCTGCCAGGATTTCTTGGACCAGGAGATATATCCTCGTCTGGATGAGATTGACAGCATGAAACACCCTGAATTGATGCCGTCCTTAATGGATAAAGCAGGGGAGTTAGGTCTGCTAGGAACCTCGGTACCTGAACGATTTGGAGGGTTTGGTATGAACTTCAACACCAGTATGTTGATAGCCGAGGTATTGGGGGCCGGACATTCTTTTGCGGTGGCCATGTCTGCCCACACCGGGATTGGTACCCTGCCAATTCTCTATTACGGCACTGAAGAACAGAAAACAAAATATTTGCCCAAACTGGCAACCGGTGAATGGAAAGCGGCATATTGTCTAACGGAGCCTGACTCGGGTTCGGATGCCAATGCGGCTAAGACAAAAGCAGCACTCTCTGGGGATGGCAAACACTACCTCATCAACGGGCAAAAGATGTGGATCACCAATGGGGGATTTGCGGATGTCTTAATAGTATTCGCCCGTATCGAAGATGATAAGTATCTGACAGCATTTATCATTGAGAAGGCATTTGGTGGGATAACTATGAATGCGGAGGAGCGAAAGATGGGCATTAAGGGATCTTCCACCAGACAGCTCTTCTTCAATGACTGCAAGGTCCCGGTTGAAAACATGCTCTCAGAGCGACAAAACGGATTTAAAATTGCTGTCAACATACTTAATATTGGCCGGATCAAACTGGGGGTGGCCGCGGTGGGCGCCTGTAAAGCCATACTTGACAGAGCCATCAATTATTCCAATGAGCGGCATCAATTTGGGGCAGCAATTTCCAGTTATGGCGCTATTAAACACAAACTAGCTGAATGTGCTGCGCGTACCTATGCCAGCGAAGCTGCGCACTATCGTGCAGGACAAAACATTGATGATGCCTATGATGACCTGGTAGCTGAAGGTATGGACCCTGCTCAAGCCAGGCTGAAATCGGTAGAACAATTTGCCATCGAATGTGCCATATTAAAAGTTCACGGATCTGAGTGCCTGGATTTTGTGGTTGATGAAGGTGTACAGATATATGGTGGTATGGGTTATTCTACAGAGGCGCCCATGGACCGAGCATACCGTGATGCCCGTATCAACAGAATTTTTGAGGGGACCAACGAGATCAATCGAATGCTGGTGCTGGACATGATGTTGAAACGGGGAATGAAAGGGGAATTGGATATCATGGGGCCTGCACAGGCAGTAGCCAAGGAACTAATGGCTATTCCGGATTTCGGGACCGATGGAGCAGATATCAAATGGTATCAGGAAAAGAAAGTGCTTTCAAATCTGAAAAAAGCGACGCTTATGATCGCCGGAGCAGCAGTAAAAAAATTCATGATGAAATTGAGCCATGAGCAGGAAATATTAATGCATCTGGCGGATATGCTGATCCAGATATATGTTGCGGAATCTTCCTTATTGCGTACAGAGAAATTAGTGGAAATCTATGGTGAAGAAAAATGTTCAGATCAAATCGATCTCTCCAGGGTCTATCTGCACTACGCTCTGGACCAAGCCCAAATCGCCGGGAAACAAGCCATATATGCTTTTGCAGAGGGAGACGAGCTCCGAATGATGTTACTCGGGTTGAAGCGATACACCAAAATTGAACCCTTTAACCTTAAAGAGGCCCGAAGAAGAATAGCAGACGCAATGATTACTAAGAATAACTACATCTACTAGTTTGTAGCCCGCAGTAAAAGTGCCCAAAGGTGCTTTGCTGCGGGTTTATTTTTCACCGATAATTACCTGATCTATTACATGGACCACCCCATTACTGGCGCTGATATCAGCAGTGGTTATTGTGGCATTGCTTAGCTTTATTTCTTTGTCCCTGCTAATTGGCAGCCTATATCCAATAGGATCATTTCGATACTCCCAGTATAGCATCAATACTATTGGCCGAAACAAAATGATAATTAGGGCGTGCCTCTTTATATACTTCCAGTGCAAACTCTTTCCCGGATTCAGTTTGTGACAGGGCCTTGTACAACGGAGAAAGGAACTTACGCCGGCCCACATGCTTAAGAAATTCGGCCATTGCCGGATAGGCTGGTTGATATTCATATGCAATGGCCTTTTCAAACCAGGCTGCCTGAATTTCGGAATTACCGCTGTGGGTAAAATCATAAGCGGCATCCAATGTTGACACCGAAGCGCTGTCCAGGTCATCAGGTAGCTTTCTGATAAAATGCAGCCACTCGTGGGTACTCCACTGGTCTGCTTTGGGGAATTGTCCCGCGTTGGTCCAACTTTGCAGCGCTTTATCAACCAGATCAAACTTCGTGGACACTGGTACCGGCAGATTATCTGGTAACCCACCCTGGTAAATCCACTCTTCCAATTCGTCCAGGTATATGTTAATGTGCTGTTTCTCAATGAGGTTCTTTTTAAGGTAGTGCAAGAATTGTTCGGTGGACATACTTCGAAAAGCATTCTCCTTAAAATAATTTACCAGGAATTGATCCCAGAGCGCTCTTCCTGCTTTGTCTTCTAACCACCTTAAAAAGTAATAGCCCTTATCGTAGGCAATGGTGGTCATACCATCATCAGGATTTCTGTTCTTTAAATCCAGCTTCAGATGGGTGTCGCCGGCTTTTTTGTTTTGCATCATTTCATCCACCTCTGTCCGCAAATCCTGCAAAGAGAGCAAGGCCAGCATTTCCGAATAGTCTTTTCCATTTAAGGCCTCCATAATTCTGTTCTCGAAGTACACGGTAAATCCTTCATTTAGCCAGAAATCTTCCCAGGTAGCATTAGTTACCAGATTGCCCGACCAACTGTGGGCCAGCTCATGGGCCACCAGAGAAGTTAGTGAACGATCGCCTGCCAGGATAGTAGGGGTAGCAAAAGTAAGCCGGGGATTTTCCATGCCACCAAAAGGAAAACTTGGGGGCAATACAATTAAGTCATATCGCTCCCAGCCATAGGGCCCATAGAGCTCTTCGGCGATTGAAATCATTTTTTCAAGTTCCCCAAACTCATAGGCAGCCTTTTCAATTAACCCTTCCTCAGCATAGACTCCGGATCTGGGGCCTAATGATCTAAATTGAATATCACCTACTGCCAGGGCCATAAGATAAGCTGGAATTGGTTGTTCCATTTTAAACTGATAGATGCCCTGCTCATTCTTTTCCTGAGGATTTTCAGCACTCATTAATGCCAGTAATTGGTTGGGCACTTTGACGGTAGCTTCATAGGTAAACCTGATACCAGGGCTGTCCTGCAAAGGGATCCAGGTTCTCGCCAGGATGGCCTGGGACTGTGTGAAGAGAAAAGGTAGTTGCTTACCGGCAGTTTGTTGTGGGTTGAGCCATTGCAAGGCTTCAGCGCCTTCAGTGGTACGATAATAAACATGAATCCACTCAGTGTCGGGTGACAGAGAGATTCTTAATGCGCTTCCCAGAATGTCATCTGGATTACCTAAAGAAAAATCAGCGGTAGTTTCATCCCCTGCAGGTCCGGTGCCCACACTGTCTATAAGCAGGTTCTTGGTGTCGAGCACTACGAATTCTGCCTTAGGATCCCTGGAAATCCGAATCGAAGCTTTGGCGGTGATCCGTGAACTGTCGAAATTAATTTCAGCTTGCCATACCAGGTGTTGCATAATGGCTTGAGAGGGCTCGGCATAACTATGAATGTCTTTCACAGGAGTGGTCATAAGATTTTCATCGGTGGTGGATGTAGGCAAAGAGCTATTTCGGTTGGCGTCATTACAACCGAAAATAGCCAGTAAGGCAATAAAAGCTGAGTAACGCATGTTTTGGGTCTTTTGTTGGCCCTGAAATTAAGAAAAATATTGAATAACAAATGAATAGCTAGGATATTGTGAGCAAATAGAAAATGCTTAACTTATGGAATGAGCGAGGAATCAACAAAATCAATAATAAATGGCCATCCGTGATAAACATCAAGACTTGTAACTTCATCAAGACTGGAGTAATTTAACTGTTACCCACCAAACACAATTGACATGAACGACGAAGATAAACCAACAATCACACCAGCTGAAAACGGCCCATACATAGTAAAAAGCCTTAAGAATTTTGCTAATAGAAAGGGACCAGTTGATACAAAGGAAACCATGGCATTGTGCCGATGTGGTGGATCAAATAACAAACCTTTTTGTGATGGGACACATGCCAAAATTGGATTTTCTTCGGAGAAGTTGGATGGGAGAATGAAGGATCAGCGTGACAATTATGTCGGACAAAAAGTCACCATTCATGACAATAGAGGAATATGTGCCCATGCCGGCCGGTGTACCGATGGCTTGGCAGCAGTTTTTCATTTGAGGGAAGAACCATGGATTTACCCAGAGTCAGCTAGTGCAGATGAAATAATTGAAACCATTAAAAAATGCCCATCCGGTGCATTGAGTTACACAATCGATGGTGCGGAGCATAGGGACAATAATGGAGAACCAAGCATTTTTATAGCACCAAATGGCCCATATGTTGTTTCGGGTAGCCCGAGTCTTGAAAATACCAAAAGAGCTGAGGGTGCTTCTAAAGAACACTTTACCATGTGCCGCTGTGGGGGGTCTAAAAACAAGCCTTTTTGTGATGGGTCACATTGGTATAATGAATTTACGGATGATAAAAATTAAAGACTAGAATCCTGCTACAGGATGCTGATCATTTAAGTCAGTCCCATCTGACATGCGACATTCGATATTCAGCGTTCGTAAATCGGTGTTCGGCATTCCCTTCGTCCATCGTCCCTAACACCCTAAAACCCTACTTCTCAGTCCCTAGCAAATGCAACACGGCCGCACTCATAGCCTTAACTCCGGTTTCAATGGCAGGCTCTGCCACTGGTGCAAATTTGGAAGAGTGCAGAGAAGGCAACTCGATCTCCCCGGCTTCTGCGGCTTTGATTTTTTCAGGGGCAACAGCTCCCAACCAAAACAGGGATATGGGAATTTTTGGCTCTACTCGTCCGAATTTTGAAAAGTCTTCACCGGCCATCACTGGCTTTACTTCCACCACTTGCTCTTCTCCAAGGTGCTTTTTAAGCATTGCCGCCAATTCGTCGGTTAATTCAGGATCATTGAACAATGCAGGCGTATCCTCTGGCCTTATCCAGAATTCCGGATACTTGTCTTCCGTCAATCCTGCAGCAATGGCATTACCAATGCAGATCCTTTTGATTTTCTCGATCAGCGCTTCCTTTACTTCGTCACTATAGCTTCTCATAGTGAGTTCAAGTTCAACCTGATCAGGAATGATGTTGCCTTTAGTTCCTCCGCTTATTTTACCCACTGTTACCACTGCTGGTTCAAGTGGAGAAATTTCTCTGCTTACAATGGTTTGCAGGTCCAGAATGGTTTTAGCTGCCAACACCACCGGGTCATTTGTAGTATGGGGGTAGGCGCCGTGACCTCCCTCTCCAAAAATGGTGATTTTCATAAAGTCCACATTGGCCATGGCATACCCGGAAACGTACCCGATCTTATTAACCTCTAAACTGGCACTGGTATGCAGCGCCAGCGCGTAATCTGGCCTGGGGAATTTTTCATAAAGTCCATCTGCCAGCATGGCTTTGGCGCCTCCACTACGCTCTTCTGCTGGCTGAGCGATGAACACCAGTGTCCCCTTCCACTGATCTTTCAATTCAGACAGTAGTTGAGCGGTGGCGGACCATACCGTCATATGCAAGTCATGGCCACAGGCATGCATCACGCCCACCTGGTTTCCATTCTCATCGTTAGTAAGTATAGTACTGGCGTATGGAAGGCCCGTATCTTCCACTACCGGAAGGGCGTCAAGGTCGGTGCGTACCATTACCGTGGGACCACTTCCGTTCTCTAGTACTCCAACAACCCCGTGTCCGCCAACCCTTTCGGTTACTTTAAACCCCGAGTTGGACAATATATGGGCCATTTTTGATGAAGTTTCTTCTTCGTAAAAAGAGAGTTCCGGACTGGCATGCAAGTCCTGGTACAATTGAAACCAAGCTGGTAGCTGAGTTGAAATAATCACTTCAGATTCCGCAGTCATATCCTGCCCGATAAGAACAGTAAACCAGATGCACATTAAGCTAGTAAATAGTATTTTCATTTGTCATTTATCACTTATAATTCATCACTCATCATTACCTAACCACCCCCAGGAATAAACCATCCTCCCTCATTTCAACTTTATGCACTTCCAAATCAGGGGTACGTTGCTGGCATTCTCTTCCATTTGTTAAATTAAACCGGTGTCCATGCCAGGGGCAAATTACTTCATTTAAGAAGTTTATGGTTCCTTTGCTCAATGATTCACCAAGATGAGGGCAAATATCAGATACTGCCGCATATCCCTGTTCCGTGTGGGCGATACAAATCCTTTGCTTACCTAATTTCACTAATTGTAACTTCCCCTTTGGTATTCGCTCGGCTGCTGCTTCCGGACCCAATACACGGTACCATTTAAGTTGCGACATGGTTCTTAGAATTGTACAATTAATCTAGCCATTATATTGATTTAGCCAGATAAATTTTCAAAATTGATGCTCAATCAGTTATAAAGTTATGAAAATTCTGATACCCGGGCTAATCATATTTACGGTGTGGTGCGTTATCAGCGTCCGTTGGTACGTATGCGGGATTCAAGAGCTTTGCGACCACGGCCAAACCATTGCCAATGAACAGGAAGAAACTGCACCCGATCCTCTACCCGAGGAGGTCTTGATACAACTTTATCAAGCACCTCTTTCCTTTGAATGGTCCAGCGCCGAACCAATAACCAGCGAAGAATTTACTGCATTCAGGGATTCATTAGTGAAAGTTTTTGACCGGTCTCCGGCGGCAGTAGTGGAAATAACCGGATTGTATGACCAACAGGAAATCAATAATTCTGAATACGAAAACCTTGGATTGGCCAGGGCCCAGAACATAAAACAGTTACTACTTTACTCAGGGATCAAAAGAAGCATAAGAGTTAACTCAGAAACAGCAGATCTAAGCTCCGGGCTTGGTGGTAAAATCAACCAGGGAGTCTCATTCGGTTTGATACCTCAAGAAGCACCCACCACTGATTTTATAATTAGTGAGGCCAAAAATAAACTGGTAATCCATTTTCCTAGTAATGGCGCTGCTCCTGAATCCAATCAACAAGTACGTAAGGCCCTAAAGAAGCTGGCGGGGAGCGCCATGAAAAATGACCTGGACTTATTGGTGGTGGGCCATACTGACAATCACGGAGAGGCAATGGACAATAAAAAGCTTGGGTTGGTCAGGGCAACCAAGGTGAAGGACATACTGATTTCCTATGGAATGCCTGAAAGGAAGGTATTAGCAGAGTCGGAAGGGGAGGATGTACCTTTGGTGAATAATACTACAAAACGCGGGCGACAACAAAATCGAAGAGTAGAAATTATAATAATCTAATAAACTTTGAAGCCATGTTTTTAAAGCCATTTATCAGTGCACCTGTCGATATCTTGATTATGCTTCTCGGGGCTTTCCTTATTGGCTACTTAATTGCCTGGTTTCTTCGAAAGCAACGTATCAATTATCTACGAGAGGAATTAATGAAATTACAGCAGGAAGTTCGCAATGTACATATAGCCAATGAAAACCTGGATATAGCCAAAGACAAGATACAGGACCAACTGAACCAGTGTGTTGAAAGTAAAACAAACCTGGTAAGTATTGAAGAGGTACAACGAGTCACTACGGAGCTAAAAAAGGAGCGTGAGAAAAGTGAAACTGCCGGGCAATCTCTGGCGGAAATCGAACGTGTCCATGAGCAGATGAAACAGGAGATCCAATTGAAAATTGATCAAATGCTTCCTCAGGAAGAGGCAAACAAATTAAGGAGCGAAGTTAATCGGCTGAGGGTATTTAACACCAATCTGGAAGAGGAATTAAGAGGGCTAAAAGGACCAAACCACGAGGTTCAATCTACAAACGAAATAGCAGTAGAAGTTCCAAACGAAGTTGATAACAAGCCATCATGGCAGGATTTTGTTTCTTCCATAGGCCTCAAATCCGCATCTGCCCATGATAAAGACGATTTAAAAAAGATAGGTGGAGTAGGCCCTTTCATCGAGGAAAAGTTAAACAGGATCGGCATCTATACATTCGAACAAATAGCCTCTATGACCACCGAACAAGCCGGCAAAATAAATGAAGCAATAGAGTTCTTTCCCGGAAGGATCCAAAGGGATGATTGGGTTTCCCAAGCACGGGATATGATGAACAATTAACGATTAATAATTAACAATGGACAATAAAATTACCAATTACAAATTACGTTGCGCCAAGTTGAAAATTCGTAATTCGTCTTCAGTAATTCGTAATTAATTAAGCGCTTGCTCTAAATCAGCCGACAAATCCTCTTCATCTTCAATTCCAACTGACAGCCGCAAAAGATCATCCGAAACTCCCGCTGCAGCCCGTTCTTCTTTGGACATTTTGACATGTGAGGTCAGGCATGGGATGCTGATGATGGTTTCCACCCCGCCCAGACTGAGCGCCGGCTTGATCAATTTAAGTCGTTTACAATATTCGGGCGCTGTTCCCGTGGCCTTCAGCTCGAATGACAACATACCGCCGTATCCCGACATCTGATATTTTGCAAGATGGTGCCCGGGATGTGAGTCAAGACCCGGGTAATAGACTTTTTTGATGGCAGGATGCTCATGCAATGCACGGGCTATTTCCAAGGCGTTTTCATTCTGGCGCTGCACCCTGAGTGACAATGTTTTTAAGCTTCGTTCAATCTGGTAGCAGGTTCCGGCATTCAGACTTCCTCCCCAATTCACCGCAGTGGATTGCATGGCCCCGCGCAAACGCCCACTGGTTATCAGGGCCCCAAAACAAAGGTCACTATGTCCACCCAGATATTTTGTCCCACTATGCATAACCACGTCCACACCTAGATCCAGTGGAATTTGGTTAATGGGAGAGGCAAATGTATTATCAATGATCGATATCATATTATGGTCACGGGCCAGTTTGGCCAGACCAGAAACATCCAATATGCTCAGCAGAGGATTACTGGGGGTCTCAAAGTATAAAACCTTCGAGTTAGATTGTATGGCTTGCTCAAAATTATCTACCTCAGTGCCTTTTACCAGCGTGTATGAAACTCCTAATTTTTCAAATTGAGACTTGGCAAAAAAGTAAGTACCTCCATAGATCTGATCCTGTATTACCACGTGATCACCTGGCTTGAGCAGGGCCATAAAAGCGGTACTGATAGCGGCCATTCCGGAGCTGAGCACTAATCCAGCCTCGCCTTTTTCCAGGGCGCATAATTTGTCCACTACCACCTGTTGATTAGGGGTGTTGAAATACCTTGGGTAAGCAGGATCTTCCTGGCCTAGGAATTGAAATGCACTAGATGTAATTAAAGGTGAGTTTACTCCTCCAGCTAAAGTGTCAGGCAAAGCCCCGGAGTGTACACATTGTGTAGCGGTTTTAAAATTACGTTTTCTCATGTAATCCTGATTTGAATGTGAAGAAGGGCAAAATAAGCGGTAGCATAGGTTTTATCTATTATTTTGGCAATATTTACAGCTTTTGAGTAAATTTCTATAAAAATAATCGATAAGCAATGGACGGGAGCAGACTGGAAGTAATGAACCATGTTGAAAAATATGTGACAAAGAAACTGCCCAAGTTTCTCCGGCCTATCGACCAAAACTGGCAACCGGCTGATTTCCTTCCTGATGCCAGGGACATTTCTTTTTTTGACGAGGTCCGCAATCTACAGGAACGAGCAAAGGAATTGACTTATGATTTTTGGGCGGTGCTCATTGGCGACACCATCACTGAGGAAGCACTGCCAACCTATGAATCCTGGTTAGCAGGAATGGAAGGGGTTAATCAAGGGGAACCTAATGGATGGACCAGGTGGATACGCGGATGGACTGCAGAGGAAAATCGTCACGGCGATTTGTTAAATAAATACCTTTATTTGTCCGGCAGGGTAGATATGAAACAGATGGAGATCAGTACTCAGTATTTATTGAATGATGGATTTGATATTGGTACCGCGGCGGATCCCTATCGCAATTTTATTTATACCAGTTTTCAGGAACAGGCTACGCTTATCAGCCATAAAAGGGTAGGAGCCATTGCCAAAAAACAAGACAATCCGGACTTGGCCAAAATTTGCTCTAAGATCGCCGGTGACGAAGGTCGGCATGCCCATGCCTATCAGTCATTTGTTCAGCAAATAATGGAGGTGGACCCTAGTGAGATGATGCTGGCCTTCGCCGATATGATGCGCAAGAAGATCGTTATGCCTGCACATTATCTACGTGAATTGGGGGGAGAGATTAGTACAACTTTTACTCATTTTTCAGATGCTGCCCAGCGCCTGGGCATTTATACGGCAACAGATTATATTGATATTTTAGAGTCTTTATTAACCATTTGGGATATAGATCAAGTACCCGATCTCAACGAAGCAGGTGAGCGGGCCAGAGACTATGTAATGAAACTGCCGGATCGCCTGCGTCGTGTGTCTGAACGGCTCAAGATTCCGGAACACCAATACCAGTTCAGTTGGATAGGAATATAGGAGATCTGAGATCTAAGATCTGAGATCTCAGATCTATCAGGTAGCCCAGGTTTCCCCCCCTACTGATTCCAAAGGTACACACCCCTTTCCAATTCGATATCACTAAGTCTAAGGGACCAGCGGGCCCAGGTGAGTGAGCGACCTCCCACATGATAGCCCCGCGTCCAGGTAAAGGGCTTTACCTGATTATAGGGATGTTCGCTGTCTTTAACAAAAAAGTGTTTGGTGGATTGCAGTACCGCATATTCCGTTTGACTTTGGACCGGATAATCTTCTTTTATTTCACGTGGTGTAAGGCGGTCTCCATATTTGATTTCCCAGGGTTTTTGATTCATGGTGGGATAATCTTCGATGTGCCTGACCATTCGGCCCCTTTCCAATACCAGTGTTTTCAGGCCTTTTTCACACAGTTCTTTAGCAGCCCATCCACCGCTGATACCAGTGCCAATGACGATGGCATCATAAGTATTATTCTGAGTGGCTTTAATATTTAAATTCATTTTAGAAATCGTTAATCGTGTAAATTATGTATCATTTTTTGAAAAAGAGAATAATTTTTGAGGTGTTAAACCCAAATCCTTTGGAGATATATCACCTAATGCGGTTCTGACGAAGCTCATGGCAGCTGATCTGAATTCCAAGGCTCTCCGCACTGTAAAACTCTATAAGGTTGTTGCAGTTTTTCCGCACTCCTCGCAAAGTCTGCCGGATCTGCGGTATTGAAGGTGAACATATCATAATGACAGGGGATCACCAAACGAGCCCCAATGGCTTGCGCTAACCTGGGAGTTTCTTCATGGTCCAGGTTGCCAGCCACCCGGCGTTCCGGTTTATTGCCGTTAATAGGAAGAATAGCCACATCCACCTTAAATGGTCTAATTAGCTGTTCCATTCCATCATACCAAAGAGTATCACCACTGTGATATATCTTCCAGGGGCCGAATTCAATCACATATCCCATAAACAGGCTTCTGCCAAGCTGATCTATGTCAAGTTTGTTGTGCGCCGCAGGTACACCATAGAAAGTGAAGTTTTTGATGGTGATTGATTCACCAACATTCAATCCCTCAGGGAATTCTGCTTTACAATGCAGTCGCTCACACACAAACTCCCGGTTGGCTTCTGGAATGATCAATTTCATTTTCGGGTTTGCTAATATCAATGGGCGCAGTGTTTCAGCATCCAGGTGATCCGTATGATTGTGGCTGGAGGTGGCTATGTCAATGAAATCCAACACAGAAGGGTCTACAGCACGGTCGGTCATGCGGAGGTGCGGCTTGTCGGTTTCAGCATATTTTATGGTGAGGGAATCAGAAAGGTATGGGTCTATCAGCAAGTGCTGCCCTTTCCATTGGACCAGAAAGCCGCTTTGTCCCAGCCACCATAGATAAAACCGTTCCGAGTTCTTTGGGGTATTGCGGATACTTTCCAACAATGCCTCATTTTGTAAGTATGGTGTGATCATTTCAATACCTAAAACTGAATATTAGGGTCTACGGCAGTTTACAATTTTTCCCTCACTAGGCTGGCTCCGACCACCATGTTTACCAACTTTTTCTTAGCTGCCCAACGGGCGGTTTGACTTAGCCCACAATCAGGAGCAATAGCCAGTTTATCTGCAGAAACATACTGCAGACATTGTTTAATTCGAGCTGCCACGTCTTCCGGAGTCTCGATGTAATAACTTTTTACGTCAATTACCCCCACAGCAACATCCATCTTCCTGGCAAATTCTGCAATCAGTTCGATCTCGGCAAATTCCCGGTTGGCCATCTCGACATGGACCTCATCTACTTTGAAATTCAGGAAGTCGGGCAGCATTGGAGCAATACGCCGGTATCCCACCGGATGTCCTTTGTAATTCCCAAAACACAAATGGGTTGACAAGCGGCACTTGCCCACAGCGGGTTCTACGGTACGGTTGAAAATATCTACAAATCTTTTGGTATCCTCTTTATAGGCATAACAGCTCATAGAGGGTTCGTCTATGGTAATTTCCTGACATCCAGCAGTTACCAGTGATTCCAGCTCATTTCTAACTATGGGCAGTAGCGCTTCAGTAATGGCGAACCGGTCCGGATATTGCTTATTTGGCAGCAGCCTGCCGCTTAAAGTAAACGGTCCGGGAACACTTGCTTTTAGGGCTTGTTGCTCTGGTGCTAGGCGCTTTAAACGGAGAAATTCCTCCACTACCCCCAGCCCATTGGGGGCTATTAGTTCACCATCCAGGGTGTGTTTGCCACGTTGATCATGAGCAGGCGGGCCCCATAGTCGTGGTGATATGGTTTCTTTTTTTATACCCTGTAAAAAACCATAAAAAGACAGGTTAAAATCGAGCCGGGTTTGTTCGCCATCGGTGATAAGATCCAGCCCAGCAGACACCTGGTCATGAATAGCGGCAACTACCGCATCTTCAATCATTTCCTCAATATCGTTCTGGCCAAAACGATCAAGATTTTGAGAGGCAAATTCCAGCCAGGCAGGAAATGGATAGCTGCCAATGACAATGGTGCGTATCGGATGTGATTTCATGTTTTAATTTTCTAATCCTACATCCTGATACAATTTGGCTAACCTATGGGCATGTTCGTCATATGCGCTTTCGAACAGATCGGTGGCCCTTTGCGTTCCTATAATTGCCGCACTACTCAACACCTTGGGAGGTTGGCCCGCTTCAGTGAGCAGTCTTGCAATTTCAGCCTTGAGACAGTTGATAATTATGGCACCGCCAACTGTAGAAAGTGGAGATACCGGAGTATCCAAACCTGGAACGACCACTGAAGCATCACCTACTGGAGCCCCGGTATCTAAAATCAAATCGGCAAAATCAGTGAGTTTAGTCCCATCAGATCGCTTACTGGTTGATTTTTCAAGATGTGCCAATGACACCAGGACCACTACTTTAATGCCTTTTTCCTGAAATATCTGTGCTATCTCTATAGGAACCACATTACAACCGCTACTGGAAATAACCAGTGCACTGTCGTCACTTGTCAAGGAAAAATTTCTCAAAATACGCTCTGCTAGTCCAGCTACATTTTCCAGAAACATGGCTTGGCGTTGACCATTGGCCCCCACCACCAGGTTGTGAAAAGTCAGCGATAATTCCACTATCGGATTAAATCCCGGGAAGGAACCGTAACGGGGCCACATTTCCTCTGCCATGATGCGACTGTGACCGGAACCAAAGACATGCACCATCCGGCCAGCTTGTATGGTGTTGGCAAACCATTGGGCTGCGGTTTGCATTTGGTCTTTTTGTTTTGCGACAGCTTCAGTAAGCTGCTGGCATTTTTGAAGGTATTGGTCTATAACAGACATAGTGTTTTCGATTTTATTTATTACGGAGCCTGCGACTGCGATCGAGCAAACAACGCCGCTCCAATGGCTCCTGCAAACTCTTCAAATTTTGCCAGTTTTATTGGAGTAGCATGACCTCCCGGCCTCCATTCATACAGATCCATAAAGGTTGATATGGGACCCAGTAAATGCTCTTTGGCTTTGGTTATACCGCCTGCAAGTACCACCAGGTCAGGGCTTATGGCATTACAGATGGATACGATGCCCAGCGCCAGTTTACGCATGG
The DNA here is from genome assembly GCA_964580205.1 of uncultured Roseivirgaceae bacterium. Classification (GTDB taxonomy): domain Bacteria; phylum Bacteroidota; class Bacteroidia; order Cytophagales; family Cyclobacteriaceae; genus SZUA-3. The sequence goes on from CAZOJZ010000033.1 coordinate 15,022, forward strand.
TAGTAAGCCAGACATAGGTGGCCCAGGTATCACCAGCCAAGTAGGCCGTTACTAAATCACGGGAGCTATTAAATTTTCCTAAAGATCGTTGTGATAAGGTGGCTTCTCCCACCGCATCTTCCAGGCTACCGCTGGTTCCTGTAATGCTTCTGGACTCGCTGGCACTGTCAATTGAAATATGACCCAAATGGCCTGCCCGGTGCAGGAAGCCTTGTTGTAGTTGTCCATTGATCAATAATCCGCCCCCGATTCCGGTACCGAGTGTCAGCATGACTACGTTTGGAATACCTGCTGCTACACCCCAACGGGACTCTGCAACCAGCGCTGCATGGGCATCGTTCAATACATGTACGTCCTGTTTTAAAAATCCAGACCAGTCAAAGTGCTCCAGGCCTTCAAGACGACCGGGCATGCAGCTGATGGTTCGATTCTCATTATCAGTAAGTCCGGGGGCAGATAAGCCCACACACTTGGCCTGTCCGTTGGTATTGCGAATTAATTCCTCAAGGACCTCAGCTGTGGATTGCCGCCATACACCCTGGCGGTCATTGGTTTCTTTGGTTACTTTGTGCTTTATTTCTTCACCATCAATTAGTACGCCTTTTAGATAAGTACCCCCAATATCAATCCCTATATATGTATTGTTCATGGCTTTGAAATTTGACCCTCGCTGATGGTCCAGCCTCCATCTACTGTAAGTACTTGTCCCGTGATAAAGCCGGCCTGATCTGACATTAAAAAACAGCATGCTCCGTCCAGGTCGCGTGGTTGCCCGATTCGACCTCCGTCAAGAGGTTGCTTGGTCTGGATAAAAGCCTGAATAGTGTCATCCTGAGCAGCTCTTAGCGCCATTGGTGTCTCTACCAAAGCTGGGGCGATCACGTTAACACGGATATTATTTTTTGCGTAGTAAGCGGCAATTGATTTACTAAACCCAATAATAGCAGATTTAGTGGCAGCATAAGCGTGAGTTGCAAAATACTCCGGAGAAGGAGAGAATCCCAGCACAGACCCTATATTAAGGATCGCTCCACCAGTGCCTTGCTCCAGAAAAATTCTGACAGCCGCCTGGTTAGAGAGCATTGCTGAAGTGAGGTTGAGTTGGAAGGTGGTATTCCATCCTTCCAGTGTCATTTCATGTAATGGTCCATCGCCTGCTTTACGGCCGCTGCCTCCTGCTACATGGTAAAGTCCATGTAGATGGTTCCATTTTGTGTGACAAGCGTGGATCGCTTCTTCGGCGGAACCTTCAAGGGTGGCATCGCTGCTGATGGCCAATCCCTGGTCGCCCAACTGATCCCGGGCCTGGTTACAGGAGTCCTGATTCCTGCCGGTGACCACCACCCGGGCGCCTTGTTTAACCAGGGCAAGCGCAGCTGACAGGCCCAATCCAGTGGTACCACCGATAATTACTATGTTCTTACCTGAAAGCATTTAAACTATCTTTTCGGAGATAACCCCGGTTGTTTTATTCTTAATAATCACTTTTTCCCGACCGTCAGGTAAAATTTCTTCTTTAATCAGATAATGTGCATCATCATAATCCTCGGTTTCTATTTTGTCCTGCAGTCCGGTTTGTCCCCTCCAATCATCCAACTCCACAGGCTCCCATTTTTTTGTTTTAGCCGAGCGATAACAAGCATCCATAATGGCATTGACTACATAGCCGTCATAGAAGTTTTCCATAGGTTGTGATCCTTTTTCCAGGGCATTGAACATGTCGGTAAACATGTCGGTATAACCTAATTCATGTACCTCATCACCAACCGGAAATAGCCAACCCTTTTCACTTTCTGCCTTCTCTGCTACATATCCCTTTATACCGGCGTCGGTGAACATTTCAAATCCGGTACGCAGAAAATGATCTGTACGGATGTTGCCCTCTGTGCCGGCTACTTCGTCCCTGAGATCCATGCCACCCCGGTAAGTCCAACTAACTTCAAACTGACTTATGGCACCCGTTTCATATTTAATGAGCCCAATGGCATTGTCCTCCGCTTCAATTGGTTTTACCTGGGTAGCCGCCCAGCACATAACTTCCACCGGCCTGATGTCCTTGCCTATATAGTTGCGGCCAATTTCTATGCAGTGACAAGCAAGGTCTACAATAGCACCACCCCCAGACATTTTAAAATCCCAAAACCAATCACTGTGCGGACCGGGATGGGCCTCACGTGACCGGGTCCATAAAACCTTGCCCAGAGCGCCGGCTTGCACGGATTGCAGCGCTTTCAGGGTCTTGGGCGTATAGGCCAGGTCTTCCAGATAACCGTGAAATACCCCGGCTTTTTCTACTGCTTCCAGCATCTCCTTGGCTTCTTTTGCAGTTCGTGCCAGAGGTTTGGTACATAAAATCCCTTTGCCTGCCGCTACTGCTAACATTACCGCCTCATGGTGCATATGATTGGGCAAACCAATCACCACAATATCGGTTTCCGGATCCTGGATGGCGCTGGCCATATCCGTATAAGTATTTGGGATGCTCCATTGTTCCGCAAATGTTTTGGCGCGGGCATCGGTCCGGGAATATACAACATGTACCCGGTCCCTGCTGCGCTGACCGTGCAGACACATGGTATAGAAAGTACCGATGAGACCGGTGCCCAACATGGTGATTTTTTGTGATTTCATAGGTTTACTATCAACAAATACATTTTAATAGAACCCAATATTCAAACTTTCTATTTCATAAAAAAGTGAAGATAAACCTAATGATCGATGACATTAAATATATGGCCCGAATTGATACTCATCCAAAGCACCAACTGGAAATAAGATCCTACTACTGTTTACTCCTTTTACTTATCCCCCCCAATCCATCAGGAAGAGAAACCAAATAGGCAATCAGATCAGATAACTCTTCCGGGGTAAGTAACTTATCAAGTCCCGGCGGCATCATTGAGGTGCTTTGAGGCTCAATTCCGGTAATTTCATCACGTTGAACGCGAACATGTTGTCCGGGGGCTGTTTGGATAATTATGGCTTCATTAACTTGTTCCTTGATGATTCCAATGTAATTTGTTGTTTTCGTAGTAACCTTCGAGGTTTCATGTTCTCTTGCAAAGCTTGCTCCCGGATATAATATTGCCTCCAGAATATTATGCCTGGAACGAATTTCCCCAATATTGGACAAGTCTGGGCCGAAATCTCCTCCCTGATCTCCAATTGCATGACAGGAAGAACAAATTGATTTCCCTAAAAAAAGTATTCGACCCTGTCCAACATCCCCTCTGCCTAGTTGAGATTCAATTTCCTGCAATTTCAGGAGACGGGTGGCATGCTGTTCGCGCAACCTTGCCATAAGGGGTTCGGCTGAGGTCTTTATTGCTGGTGGATATTCACTGAACAATCTCTGCAAGTCCTCTTCGGAAAGATTTTCCAATCTATTTGGTGAGCTTTGCAAAGCAGCGATAAGTGCCGTCCCCACTGCTGCGTTACTACATTCTTCAAATAAACCCACTAGTGTGGGTAGTAAAAATATATCTGTCTGTGCTATCTGTTCTTTAACCAGTTGCAGCAGTTGGGTATTGTTTAATTTCGCTGAAACCAACACATTGGCGGCCAATTGCCTTACGGGGGATTCATTTTGCTTATCAAGGTATTGCAAGACCATCTGGAATTCCGGATCTGAAATCTTTGAGTCGAAGTGAAGTTGTGCACTGAGTGCTTGCAGTCTAAAGTTGGCTGGAGTATTTGGATTATTAACAATCAGTTTCATTTGATCATTTAACGCCTGGATACTTCTTGATTCGATAAGCCCCAGTACCAGCAAACAAATTTCTGGATCGCCATCCTGTAACAGTTTGCCCAGTTGCCGAACCCAAACTGCGGGAATTTCCTTTACAGGCGAATGATTGATGACATCAATCAGGAAAATCTTTGTTCTGGTGGGAATGGCTGCATTTCCAAGCTGGACCCCAATTAAATTTTGCAAATCCACATTTTCACTGAAGGTAATCATCAGTTCACGAAGTTGAGCTGCATCTGTTATGGACAGATTAGCATCATTTAAACGGTTTTGAAGGAATTGAATCACTATATCAGCCCAGTCTGGATGATGTGAAGCCAGCCAAATTCCGGCATTCTGCAATTCGAGGTCTTCGCTCTCCAAAAAAGGAGCAAGGTCTTGCATTCGCAAAGGTGAACCCTCCATCTGGTCTAGCGCAATAATTGCCGATTTTCTCACATTTGAAGAAGAATAGGTCAGCGCGTCAAGCAGTGGAGCGGTAGTTTTTAGGTTGATTAGTGCATATATTATCGCGTGCTCCAGAAAACGGTCGCTGCTATCTACCGATGCATTCAAAAGCGCACCCACGGCACGTGTGTCTCCAATTTGTCCCAAGGCGGTAGCTGCCTGTCGCCGAACCGGTAAATTATCTTTCTGTACTATTTCCATAAGTTTATCAACGGCTTCTTGGTTTTTTGACAACCCCAAAACACGGACTGCAGCTGTTCTGACCATCAAGCTGGAGTCGTCAAGTGCTGCATGGACTTCTTTCAAGGCATTCGGGGTATTGATCCGGTAAAGGGCGAAGACACCAGCAGTACGGATCTCCTGGTTGTCCGATCCGAGTAATGATTTCTTGATAGGCATAACAGCGGACGATCCTAGTTCGACCAGCCGTTCAATCACATAGTCACGCACAGCAAAACGCGGATCATTCATATGTTCTGTAAGGCTTTCTAACGAAATAGATTGGAGGTCTAGCTTAAGCCCCCAGGAATCTTCAGTCCTTTCTGAACCGTTCTTTTTTATGCGATAGATGCCCCCGTGCACATTCAATTTAGCTATCACTGACAACGGGCACCCTGCAATGAACCATCCACCTGTATTGAGCACCAGCATGCTTCCATCTGCATCCTCTAACACGTCGGTAAGGTGTATATCGGCTACTGTCGATGTGATAAAAGGTTCCTCTATCGTCTGGAATGTTGCACCATCAGCAGTGATCTGGTGACGCATAATACGCCCTGTATTGAACTCAGCACTGAAGAGATTGCCTCTATATTCTTCCCCAAAAGCCGATCCACGATACCTCATTAAACCTGATGGAGCAACCCGTGCCATCTTTGTCATTACAGGCATAAGGTCCCCCGTAAGTTTAAGATGGTCTTCCGCAATAACCCTTTGTGGTTTCGGGTAAACCCCTCCTTCCACCCAATGCATGAGTGCGTCCCTCATGCCTCCCTGAGGATCGATGAAATAGGTCATGGTGCCCAGTGTTTCACCCGAAGGCATAAACACCAGCTCGATGGCGTTGTCATAACCTCCGCCACACATGGACTCCAAACCTGTGCCATCCGGCCTGCATCGCCAGATCCTCGCACCATTCCCTTTTAGATTAACGCCCTCATTTGTGGTAATATTAAACCCGCGACGTGCGTCAGTTAAATACATCCATCCGTCCGGACCGAAAAACGGCCCGCCCAATAAGGCTCCATTATGGTTCAGTACCCATCCGGAGAGGATCACTTCTCGTTGGTCTGCTACGCCATCTCCATTGGTATCGGTAAGCCGTAAAAGATCTGGGGCAGCGGTTACATAAAGGCTGCCCCTATAAAAAACCCCACCCTTTGGGAAAGTAAGCGAGTCTGCAAAGATTTCGCTTTTATCAAAAATTCCGTCTCCATCGGTATCTTCCAGCAGCCGGATATAATAAGAAGGATTTTCAAGCATGTCTTCCGTAGATGGTGAACTACCGTCGGACTCGAAGACAAATAGCCGGCCCTGGCCATCGAAGGTGGCAAACATGGGATAAGTGAGCATACCGGGTGGGGTTGCACGCTCAATAGAAAAGCCATCAGGAACCATTAGCCCATCAAGCTGATTGGTACTTTCTTGATAGTTAGTCTGGCATGAGGTAAATAATACGCATATGGTATTGATTAAAACCGAAGCAGTTAACCATTGGGTTATCCCCCCCTTAATAATTTGTTCTTTTTTCATATAATTATACTTGCCGTATATAACGTAGCCCAAACTTTGATTATACAGCGGATCGGTAGGCACTGAAAAGTTTCTACAAAGGAATCAAATCAAATCTCCGGAAAAATATTTCTGCCCCCTCAGATTGAATCTGGATCCTACCTTTGATCGGGCGTACATTAAAGGCTTCATTGACCACGATGCCGTTTAGTTTTTGCACGATGGTGTCTCCGGATACCATGGCCTCTAAAGTATTCCATTCACCTATGGGTTTTTCGATGTCCTGAAACCCTCTGAAACCTAATGTGTCCTCCCACTCAGGATCTCTCCCAAACCAGTTGATTCTACCACTGTTGATGGTGACAAGCTTACCATCAGGCTTGTATAAATAGCTAGATCCCTGCTTATCCTTAGCTACCGGGCTAGTAATAGAATATTTTTCAGTTTTATCACCAACTACCAGAAAGTCCCCTGTTCCACCCTCGATAATCTGGCATTCGATTGAGTACATCCAGGTGCCTGAATGGTCTCCGTCACTTCCAACGGAGTGCACCAAAATACCGCTATCTCGTGCGCGATCTTTGCGGGGTTCGTGGGTGATGGCACCCCACTTGAATTCAGCTATCAGGTGATAATTGTCGTATTCTTCTTCAGTGGTTATACATCCCCATTCTTCTCCTGATATGCGCAAAATACCATTTTCGACAGTGAAGACCTTGTTGGGATCACTATTGCGGCCACGATCTTTGAGAAAAGTATACCATCCTTCCAGATTGTGATGATTAAACAGGGCTATGGTTTCATTTTTGGTTTCTACCTTTTCTGTGCAAGTAATTAGTAAAGCGCTGCTGAAAATGAAAAGTCCAGAGATGATTACTGATAATTTTTTCATAATGCAAATATTAAAATTAACTAGAGAAGGATCCCAACTTTAGCGCAAGTGTTCCGAAGGGTCATTTGCGAGGTGTTTGCAACGCCTCCTCAATTTCATCAATACTTAACCAATCGCCAAAAATCCCTGCTTCCGAATCTTTCAGTCTTTCAATCATTCGTACAAATTCTTCATCATCGAAAGCGTCAGGATTGATCAGGTAGCCCCGGTTGGTTGGTTGAATACAGTAAGCGTAATAATCCCGTAAAAATTTCTTTGGGAAAAGGTAGGTGGTTTTCACCTGATTTTCTAAATCCGGCAACGGATAGTCATAGGAATAGACATCTGTTTCCCCGCTGCTGTAATGAATGATTACAAAGGGAGCAGTACGTGAAATCTCCACAAAATCTATTTCAACAAGATTTTCAAAGACTACAGGGAAGGCATAATAAAACAACTCACCGGTTTCCTCATTAGTCATTCTGATGTAGTGTTCAACAGAATATTTAACCTGCTTTCTCCCGGGATCTGAAGCCAGCACATACAGAAACAGCAAAGCACATGAGAGCGGAACCTGCTCGGCTGAGCCCTTTTTTCCTTTTGGGAATAGCCCCAGTTCACGCAAATCCCTGGCCCGTTCAAAAGGCTTTGATTTAGTACCAAAAACATTTTCCAACAGCCCCAGGTCAATTAGTTCACGTGGTCCCATGCTTTAAGATACGTATTTGATATTAATTACACAAATAGATTATGAATTATGAATTAGAAATTATGAATTGGGGTATTGCAGGTTAATTGTACATTCTTAATTGTCAATTTTCAATTAAGCTTCTGCAGTGCTGCCTGAAATCTCGGATGACTTCGTATTGGATCCAGGTCAGAGTCATTGTCAATCCAACCACGATTAATGGTACCCGATTTAACTCTTTGTTCAAAAAGGTCAAGCGCTCTATCAAATCGCCCTAATAGAGAATAGAGACAGGTAGCATTGTAAAGAACGGCCATTTCATTTGGCTCTAAAGCCAAAGCTTTTTCAATCCATTGTATCGCTTCTTCGGAATCTCCCGTTCCTACCAGAGCAATGGCCCCAAGGCAAAGCGCACGTGTATCTTCCGGATTCAAATCAAGGTGATTCCTGGTTACGGCAATAGCTTTTCTACATTGATTCTCCCATGCTGTTTTTCCATCAGTTTCCCTATAAGAAGCAGCAAGAAGTGTAGCTGATTCATAGTTATCCGGTTGTAACTGAGATGCTTTTTCAAACAACTTTGAAGCTTGTTCATGCTTCCCTTGACCTGTACAGGTTCGCCCAAATTGATAGTATGCCTCAAACAGTTGCGGGTTCAATTGAATGGCGTTTTCAAATTCTTTTTCGGCGGCATTATAGTCAGAGGTAATTGCCATGGTAAGTCCACGGGAAAGGTGAGCTTCGGCAAGGGCAGGATCTAATTCCAACGCTTTTTGACTGGCATTTAACGCCTGATCCAAAATTTCCTTATCTAGTTGAAACCATAAATATATATACGAATAACAATCCGCAAGACCGGCATAGGCCAATGCATAGTTAGGGTCTTTTAGAATGGCTTTTTGAAACATTTCGATGGCCAGTTTGAACTTGTTTTTAAGTGAACGATAATAATGACGTCCCCGAATATAAAAGTCATAGGCTTTTATGTCTTGGGTTTTCACTTTTTCAATGACCTGCTGTTCTTTCTCAGAGAGCCTTGCCTCCAACGCACTGCAGATGCTCAGGGCAATTTCATCCTGAATCTCAAATATATCCTTCAACTCACGATCGTATTTTTCTGACCAAAGCATAAAACCATCTGAAACTTTTATCAGTTGCACTGAAACCCTAATATGGTTACCAGCCTTTCTCACGCTGCCATCAACAATATTTTGAGCACCCAATGCCCGGCCGATTTCCCGGATATCTTGATTTTTGCCCTTTAAGGCAAAACTTGAGGTTCTGGAGACTATCTGTAAATCATCTACACAGGTTAAGTTGTTCAAAATATCTTCGGTAAGACCATCACAAAAATACTCCTGCTCACTATCATTACTCATGTTGGTAAATGGCAATACCGCTATTGACTTGATATTGGAATCTGTCTGTCTAACTGATTTTGATTTATGGCCGCTCGATGGACTAATCTTCTCACTAATGGCGTAGATTCCCACCGGGCGTTCCACATTCTTCAGTTTCTTCTCCCCGATGAACTCCGCCTCCCATCCTGGTTTATTTTGAATCATTTGGAAAACTTGTTCTGAGATACAGATTCCCCCGGCATTGGCAAAGGGCTCAATTCGGGACGCTACATTAACTCCGTCCCCGAATACATCGCCATTCTCAAAAAGAACATCTCCTAAGTGTATCCCTATCCGAAGCACCAGTTCGGGCACTTCTTTGCAGGACTTCTGTATTTCAATAGCGCATTGGACGGCATCAAAAGCACTGTGAAAGCATAATAGAGTACCGTCTCCAATCTCTTTTAACAATTCCCCCTGATGTTTCTCCGCTAAAGTATTTTGAATCTCCCTGTTTTTTTGGAGTAGCTGCATGGCTTTTTGCTCATCTCTGGACATTAGGGTGGTGTAGCCCACAATGTCGGTGAACATGATGGCTGCTAATTGACGGGATTGGGACACTTCGTTAGTTATGAATTATAAGTGATAAATTTTTAGTTAAAAAATATGCTGAACTATGCTTTCAATATACAAAAATCGTGAATCTTGTTAATCAAATAATGCAAATGCTCAAATGTTCAATTGTTCCCTTTATCCCTACCCCTCGGCACCAAGCGCCCTGCGCCCTGCCCTCCGCGCCCAGATTTTTTAACAATTGCCATTGCAAAGTACAAAGGCTTATTTAACTTTGTGATCCTTTATTTAGAGGGATTAAGCGAAAGTAGCTCAGCTGGTAGAGCACGACCTTGCCAAGGTCGGGGTCGCGGGTTCGAATCCCGTCTTTCGCTCTTTATTATTGATTGCGACCGGAAACGACCGGTCCATCCAGTATTGAAAGAGATTGAATTGAACGAGTAGGGTATTAAGTTCCAGCCTTTGGACTATGGCTAGCAGGCACACTCAATACTCACACCTGCCGGCAGGCAGGCCCACACTCAAACTCAATATGCCCAGGTGGTGGAATTGGTAGACACGTTGGACTTAAAATCCAATGGCCACAAACGGCCGTGCGGGTTCAAGTCCCGCCCTGGGTACGAA
>CAZOJZ010000034.1:0-2033 GCA_964580205.1 uncultured Roseivirgaceae bacterium
AAAGGTGATTTTGATTATTACCTTAAAAAGAAAGACGAATTACTCAGGGAAGAAGCCAGGGAACATGCAAAATTCGATAAAAAACTGGCGAAAGAAGAAGCCTGGATTCGCCAGGGGATCAAGGCCCGACGTACTCGCAATGAAGGCCGCGTCCGTGCACTGGAGGAATTAAGGAAAGAACGTAGCCGTCGACAGGAAGTAAAAGGGACAGTGAACCTTGCTATTGATAGTAGTGAAATTTCGGGGAAACGCGTAGCCGACTTGTCACATGTAAACTTCAGCTACGATGAAGAAATATTGATTAATGATTTATCGACAACCATATTGCGTGGTGATCGCATTGGTATTATTGGCCCCAATGGCTCGGGTAAAACTACCTTGCTTAAATTAATTCTGGGGGATCTGAAACCGGACTCAGGAAAAGTCGTCATGGGCACTCGTCTGGATTGTGTCTATTTTGATCAACAAAGACAGCAACTGGATCTGGAAAAGACGGTCCGGGAAAATATCAGCGATGGCAAGGATATGATTTCAGTCAAAGGTCGCTCACGCCATGTTATTAGTTATTTGAAAGATTTTCTGTTTCCACCTGAACAAATAGATTCTCCTGTTAAGACCTTGTCCGGTGGGGAACGAAACAGATTATTGCTGGCCAACTTGTTTACCAAACCAGCCAATATGATGGTGCTCGATGAACCAACCAATGATCTGGATGTAGATACACTAGAGCTACTGGAAGAATTACTCGCAGAGTACGAGGGAACACTCTTACTTGTTAGCCATGACCGTACATTTCTGGATAATGTGGTGACCAGCACATTGGTATTCGAAGATGATGGCAAGGTTAGCGAATATGTCGGGGGATATGAGGACTGGATCCGTCAAAGAAAATCGAATAATACAACGTCACTTTCTGATAAAACATCTGGCAAAAATAAAAAATCAACCAAACAGAAAAATGAAAAGAACACTTTTGAGAAAAAGAAACTCGGATTTAATGAGAAACGTGAACTTGAAGGTTTACCAGACAAAATAGAAATCATGGAGCGTCAACAAAAGGAACTTGAGCAAACTATTAGCCAAAACAATTTCTATCGACAAGATAAAAACACCATTAGTGAGACTATAGCTAAGGTGAAGCAAGTTCAAACTGAACTGGAAGAAGCATACTGTCGCTGGGAATATCTGGCCGAATTTGGCACTTAGCCTGATAGTTATTTTTGATCCAAAAGAATATTTTTATCCTTTAGACTTAATTTCTTGATTTCGATTTCACGTTTTGTTGCTGCTGAACGTGACTTGCATTTTTCCTGATGTACCAAAACAACAGGGCGTCTGGCTTTTGTGTATTTTGCCCCTAAACTATCATCGTTGTTGTGCTCTTGAATTCTTCTGACTACATTTTTTGTAATACCTGTGTATAGACTATCGTCGGCACAACGGACGATGTATACGAACCAGTCATTCATGGGTATAGGTAAGGGTCACTAGCTTAAAGGCAAACGTATAATTATATCTTTTCAGATTTCACCATGTAATTAGCCAATGCAGGCAAAAGTAAGATTGCGCCAAACATATTCACCAGGAACATGAATGTTAACAATATTCCCATGTCTGCCTGGAATTTAAGTGGAGAAAAAATCCACGTGACCACACCAATTGCCAATGCGACCCCGGTAAAAATGACACCGGCACCTGAGATTTTCAGTGTTAGCAAATAGGCTTCTGTGAGTGGGCTTCCCTCCTTCATTATGCTAACCAGCCGACTATAGATATAGATGCCGTAATCTACGCCAACCCCCACACCTAATGCGACAACGGGCAAGGTATTCACCTTGAGACCAATTTCCAGAATGGTCATCAAGGCATAGGCGAGTAGCGAAACCAGGGCGAGTGGGATAACAATACACAAGGTACCGGCAATAGATCGAAACGTCAGCAGACATAAAATGATAATTGCAGCGAAAACATAGAATAAAATCGGAAACTGTGCGGCATCGACTTCTTCATTGGTTGCTGCCATCACACCAACA
>CAZOJZ010000035.1:0-6460 GCA_964580205.1 uncultured Roseivirgaceae bacterium
CCCGGAGGCATTTGAAGTGATCAGCGCACTAAAACATGAGATCGAACCGGTGCTGATGATTTCAGAGATTCGTGCCATTGCTGCCGACAATCAATGGATGAGCCCATGTTATCAGCAAGATTCAGTGACCTTTCATTTTACTTGGGAACAAGATAGGGAGGGAGTTGAAAGGGTTCTGTCAATGATCCAGGATGGATTGGAACCGTTCAAAGTGCGGCCGCACTGGGGGAAGGTATTTACTATGCGGCCTGAAATGTTGCGCCCGTTGTATCCAAATTTAGATAAATTCAAGGCTGTGTTAACTAAATACGATCCTAATGGGAAGTTCCGAAATGAGTTTCTGAAGAAATATCTCTATTAGGTAATATTTATGGTAGATTAACCTACGAGCAGTTATTAATATTGAATTTAATTGACTTTCCGTGAATAAACCCTTAATCATAGTTTTAATGCTTGGCATAATTGCCTGTCAGGCGCCTGAAAGACAAGCGGCCGCTAATGAAAGATTGCCTTTGAACTTTGTTATTATTTTTTGCGATGACTTGGGATATGGGGACCTCAGTAGCTTTGGGAACCCAACCATTCATACACCACACCTGGACCGCATGGTGGCTGAGGGTCAAAAATGGACTCAATTTTACGTGGCAGACCCTGTATGTACTCCCAGCAGGTCCGCCCTAATGACTGGCCGCTATCCTATTAGGACGGGTATGACTTCCAAGCAGCGCCCGGTACTTTTTCCGAATTCCGGAAGCGGGCTACAACAAGATGAAATAACCATTGCTGAAGTGCTGAAACAAAAAAACTATGCTACCGGCATTGTTGGCAAATGGCACCTTGGTCATCTTCCCGAATATTTACCCACAGCACAAGGGTTTGACTACTATTACGGCATCCCCTATTCCAATGACATGAGTGTAGCTGATGGAATGGGAAAATACTACTTTGAACAAAGAGTCAATCCAGACTTTTATCCGGATGCTCAAAATTATAATGTGCCGTTAATGGAGAATGAAGAAATATTGGAACAACCCGCGGATCAAACTACCATTACCAGACGATATACTGAAAAAGCCATACAATACATCAAGGAACATCAGGAAAGGCCCTTCTTTCTTTATCTGGCACATTCAATGCCTCACATTCCCTTGTTTGCCGGTGAAGAATTCGTGGGCTCCAGCAAGCGAGGTCTTTACGGGGATGTGATTCAAGAGATCGACTGGAGTGTAGGACAAGTGCTTCAGACCCTAAAGGAGCTAAACTTAGATCAAAATACCATTGTCATGTTTAGCTCAGATAATGGCCCATGGTTAGTATTCGAAACACATGGAGGTTCCGCTGGCCCTTTACGGGCGGGAAAAGGAACTACTTTTGAAGGTGGACAGAGAGTTCCTACAATATTCTGGGGACCGGGAAACATTAAACCTGGAGTGGTGACCGATATGGGGTCCACACTGGATATTATCAATACATTTGCGGCCTTGGCCGGAGCTGAAATACCATCGGATCGAAAGATGGACGGATATGATCTTTCTCCGGTATTAAAAGGGGTGGGGCAAAGTCCACGCAAGGAATTCTTCTATTGGGCATTTTCCGAACTGCATGCGGTTCGGTCCGGCCCCTGGAAATTGCATGTCCAACAAAGGGAACCCGTACATTACGATAATATTGTCTCCATGGATGCGCCGGAGCTGTACTATTTGCCAGCGGATATTTCCGAAAGATATGACCGGGCGGAGGGTAAACCTGAAATGGTGGAAAAATTGAGAGAAATGATGCAGGCACACATTGATGATGTTAAAGGTTCAACGCCTGATCAACTGGTAATCAGAATTAAGAGTGATAGTGTAAATATTAATGGACCAGAATAGCGTCCGTTGGTGTAACAATGCGCCTCTGGTATCATAATAAACCTCGATACATAGGAATAACCGTAATGTTTATTACCTTTGCGAAACAATTTAGTTGAGGTGGCCTTTCTTTATTTAATCCTTTCTGATTTTTTATTTGATTTTCACTCCTCCACTAGTACTCAAAACAAGAAGCGTTTGAAAACATAGTTGTTAAGGTGATTGTAAAAACAATTGCTCTTATCAAATGGAGTGTAATCCCTGGTGATAGATTTCTAGAATACAGCTGGTAGATAGTCAGTATTTTATTGAACTGATTAATATGGGATATATGATATCGCTTCCCTTATAAAATGAACTTTGAATAATGAATAATATAAAATCAAGAAAAAGAAAAAATAGAAATTTCTCTCAGAGGACCGGCGTTGCCGGATTTAAACACCGAAGGAATAGAGCCAAAAAAAATACTGCTACTATTGATCCACGAAGATTAATTAAACGGTCGTTAGTCACCGAACTAACAGAATTTTCCCCTTCCCAGTCTTTTGACCAGATGCCCATCGATTTTAAATTGAAGGCCAACCTAAGAACCAAAGGATACGCTTACCCTACTCAAATACAACAGGAAACTCTGGAGTTTCTTAACCAGGGTCGGGATTTAGTGGGGGTTGCCAGTACTGGAACCGGGAAGACGGCAGCTTTCCTAATCCCAATAATTAATCAATTGCTAAATAAGGGCCGCAACAATAAAGCACTAATTGTGGTGCCTACCAGAGAATTGGCTTTGCAGATAGAGGAGGAATTCAAAAGCCTGACCCGGGGTCTGCGGTTGTTTTCATCAACTTTTATTGGTGGTACCAGTGTGGGACGAGATATTTCCAAGCTTCGTAGAGAAAGTCAGGTTATCATTGGAACACCAGGTCGGCTATTGGATCTGACAAATCGGGGGTCACTCCGCTTAAAAGAGATTTCAGTACTGGTGCTTGACGAGTTCGATAGAATGCTGGATATGGGTTTTATTAACGATATCAAGAAACTTCTCAGGTCAATGACCAGCAGGCAACAAACTATGCTATTTTCCGCCACAATTGATACTACACAAAAATCTTTGATCAATAGTATCTTAAGTAACCCGGTAGAGGTAAGTGTAAGTAGTGGCAATAGTCCCAGTGATAACGTGGAACAGGATGTAATCAGGGTTCCACCGGAGCAGGACAAATTTAATATTTTGCTAAACCTTTTAGAGGGTGAGTCGTTTGAAAAGGTACTGATTTTTGCGGAAACCAAAAGATTGGTGGACAAGGTCAGTAAAAGACTTAATCAATCAGGGGTGGCAACTGAGCAAATCCATGGAAATAAGACTCAAAATTACCGGAGCAAGGCCCTCAATAAATTTAAAAAAGGACAAGTGCAAGTACTAGTAGCCACCGATGTTGCCGCCAGGGGCATTGATGTAATTGACATAACCCACGTGATTAATTATCAAATTCCGTTAACTTTCGAAAGTTACATACACCGAATCGGCAGGACCGGCAGGGCTGGAAAAATAGGTAAAGCATTTACTTTTGTAGATGCTGCCTGAATAAATTAAGAATGTATTAATAACAAATTTTTAAATAAGTATAATAGTAATGAAAGAAGGAGTAGTAAAATTCTTTAATAATACCAAAGGATTTGGTTTTATTAAGCCGTCAGATTCAAGCGAAGATGTTTTTGTACACGAAAGTGGACTTATTGATGACATCCGTGAGAACGACAAAGTAAAATTCGACCTGGAGCAGGGACGCAAAGGGTTGAACGCAGTAAGGGTGGAAATAATAGATTAAGTCTTAACTTTTACCATGTTAAAAAAAAGCCATTTTACTACAATGGCTTTTTTTTATGGATTCGTATTAAGAATTTCGTGCCAGGTAGTCCCTAGCTTCCAGCAATTCCGATCTTTCTTTGTCCGTCGGTCTGGCTACTTTAATTAGGCTTTGATAGTATGACTTGGCTTTTACATTGTCTTCGGACAGCCGTGCTGCTTTGGCCGCACCATATAAACCATTAAATCTGTTCGGGCGAAGCTTCAGGTTCAACTCATATGCTCCCAATGCCTGTTGTGGTTTCTCCAATTTGATTAACAAATCACCCAAGAGCTCTTGTGATGGCAAAACCTCACCCGGAGTAAGAGACTGTTTTTCGGTTTGTAATTCCAATTGGGCCGAAGTGTTCATTAACGTTAAAGCTTCTCGAAGATTTCCTTCAAAAAACCGGACCCAGGCTTGTGCTGCTTTCACCATGATCTGTACCTGAGTAGCCATATATTTATTGTTTTCTCTAACCAACAGTTCATGACACTTCATCAATTTTTCAAGGTCTTGATTAGCCGCTGCTAAATCTCCCATATGAGCAGCACCAAGTGCCCTGGTAAAGTGTATGATCCCGTTAGACCATGGATATTTTTCAAGAGGGAAATCATTTAAAGACATTTCCAATTGAGAAGCTTTTTCCCAATTCCTGGTTTCCAAATAAAAGCGTGCGGGTATAGCAGCAGTTGGATATGCTGCTTTTACTCCGATGGGATGGATTTTTTCCAGCGATGTTAAATAATCTACTAGCTTCTTGGCTTCTAATACATTTCCTTGCTGTAAATATGCATAAACCAAATAATCAGTGGCATGGATCTCTTCATCCCAATTTCCCGACATCTCTAGTTGTTCGGCATAGCACTGAGCAGCAGACGTAGAATTCAGATTGGAAATTATGGACTCATCCCATAGGCCCAATCGTGTGAAGATATGAGATGGCATGTGTTGTGCATGGGCCGAAGCTGGTGCAATCGAGGCATAGCTACGAGCCGCTGGCAATGCCATAGCCGCTAGTTCAGGGTAGTCGTAGCTGTGTATAATATAATGAGCAACTCCCGGATGATTTGGTTGGTTCGGAAATAATCGCTCCAGTATTTGCCCTGCTTTTCTTCTGTTTCTATAGGTTTTATCAGAGAGGTCAGCAGAAGAATTTAAGGCCAATGCATAGAATATTGCTGCTTCTTTATCATCTGGATATTCTTCATAGATTCTTTTCATGGCTTCTGTAAAACGGATGGTACGTGTATGGTGATCCAATTGCTCCCAGCCGGTATAGAAACTTGAGATGGCCTCAACATAATCTTGTTCCTTTTTGGTAGTATTTCTAAGAGAGCCAGCAATCTCAATGGCTTTAGTCCCTTTCTTAAGATCGTCAATGGTGGGAGGGCGCCATAGTGCATGGAAATTACACATCGCCACGCCCCAATATGCCATAGTACATTCAGGGTCCTTATCAATTACTTTAGTAAATGCCTTTTCTGCCTCCTCATACTCAAATGAATGTAGTAAAGCAATGGCAAGGTTGAAATCTTCTTTAGTGGTTTCCTGGCATGACAACCCGAATTTGACCTCACCGAACTGTCCATCGGTCGCGCCGCAAAGCGCAATTTCGCCTCTTAAGAATTCGATAGCACCTTCGTCATACCGGGTGATTGATGAAGAATCGCGCTGGTTCTGGCAGCATGCCATCGATAAACAAAGAAAGAAGTTAATGCTTTTCATAAGTTTCCCCATATCCAGAATTATTTTATTGGTTAAAGTAGCTATTAAATTTGTATTATGCGTAAAGACAATTAGTATGGCGAAAAACAATAACAATTATACTGCTAATCTGCTGGTTCCTATCGCATTGGGAATGTTGCTGTGGTACGGTTGCGTTAGCGATAGTAAGGATACTGAATCCGATGAAA
This sequence comes from uncultured Roseivirgaceae bacterium, assembly GCA_964580205.1. Taxonomy (GTDB): domain Bacteria; phylum Bacteroidota; class Bacteroidia; order Cytophagales; family Cyclobacteriaceae; genus SZUA-3. Next base: position 5,611 of record CAZOJZ010000035.1, read on the forward strand.
TAGTTGGACACTCAAGAGTCAATCCGCAATTACCCAATATCATATACATTTTGGCTGATGATGCTGGGTACGGAGACCTCAGTTGTTACGGTCAAACAAAATTTAATACTCCGAATATTGATGCTTTGGCCAACGGTGGGTTGAGGTTCACCAATCACTATTCAGGAAGCACGGTCTGTGCCCCCTCTCGCTCGGTGTTGCTCACGGGTTTACACACAGGTCATACACCGATTAGAGGTAACAAATCAATAGGTACTGAGGGACAGTATCCCCTGCCTGATTCATTAAATAATTTGGCTGAGATTCTCAAACAGGCGGGATATGTAACCGGGGCCTTTGGCAAATGGGGTCTGGGCCCTCCTGGTTCTATAGGAGACCCGCTGAACCAAGGCTTTGACAGGTTTTATGGATACAATTGTCAACGTTTTGGTCACAACTACTATCCTCGTCACCGATGGGATGATGGCGACAGCATCATCATTGAAGCCAACCAAGGCAACAAGACCGGAACTTTTGCTCCGCAACTAATACATGAACAGGTATTGGGTTTCATTGAAAAAAATCAAGACCAACCATTCTTTTTGTTTGTACCAACTATTATCCCACATGCGGAATTGGTGGCACCCGGAGCCTATATGGAGCAGTTTCGGGGAAAATTTGGCACAGAAAAGCCATATCAGGGAGTAGACGAAGGAGAGAACTTCAGGCAGGGACCTTATCAAAGTCAATCTGAACCCCGGGCTGCTTTCGCAGCTATGATGACTCTTTTAGACCAACAGGTGGGTGAAATTGTTCAAAAAATTGAAGCACTGGGATTGTCCGAAAATACCCTGATCATATTTACTTCCGA
>CAZOJZ010000036.1:0-3403 GCA_964580205.1 uncultured Roseivirgaceae bacterium
TTCTATTGCTCCGGTTGCTGATTATGGTTTGATCAGTAATGATAGAGTAACAGAGCATTCTATGCCCAAGGATCTACCCGGAGTGGCTATATTTGAGCTGCCAGAATCCCCGATAAAACCTGAAAAGAAAAGGATTTCTAACAAAATGTTATGGGCTTTGGAAAAACATAACCATAAAGGCCTTGATTTTCAATTTGGTGTAGAAGGGATGTTCCATAAGAGCATTTATGATGTAGGATCCGGAGATATCAATGGTGGAATGGGTTTTATGACGGAAATAATATTCTCTCCAGTGGTGAGACTGGAAACGGGGATACATTTTGGTGGCAGATCCTATAGAATAAATGAAAATGAAATTCAGGAATTACCTCCGGACTTCTTTGATGATTACCCTGGTTATGATGATCAGATAGGTCAACTGATCGGGTTCGAGTCAGATGCTAAACTGGTAAAACTACCAGTTAATTTGAAGGCCTTCGGGATTTTAGATCACAATAAAAAATGGTACATAAGTGCCGGGCTTACCCCTGAATGGACCATCGAACAGGAATTGGAATATAAGTATGCCTTAAACACAGCTGCACCTCCTATTGGTGGAGCTGAATACTCGTCATTTATTGGGACAAAGCAAGAAATATCATCTGCCTTTTATGTTACCACCTTGAATTTAGGAGCAGGTACCGAAGTTTATCTAAACAAACAACTAAGGTGGCAAATTGGGGTATTCTATCAAAAAGGGCTCAACAAAGCAGGGGTAGAAAATAGAAAACTCCATGGATTCGGTGTTAAGTCATCTATTTGGTTCAATAAGCCCTAGTGTTAAGTTAAGCATAATTCAATCTGGAAGATTGAGCAAGTAGTTCCAAACTATTTTTATCTTAGCGATAATTCTGTTAAAACGGATTTATGCCTTATCCAGATTTCATTAGCATCGTAAAAAATGCCTGGCATAACTATGACCAAAGCCGGACCATTAAGAGCGTCCGGGATATCAGCGCCAATGTATCCACTAATCATGTCTACCGAATTGACTTTGAAGGTCATCAGCCGGTAATTGCCAAGTTGTCATATTTCGGATACTACGAACATTTTGTTGAGGACCACACCATCATCAATAGTTTGGCCAATAACCTGCCTTCACCGTATGAAAACCTCTTGTCGAGGTCACTCATGAAGGGTAATAGCCTATATGTTTATAGACATAAGGACAACATATTGGATGCGTGGGTAGTATTTTACCGGCCCATAGAGATCAAAGATAGGCTTCCCCGCCGTTTGGAACAGGAACACATTATAAGTCTTGGAGAGCAATTTGCACATTTTCATCAGGCTTGTACTTCAATTCGCAATACATTACCTGCCTCTTCCAAAACCTTGAAAATTGATATAGACCATCTGCTTGGCATTATTGAGACGGAATTGGGTAAATATGAATACAGAGTACACCACGAGTTCATCAAGGAACATTGTCAACAATTCTTCGATAGCTGTGCTGCTCTCGACATTAATACATTACCGGAAATACCTGTGTTTCTGGACTGGAATATCGGGAACTTCTCAGTAACTGATGACCTGCGGTTATTTTCCCGATGGGACTATGACTGGTTTCGTTTAAGCAGCCGGATAATGGATTTTTATTTCTTTAGCCGGGTAGTATCCAATGTGGGAGACCGAACCGTTTTTAGTTACAATATCGACACACTTTGGGAAGAAAGGTTTATACTATTCCTGAAGACTTATCATTCTGTTTTTCCTTTGACCGAAATTGAAATCAGGTTTATGCCTGAAGCCTACAGATTTTTTATATTGAATTATGTTATTAAGGACGGGCGATACTTTTTTCATGAATTATTTGCCACCAAACTGCAAATGGAAGCTTATGAATCATATTTACCATCAGTAGCTGATTTTCCGGTAGATAAACTACTGCGGGCATTAAATATTTAACCTATGAAGAGAATTGAATTTTTATCTCTGGTAAATAATTATAAGGTGGTATTTTTGGACTCCTATGGCGTCTTAAAAAATCATGAGGGGCTAATTGATGGAGTATCACAAACCATCAGTTATCTACGAAAACAAGGATTTATAATTAAGATACTTACTAACGATGCCAGTCGCAGTCGTCGGCAACAGGTAGATCTTTTTAATTCGTTGGGTTTAATTGGCCTGAACACAAACGAAGTTATCACCTCCGGAACCCTGGCACGGATGTTTCTGGAAGACAAAAAAATAAAAGGAAAAATAGGTTACCTGGGTACCGAAAATGCGGCAGAGTATATTTTGCATATCGACCGGGATTCTGTGCCTATCGGATCCATTGATTTGGAGAATTGTGATGATATTTCTGCCTTCGTGTTTTTGGATGATGAAGGGTTTGATTGGAATGTGGATATTAACAAAACCATCAACCTGTTACGTATGAAAAACATTCCTGTAGTAGTGGCAAATTCTGATAAATTGTACCCCGTTTCTTCGAGAGACGTGGCAGTTGGAACCGGAGGTATTGCCAAACTTGTGGAAAACATACTGAACCGGAAATTCATTCATTTTGGAAAACCGGATTCACAGATGTTTATGTTTGCCTACCAACAGCTTTTAGATGAAGGTAATTTTAGTAAGAACGAGATACTAATGGTGGGAGATACCCTTCACACTGATATACTGGGGGGAAATAAATTCGGACTGGATACCGCATTGGTTTTGACAGGAAATACCCGGGAATCGGCAGTGGAAACTTTGGTCTCAGCAACCGGTATTATTCCGGATTATATTTGTCAAAGTATAGTTCATTGAGCAACCTTGATTGCTTGCCCTGAGGTCACATGTTATAGGAGTCAGTTGCAATTTCCATGGCAGTCAAATGGATTGTATTTAATGTTTCCCCACAGCACGACCCTTGGCGGTCCGCGAACTTACCTTCAAGGATTTCAAACGCTTGGTATTTACAATTAGATAGGTGGACGCGGTTTGGGTATTTATTTTAAATTGTTTCCCATCATATTCGACTGATCCGATTCCATTTTGCCAGTCCTTTGCCAGTAAAGTATATGCATTTGACTGATGCTTGTTTTGACCAAATACCAGATAACGGTCAGTACCGGTCTCGAAACTAATTCCCAGGCGTTGAGGGTTACTGTTAATTACCACCCCAGGTGTATTCGGCGGGATCACAATTTGCTCTAATTGTTTGTCATCCTTCATCTTGATATCTCCTCTGATAACCTGGGTGGTGTTATTGTTTATTTCCCTGATGAGAATGATAGGACCGGAATTGTAAAATTGTACATTTTTTAATTGTTCCTTATTTAGCCCTGTTTCCAGCTCAAAATCGCCAGTGAATGGGACCAATTTCGGTCCACATGAGGTAGCTATCAGACCAAAAACCGCGAAAAGAGTAGTA
>CAZOJZ010000037.1:0-3629 GCA_964580205.1 uncultured Roseivirgaceae bacterium
TTGGTTCTATACTAATCACATAAAACCACATTTCGGTATTGAGGAAAAATACGTTTTCCCGATTTTAGGATCAGAAAATCACTTAGCTCAGAAGGCATTAAATCAACATCAAAATATCAAGGAGCTTTTCCTTGCTACTGATCACCTTGAGGTAAATCTTAGAATGCTAGAGCAAAAGCTAACTGAGCATATTCGGTTTGAAGAAAGGGAATTGTTTACAGAGATTGAAAAGGTTGCATCCAAAAATCAGCTTGAACAAATAAAGGAAGTCCATCCTGATTTGAGGTTTGAAGAAAATTCCGATGATGAGTTTTGGAAATGAAACTCCATAACAAACATGCTTAGATCAACCATAATGCTCTCAAAACATAGACGCATGTTAAATAGGGTTTAGTGAAATATCCTGGCAGTGGACATCTTCAAATTGACTGTTTCAATGGATTCCATATTCCAGTTGCTACTGTCTCTTTGGCATATTCCGAAAAATCTTTGGCTTTCCTTCCCAATACTTTTTCTATATCATTCGTGACAATAGAATTACGGTCAACTAAAACTTCCGTGAAAAGATAATTTATTAACCATATTAAATCCTCCGGCACTTGATATTCTCTAAGCATTTTTGTGTATTGGTCCATAGTTATTGAATTAAACTTGATATCTCTACCGGTAGCCTTTGAAATTTCGGCAGTAGCCTGTTCAAATGTTAATTGGCGAGGGCCTGTCAATTCATAAATTTGGCCGATATGCTTGTGATCCAAAAGCGATTCTACAACAACATCTGCAATGTCGTCCGCATCGACATATGGCACAAGTACATCTGCCTTAGGTAGCTCAACATGGCCTGCTAATATTGGATCTAAAAAGAAACTTTCACTGAAATTCTGATTGAACCAGCTGGCCCGGACAATTGTCCAATCTACTCTTGCGTTCATCACTACCTGCTCACAAAGCTCAGCTTCTTTTTCACCTTTACCTGAAAGCAAGACCATTTTTTTAATTCCACCTTTGACCGCTTGAGACGTAAATTTCTCAATGGTTTTCAGAGCACCAGGGACAGCCAAATCGGGCTGAAATGTAATGTAAACCGTGTCCATTCCATCAAAGGCTCCTGCCCATGTGCCCGGATTTTCCCAATCAAATGATGGTTTTTCACTTCTTGAACCAATTCGGATGATTTTATCGAGTTTGGTTAATCTTTCGGCTACTCTAGCGCCTGTTTTTCCTTTTCCTCCGAGAACTAAAATCTTTTGTTCTTTCATGATTATTTTTTTAAATGAATTATTTAATTATAGATATGTAATTATTTGCCAGAATCTTGCAGGCATGCTATGATCAGCGATACAAAAGCGAATGAAGAACATATCGTTCTGATCATATTTAGCTTGTTCCATTTACTTTCAAATCCAAGTCGAAAAGATGCCATTTGTTCTTGGTTCATTGATTCAATCTGTAAAACCTCCAGCGTATTGTTCATGGGAACATTGCCAAAGATGGTAACAGCCATTATCCCGACTATGTAGAGAATGGTGGCAGATATGATGTACCAAAATTGACCGCCCATCGGTGTCTGGTAATACAAGTAGGAAAGCAGAGGCAGCAGAATTGCCAAGCCCATAAAGAAAATAAAGAAGGCTGGATTCAAAATAGCCCTATTCATTGACTGAAAAGCTAGTAAATAATTTTCGTCACCTACTTTCGCCAATCCCGGCGTAACAGAAATAGACCAGGCGTAAAATAATCCGGCCATTAGACCTGAGGATAATGTTGTTATTATTAAAATTATAGTGTTCATTTTCATTTTGCTTTATTTACAAGCAAAACAAAGGGTTATTCAATCCTCAGAATTGAACAAAACCGTCAAAATAAATAAAGAGGTATTTCTTAAAGGGAGACTTGTTGTTGAAATTCCTTAGGTGTCTTTCCTGTGTACCCTTTAAAGGATCTTATGAAGTGTGATTGATCCGCAAAACCGTTATCATAACCAATCTCTGTTAGATTATAATAATTTGTTTCAGTAATTTGATTCATGGAAGAACTAAACTGAATGATTTTTGCGAATTGCTTAGGAGTTACTCCTATTTCTTCCAGAAAATGTCTTTCTAGTGTTCTTTCAGCAACGCACAGTTTATCTATGACTTCTTTTATTCTAATTGCCCCATTTGTTTTGATAATGAGGTTGATTGCTAGTTTTATTCTGTAATCTGGATTAATTGATGCGTTTTGTAGTAATTCATTAAAATAGTCTGCCAGGATTTCTACAATATCGCCTCGGCTTTCTGTATGCCGTAACTTTTCTAACGTACCTTGAGTATCTACATTTTCAACTAGCATAAGATCAAAGCAATCATCATTTAATGCTTTAGGATCTATCCCGAGCAGAATTCTGACAGCAAATGGATACAGTCGAATACCAACTAAATGAAACGATCCTTTTGTATCTAGGGAAATAGGTTTTATTGTTTGTCCGTACAAATAAAAGTCAGACAGCTTTTTATTTCTAGGCTCTAAATAAAATGGATTGGTTGAATTGGAATAGATAATTCCTGGAAAACCATCTGCATAAAAAGGAAATTTATGTTCTGTATTTATTTCATCACTCTCTAAGAGAAAAATATCCTTTGCAAATGGCTCTAGACTTTTAGGTATAGGAAGTTGTTTCAATATTTTCCTTTTTTTGCTGCTAACGGTTAGTTATATGAAAAAGTAGGCGTTTGCCATGCACCTTTCTGTTAAGTCACATAAATGTGTAATCTGATGATATTGACCACCAATATTGTGATGTTGACCACCCCCTTTGATTCCCGTTGAGGGCGCTCTCTGTTATGGCTTGCCATAACAGGCTATTGTTTACAAAAATATAAAATTTATTTCACTTTCTTTTTTCTCATAGACTCCCCATCAAGCTCAATTCTGTGGGCGGTATGCACCAACCTACACTTCCCAGAGCATACTAACCGTCCTAACAACCATCATTGTCACTACCAAGGGGTACTGGTTTAGGATTGGTCAACACCAGCAGAAAACACCTTGGGGTTGGTGCCAGACCGGTGACTAACTGCTAGTGGTTCCATTGTGTTTGTCCCCTAATTGTTGTGCGCTGATTAGCAATATATGTTGTGCAAAGATTAGAAGCCACAGTAAATTTTTAATGACAATTCTGGGATTAATTCAAATGGATATTTTCAATCCCCCCAGGCCAACCTTTGCTTATCAGCTAATAATCGAAGCTTTAGCAATTGATAATCCAATTCCTGTATTGTGATGGACTCATCAATAGCCAGACAGGCGGCGGTGGCGGCAGATTGTCCCAACACCATAAAAACAGGTTCCATTCGGATCGATCCAAAGGCGATGTGGGTAGCGCTTAAACAAATAGGCACCAGTAGATTGGTGCATTCTTCTTTTTTGGGGATGATCGACCGATAACTTATGGGATAAGGTTCTTTTACCGCCGCTTCTACATTTCCTTCATTTTTTACAAATCCATCGGCATTGACATACCTCTGGATGTGATGTGAATCCATTCCATAGGCGCCCATACCTATAACATCTTCAACCACTTCCAACCCTTCACAATTATATTGGGTCATCACGTATTCCCCGATCATTCTGCGGGCCTCCCGAATGTA
>CAZOJZ010000038.1:0-4347 GCA_964580205.1 uncultured Roseivirgaceae bacterium
AGCAATTTGTTGAGCCACATTGCTTTGGACCTCGAGTACATTGATCAACTTCCTATCATAAGTTTCCGACCAAAGGTGCATATCGGTTTCTCCTTCAATTAGCTGTACGGTAATCCTCACTTGATCGCCATCTTTTCTTACACTTCCTTCCGAGGCTGTAGCCACATTTAACTCTTGACTTATCTGATGCACAGATTTAGTAGTTCCTTTATACTGCATGGATGTGGTTCGGGAAATGACCTTTAAATCTTTGATTTTTACCAAATGATTTAATATCTCTTCCATCATGCCATCGCTGAAGTATTCTTGTTCAGGATCGCTACTGATGTTGGTAAAGGGTAGCACCACAATAGACTTATCAATGACCCGGGACTCCAGAACAGACTCCGGAGTTTCCGATTCTTGCCCTGAAGATTGAAAACGTGGATAGAAGAACATGAAAGCCATCACCAGCACCAGTCCTGCGATAATGAATGTACCAGTAAACGGTTTTCGCTGGCTGGGACTTAATGGATTCTGCCAGGACTGCTGAGAGGTAGTTTTAACGAATCCTTCCGGGCTTCGTTCGTAATTCCAGGCGAGGTACAGGGCCGCTGGGAAACCAGCGATGAGAATGCCCAATAAGGCAGTTGATGACCATGTTGGCAGGTTAACCAAAGAATTTGCATACGGTAATAACAGTATTAGCAGTAGTGATAGCACTACATAGGTGGCTCCAGCCTGTATAACTCCCCGTCTTTGTACTTCTGCCCAGAGGTGGCCGCTTAACTGTTTATCTTCTTTGACTTCTGGTATCGGCATACCTACACCTTGAACAGCATAGGTACGCACTCCATAATCCACGTTCTTTAATCTACTTTCGCCGAGATATTTTGCTTGAATATCACTTTGTCCACGAATAGCTTTTTCAATTGATTCTGAAATATAAATTCCTCCCGGATCGGCGATAGATTCAAGACGTGAGGCTACATTAACACCATCGCCATAAACGTCATTGTTCTCGATGGTAATATCACCTGAGTGAATACCAATACGCAGTTTACCATCTAGCTTAGCCCTTGCTAACTCCTGTATCTCAATAGCGCAATTCACTGCATCCAATGCAGTACCGAACTTGACCAAGGCACCATCTCCCATCTCCTTCAACCACTGTCCATGGTTCTTTTCAACTATAGGTTTCTGGATTTCCTTGCTGATACGTACTAACTCCAAGGCTTTGGCTGAGTCCTTACCCATCAAGGCCGTATAGCCAACAATATCGGTAAACATAATGGCAGCAAGCTGACGGGTTTGGGACATGATACTACAAAGTATGAAAATATAATTAAGTAAGCGAGTACGGGCTTGAGGATCAGATCAAAAGGTAGCTTTTTACCTAACGGTGACCGTCCGCTTTGGGTCCGTTAGCTGCCGTTCGTCAATGTCATACCGCGGCCAAAAGCGGCCGGTCAAAACACTAGCACAGCGGGCCTCACTTACATGCCATCACCTTCTTTAATGTTTAAAGGTGGGCCAACAAAGAACATATTTTGTTTAACCAAAAGTTTATCAATGATACAAAACAGGTAGGATATCCGCTTCGTCATTGGATTATCCATTCAATTGTTCAAGTACCCATTCGTTTTGTTCAATATTGACCTCTTTGATTCCCTGGGTAGTTGGTTCTGCCTGGTCCTGTTGACTCAGCAAACCATATCTTCGGGCATTATTTTTAATGTAAGCTCCACACAAATGGAATCCCATGCATTCCGGAATCCTTCGTAATGCCTTCATGATCTCCGCGTATTGTTCATCATCCTGTGTCCGATCCTGTTTAGGGGGCCATCCATGAAATCCCTCCTTGTTGATCATACTGTCAGCCAAGAGGATAGGTTTTTTCAGGTATTTGCCCCATCTGGATAGCTTCTGATAGATATTATCAACAGTACCAAAACATTGAAAACTGAATATGTCCACAAATGGTATTGCAGCCTGTAAGACAGATTCACTGATTGGAGCATTTGCCTCATAACGATCACCACAGATCAGGTGATTTGGATCGTATCTCCTAATGGCATCAACAACTGTTTTGTAATAGATTGTCGCTTTTTCAAAGATCTCTTTCCTGCCACTTTCGGAATTCTCCATCTCCGGATCAAAAATGGGTGCTTTCCAACTGTTGTTCTCATTGCTATGGATCCATGCAGGGCAGTCGGTAAAAAAGTAGCCAATCAGTTTTTGATCGTCCTTTAGCCGGGCACATTTATCCCGGGCAATATAATCACACCAATCCTTAAAAGCAGTTCCTGTAATATCGGGTAACTTCGTCTCCCATTCCCACTGGTGGGATTCAATGACCGGGAGTAAATGGAAATAGGGCATATCTAGCCACTGGTACTCTTCATAAGTGAAGCAACGGGAATGACGATGCATTTCCGGGCTGATAATCACGACTTCCTGGTCCCATCCCAGGCAATTAAACCCCCAGTCAGTCAGATCCTGTTTTACTTTTGGCAGCCACTCATTCATGCTGTTGCCATACTTGGAATCCCAAATCCCTCCACTTGCCTCGAAACGGATGGCCGCGGGATCAACATGGTTTATTCCGATACTGAAGATGTATTCATTATCCGGAGTGATCAGCCACCATCTGCCGTTTCGTTGACCAACAGTAAAAAAGTTATTCGATTTTGTTCTGCTAGTCGAATCTTCAGTACAACGCGCTAATGGCCAGATTATTACACCTGAACCAACGGTAATTGCTGAGCCTATAAAGTGTCTTCGATTAAATGTATATTTCATAATTACCTCTTTTCCGGGATGGTGAGTTCAGGCCTGTAATAAGGTGGGTTTTCCAGGAGAAGATCCCTTCGTTTTGCATGATAATACGGTATGCATCATGTGTTCTGGTTTAGTCCAAAAATCCCACACCAATTCATTGGGTGCTTTAATATTAGTCTCAAATGTAATAGTCGTTTTATCCATTGTTGATTTTCTTCTTAATTGCCCATAACGGATGGAATAAATGCAGTGCCGGTTTTTATGGCACTTCAGCAGGCCTTAAAGCTTTTTTTCGATCACGTCTTTAATCACGTAATTCTGATGAGCTAGCTCAGCATACATCTTTTTGTACTTAACCAATTCTGATTTCAACTCCTTCAATTTTCTGAGTTGGTTGGCATCCATCCCTCCGTATTTACCTTTCCAATTGTAAAAAGTGCCTGGGCTGATGCCATATTCGCGACTTATATCACTGACACTACGACCATTTTCTTGCGCGGCCAGAATCTTTATGATTTGACCTTCGGTGAATTTTGTTCTTTTCATTTCCCTTTTAATTTAACGATTATTCTCTATTTTTAACCGCTTTGATTTTTAGGGAAGCTTTCAAGATGACACACATGAAGGAAAGACATCATAACGATAGGTTTAAGTCATATTTGGATTATTATCTACCAAATTGGCGGTATTTAAAAGACGAATTAAATAGAATGTCCGCTAGTCATGCTGACTGGCAATACTAGTTTCAGCTTGCGTTTCAATACCTTTCAGTGCAAATAAGACATTTCTTAAAATATTATAAAGTAGAATAACCAATCTTCCAATGGAGTTGAATTTAAGAGGAGGCGCTTTATTAATTGGCTCATTATATTGGCAGAAACATTTAAATAAACCAGGAGATAACATCCGAAAAAAATGGAGAGATACAAGATTGGAAAGGCAAACAACTATTTGATTTTTAAGAGCTAATTTCAAAAATTAAATTAGATTCATGTAGAACGGAACAGCGAGTCGCTGCATAAACTACTGGGGAGTTGTGGAAGCAATAAAAATTACTGTCGCCAAATCGGAATCCGAGGTATTAACTTTAAATGTGACGCTAAACACAATTAATTGGCTCTTCCTTTTATTGGTGTGCTTGGTCTTTAGTTGTAACAGATGCTTAGGACAATCAGATAATCCACCTGTCATCTTTGACAGCATACACTCACGTTTCCATGATTCTCGTGTTACAGATCAGCAAAAGTTTATCTACATCTTGATAGGCCATATTATGTATCGGGCGAAACCATCTGGTTTAAAGCTTACGTGGTAAAAGCAGCTCGTAATCAATATGATTATAGAAGTGGAGGATTGACTGTAGAGGTCATTGAGCCTGAGGGAGCTGTAATAATATCTAATCTTCTCAAACTTACAGGAGGAATCACATCAGGAAGCATAAGCCTACCTGATACTTTAAAAACAGCTCAATATGTACTTCGAGCTTATACAAATTGGATGCGTAATTTTGCCCCTTCTTTCTATTGGACAAAACCAATAAAAATTACTGAAATTTCAGAACTCGAAAATACTGTTACACCTGGAATT
>CAZOJZ010000039.1:0-3809 GCA_964580205.1 uncultured Roseivirgaceae bacterium
AGACCAGTTGATGCAGGAACGCGCGGGAAATGAAGGTAACGGAGTAATCTTAAAAAACTTGGGGGCTGGTCCCTGGAAATGATCGATGTGAACTATCCCTGCACTGGCGCCCCCAATTGGACAGCTTCGATTGCCACTACAGGGGGCACACCAGGTATATTAAACAGTGTAGCAACTGACAATCCGGACCATTCACCACCTGTAATTATCAGTACTTTTGCCCTCAATAACCAGAAAATACAAATCACATTTGATCAGGCCCTGAGGCCTACGTCGAATGCTCAGGAAAAAATAACAATTGAACCCCCCATTCGAGTTGACACTTTCTTTATTAACTCCTTTGCCGAACCTGGATTAACCATAGAACTGATCGACACCCTGGTTGAAGGAGTTATTTACCAGCTAACTGCCACTGGGTTTGCTGATTGCAATGAAAATGTTGGATTCAATCCCGGGCCAAAAACACCGGTAGGGCTCCCTCAGTCTCCTGAAAGAGCTGATTTGGTAATTAATGAGATCCTCTTTAACCCCAGGCCACTTGGGGTTCGTTTTGTGGAATTATACAATCCTTCTCTCAAGGCACTAAATTTAAAAAATTGGAGATTTGCACGATGGCAATCCAACACATTGACGGATTTTACTTCTTTAACCACCGAAAATCTCATGATATACCCCGATGAATATCACGTGTTTACCGAAAGAGTAGAAAAGCTTCGGAGTCAATATCCAGCTAGTGCAAACACTGCCATGGTGCAAGTGAGCGATTTACCGACACTTGGTGACAGGCGGGGATCCATCGTACTAGTGGAACCAACAGGGTCGATAATTGATGAGCTTCAATATCATGAGGGCATGCACCATCCCTTATTGATTGATCTCAACGGTGTGTCACTGGAAAGAGCTTCGCCTTATGAGCCAACCAACCAAATGGATAATTGGCACAGTGCCGCAGAAAACTCAGGATATGCCACTCCGGGCAAACAGAATTCACAGAGTTTACAGACATCAATTATTTCAGAACTCACGGTGGCTCCAAAATTAATATCGCCGCTTTCCGGAATATTTCCGTCGTATACACGGATTTCCTTTCATTTGGATAAACCTGGAAATACGGGTTCTATAAAAATTTTCAATGCTCAAGGGCATGTAGTGAAAACCTTAGTAAACAACGCTGTTCTTCCGGTGACCGGTTCTTTCCAATGGGATGGAACTGACGATAGGACGATGCGGGTACCAATGGGCTACTATATTGTTCTTTTTCAAGTCATCGAGCGAAACGGCCTGGCCTGGCAATCGATGCAAACGGTGGCGGTTGCTCCAAAGTATTAAGTCAAAGAGCTCACGATATAACCCTTCTGCGAAAATATTTAAATAATCCAATATTTATAGGGTAAAACGGAGTATTCACTGGAATTGTTACAATCTTTCCTTATCTTAATAATTACCTAACAAGCAATCAACCATGAACGACATCATCAACAATGCTATTGATTTTTATGTTAGACAGGGCAGGAAAATTGAAGTTATTCGTCGTTATATCCGCCTCAAGTACCGGGTTAACATTGATAGGAGTGCGTTTCAGGAACGAGTGAAAAAGTCACGCCTCGAATACGACTTCTAATTACCAAAGGCCGACCTGTTGAAGCTGAACTGATCAACCGCTATCTCTATCCTAATTGTCAGATAGCAGTGAAAATAACCTTGTGTTTGGCATGGAATCTTTTCTAAAATTTTCCAATACGCTATAAGAAAATCCTTAATAATCTTCGTTTTTGTGTCATTTATTGACAATTTTGTCGCTTTCGGTTTGGCTGTTAAAGCCACCTGAATATATTATTGTAATTACACGGTTAATCTCGTGGGGAAAGCATTACCAGCTTCTTAAACCTTTATTAATCAGCTAATAATCATTTAAATTTTGAAAAATGGGAAAAGAGGAGAAACTTAGATATTCTGATAAGGAATTGTTGGAATTTGAATCTTTGATAAAGGAAAAACTAGAAAAAGCCCGAAATGAACTTAACTATATTAAAGATTCATTGAGCAGAAGAAACGACAGTGGTACCGATAATACCGCGGCAGCCACTAAGGTATTGGAAGATGGAGCTGATACTGCTGAAAAGGAAAATCTCAGCCAACTGGCTGCTCGTCAACAAAAGTTTATTTCAAGCCTTGACAACGCCTTGGTACGTATTAAGAATGGAACCTATGGTATATGTATTGATACTGGAAAATTGATTCAGAAAGAACGACTGAAAGCTGTACCGCACACCATGCACTCTATCGAAGCGAAATTGGCTAAAAGAAACTAACAATTGGACTATTTAGGCAACCATATTGAAGCGCTCATTTTTTGTTCTTCAAAACCTATTACAAAAAATGAACTACGCTCCACTTTGGTTGAAATGTTTGAAGCTGAAATCCCGGAAGAAGACATCAACCATGCCTTATCCAGAATAAAAGAAAAATACAGTTCTGAAGATTTTGCTTTTGAACTGGTTCATTCCGGTGGAGGTTACCAGTTTCTAACTAAGCCTGCCTATCAAAGTAGCATTGGTATATTCTTAAAACAACAGTCAAAAAAGCGTTTGTCTACCTCAGCCTTGGAAACATTATCGATCATTGCCTATAAACAACCGGCTACCAAAGCAGAAATCGAACAGATACGCGGTGTAAACTGTGATTACTCAGTACAGAAACTCCTTGAAAAGAACCTTGTAAAGATCAAGGGTAAGGCTGATTCCATTGGACGACCTCTAATCTACGTGACCAGCGAAAAGTTTATGGACTATTTCGGGATCAACGATCTGGCAGAATTACCTACTCCCAAAGACTTCGATGATGAAGAAAATGAGATCGGAACAGAGCAGGATATCTGATCCAATTTGATGCACCAATGCGTCATGAAACGAAAACCAAAACACCGAACATCAAAAACCCGAAAACATTCCCGGCTCACACACGAAACTCCTGCTGCTCAGGAAACCCGTCTTAATAAATTTATCGCCAATGCCGGTGTTTGTTCCCGTCGTGATGCCGATACCTTGATCAAGGATGGCAAAATCAAAGTAAACGGTCAGGTTATTACCACCATGGGTTATAAGGTCAAATCGAGGGACCGGATCACTTTCCAGGGCCGGGTGCTAAAAGGCGAACCATTGGTATATGTCTTATTAAATAAACCAAAAGATTATATTACCACCACAGATGACCCAAATCAGCGGAAAACGGTGATGCAGTTAGTAGGTAAAGCTTGCAAAGAGAGAATTGTACCGGTAGGCCGACTGGATCGCAATACCACTGGCCTATTATTGTTTACCAATGATGGAGACCTTCATAAAAAGTTAAGTCATCCATCTCATGAAGTCCGCAAAATTTATCACGTTCACCTTGATCAACCCATACGAAAGCGTGACTTTCAAACTCTGATCAATGGGTTTGAATTGGAAGACGGCCCGGTAACTTTGGATGCCATAGATATGGTATCAACCGATCAGACTGAACTGGGCCTGCAACTTCACTCAGGCAGAAACCACCTTGTACGAAGGATATTTGAACATTTAGGTTATGAAGTGATAAAGCTGGACCGGGTTATGTTTGCCGGACTAACCAAAAAGGACCTTCCCAGAGGAAAATGGAGACACCTGACTTCTAGAGAGGTAATTCAACTAAAACACCTAAAAAATTCCTGAATTTAAAAAAGTAACCTCTGAAATATCAGAGGCTTTTTTGGTGGTGATGAGTGGACTCGAACCACCGACTCACGGATTTTCAGTCCGATGCTCTACCACCTGAGCTACATCACCTAA
>CAZOJZ010000040.1:0-1648 GCA_964580205.1 uncultured Roseivirgaceae bacterium
TTCTGAGATTGAACGATGTATTTACTAAACATTTTGTAAGTGTTTTTCCAATTCCAAAAGACTTTCAAGATTATGGGCTGAACTGAAAACGTCTACCAGGGGAAGCGCTGAACGCATTCCTTTAGCCTCCGGGCGATATCCTTTCATTCCTTTCAGGGGATTCAACCAAATCAACTTTTTAGCTCTTTTAGCTATTTTGGTAAGTTCTTTCTTTAAAACCTCGGTGTTCCCTGTATCCAGTCCATCGCTAAGAATTAACACTATACTTTGCCGGGACAGTGAACGTTTTGCATATCTCTGATTAAATTCCTGAAAACAAGCTCCAATAGTGGTGCCACTGGACCATCCTTCTGCCCTTTCAGTTAGCTCTTTCAGTCTCTTTGAGAATTTCCCTCTTTTTACAATATCTGTAATATAATGCAACCTTGTGCTGAAGAAGGAGCTAGCTAAAATATCGAAAAGAGCCCGAAAGCTTATTTGGCTGAATCCTCTGAAAGGAATGAAAGGATATCGCCCGGAGGCTAAAGGAATGCGTTCAGCACTGCCCCTGGTAGACGTTTTCAGTTCGGCCCATAATCTTGAAAGTCTTTTGGAATTGGAAAAACACTTACAAAATGTTTAGTAAATACATCGTTCAATCTCAGAAGCTGATAGATGCGGAAAAGTCCTTTGTAGTGGCATTGGTAGTTAACTATGAAGGTCCAATATCTGGAAAACCAGGAGACCGGGCTATCGTTACTGAAGACGGGAAGCTGTGGGGCTGGGTTGCCGGTGGCTGTAGCCAGTCAATAATCGTGGAGGAAGCACAAAAAGTACTAAGGACCGGAATCCCTAGAATGATCCGGATATCTCCGGAGCCAGATAATTTAGATGACAAAATCATGAAAAGAAAGATGACCTGCCATAGTGGAGGCACTTTGGATGTGTACCTGGAACCGGTGGTGCCAAATCCTCTAATTGTGATAATGGGAGCGTCGGCGGTTGCTCAGAGCCTAATT
Organism: uncultured Roseivirgaceae bacterium; assembly: GCA_964580205.1. Lineage (GTDB taxonomy): Bacteria > Bacteroidota > Bacteroidia > Cytophagales > Cyclobacteriaceae > SZUA-3. Next base: position 999 of record CAZOJZ010000040.1, read on the forward strand.
AAGTTGAGTAATGCGCTTGATTATGAAGTGCTTACCGGAATGGATGATGAAGCCATCCCCCAATCAAGAAGCATTTATGCAGTGGTAGCAACTCAGGGAGATGGTGACGAAGCCGCCTTGGAAACAGCCCTGAAAGCTAACCCTTCCTACCTGGGGTTTGTTGCCAGTAGAAAAAAAGCAGATGCAGTTAAAGAAATTCTACTAAGCCGGGGAGTTTCCAAAAAACAATTAGACAATATTAAGGCCCCTGCTGGTTTGGACATCAAAGCCCGTAGACCGGAGGAAATAGCTTTGAGCATATTAGCGGAAATTGTAATGATCGTTTGCGAGCAGCTCGTTGAAGACCCTGTTGAAAAACAGCCTGAGCAGGCAATTGATCCGATTTGTGGAATGAAAGTAACGGTTGATAATGCCAAATACGTATTTGAACATCAGGAAACGACCTATTACTTCTGTTGCGAGGGATGTAGAACAGCATTTGAAAAGGACCCGGAAAAATACCGTGTGCGGAGTTAAGAGGGCCTACTTTTTCCTGCTCTCATTTTTGTTTTTCAGTTTTTCTAAGAAAGATAAATCCTCACTATCCCTGGAATTCCGTAGTCAACACAGGCATTGACCATTTTTGTAGCATTCTCTTCGGTGGGATTGAT
>CAZOJZ010000041.1:0-2895 GCA_964580205.1 uncultured Roseivirgaceae bacterium
ACTGGTAGCAGCATTTCTGCCGAAGGCAAGATGTATCTCCCATATGGTGAAGGAATGCATGCTCCTGTGACGGCTGAGGATATCGCTCGAGTTGTGGTTGGCATTCTGGAAGATCCAAAATCGCATGTGGGTCAACGATATATCATTACTGGCCTTAAAAATATGAACATGGAGGAGGTAGCTGAGGTGCTCTCGAAAGTACTAGGGAAAAAAATCGAGTATATTGACCTCCCCCTAGAAAATTGGCGCCAAGCAATGGTAAAGCAACCTGGCTTTACAGAATACATGGCAAATCACTTGTTTCACGTTGGTAAGGACCATCAGGACGGTGTCTTCAGCGGCCAAAACGATGTGGTGGAGCGAATTGGTGGTCAACCGCCTCAGTCCCTTGAAGACTTCGTTCGGGCTAATATAGATGAGTTCACAGGTTAAGTGGCCGAAGAAGCTAATTTGGAGCATGAGGAATGTTACATTATATGTGATAAAGTCGGTCCAGTTATTGTATCATGACATTGCATCCCAGATCGGTTTGGTGTCGGCAAACTGGCGAAACCTGATGACCTTACCCCCCCCTTCAGATCATATAATCGAGTTACCGTTTAACGATGCGGAGTCGCGCATTGAGGCCAACATCGGAACTCGCATCACCCTTGATAGCAACAGGCATGGCCAACATTCCTTCCGAGCACTCCTGTGCCAACTACTTAAAGTTTCATAATTTTTCCTTACTTTATATAGTGATTGGTACTCTTAACTCTTTTATATCCTTATGCCATTTAATAATCGCTTTTCCAATTTCATTGGGAAAATCCTCCTGGACATAATGTGATGCTTTAAGGAAATTTGAACTTTTGCCTAAATATTCAGCCTTTAGATTGCGGTATTTGTTTTTCATTTCTTCAACGTCATGCCGGGGCTTTATCAGCACTCCCGGCTTTACCCAAAGGAGTAATTTTGGTATATTGGATTGCTGAAGCCATTCATGGTTTTTCTTAACCATTTCATAAACATCCTTTGGTTTTCCATTTATGGGGATTTCATTTGGAAAAACATAAACTGGTTTCCGGCTTTCTTTTTTTATAAATGGTTGTCGATAAAAGTCTTTTTCCTGCTTGTTGAATGTTCTTATTGTACCAAGTTGAAGCAATATTCGTTCAACAAAGAAATTCCCGTTGATAATCATCCACTTCCCAATAACAGGGGTACGAAACAAACGAAAAATCAAACGGACAAAAGTGTTACCGAAATCCCATTTCTTAGGTTTTACCACCCCTTCCATAAAGGCGATTCCTTTTATTTTTTCTTCGTGCCTTCTGGCATAAGACAAGCCCAATGCTGTTCCCCAATCGTGTAAGACCAAAACGATATTGTTTAACCCTAGCTGATTGACAAATTCATCAAAATATTTTGAGTGGGTCAGCACCTTATAGTCAATGTCGGGTTTTTCTGATTTACCAAAACCAATCAGGTCCAAAGCAACTATGCGCCCATGAGGTAGCAAATGGGGTACTACATTTCTCCAGAGATAACTGGAGCTCGGATTGCCATGTACACATAAAAATGTGGTTTGGCCTAGGTCCATAAGATTATTTTCATCAATGTAATGGATTTGAGAACCCATTACATTTATGTACGTTGATCGATACGGAAAGTCTGCGGATATTTTGTTATTCATATTAACCTTTCTTGTCTGTTTATTTAAACGCTTCAATGTTTTCTTCTATAAATTTTAAGTTTTATTGATCACCATTCTGTTGGTTTGGAGTAGCTAAGATTAGGACGAGGGAAGAAAAATTGTTTATCGGCTGTCTTGTAAAGTTTTATACTATCGACATTCAGATGATGTAGTCTCGGCCAATCATCCGGTTCATCTCCAAATACAATGCGAAACTCAAAAGGAAGCAAAAGACCATCAACATTGCGATAGTCCATGTAGCTGATGGTTGCGACAACAAAGCTGCCCTGGTCTCTCACCGAAAACGTCATATAATCCAATCGTCCTGTTTCACGGGAAATCCACAATACATACTGGTCAATAGTCTTCTTAGGCTCAAATCCATCCCAGGTTGCCATCACAAGATCATAAATCTTTCCTTCCCATTCTTTCTCACCAATTAATGCAACTGTATTGGCCTCCTGAACGCGGAATGGTAATAACAAAAAATAGTTCCCGGTGGCCACATAAAAAAACACACCGAAATCTTGTTCAAATACGGGCTCTTTCCCAGGTTCTATCTTGTAACATGCCCAATTCTGCAGCCCCCACTGCAACCCTTGTTCAGGCCCATCTAAAAATTCAAACCGTCCATTGTCCGTTCCAAGCAAGGTCGTCATCTTTAACTGTTGGGGGTAGTGGGAATAATAACCAAACTTCCAACGATAGGGGGCAAATATGTTATGCGCGGCTACAGTCTCAATAGCCTTGAACTTTTTCCATTGCGACCTACCTCCGTGTGCAATAAGCATTTTCTCAAGTAGCTCCCGTCCTCTTTTTATATCATGAGCTGTGGGATCATGCATTTGTATGTTTTTCGGCAAAGGGATGGAAACCTTCCGCATTATCATTCCAAAAATCAATGCCATGAGTGCTATGAATGTCAGGCCAATAATGATTTTTTTTCTCATCTTAATTCCTTTAATCGTTTAACTTCTGAACTCGGCAATATGTGATCGAACGAACTCTGTCAACGATTGTGGCGGCAGCTTCCAACTTAACAGCCATCTCCGTTGGTTTTTCCGCCAGACAAATTGGACATACAGTCAAATCTTTAATTTCATCAAGGTATTCCTGAGGATCAGTGCTGGTGCTAAACAGGTCCGCACAACCCTGACAACAAAAATAGAGCTTTTCACCATTATGACTGTAAGTAGCCGCCTTGTCTGGTTCAATTCCCA
>CAZOJZ010000042.1:0-4113 GCA_964580205.1 uncultured Roseivirgaceae bacterium
CTCATTACTTAAAGTGCTTGCCTCACCCAAGCTACCACCTATGATCAATCCGTCTACTCCAGCTTTTAATTGGAAATCAACATTCTTTTTGAAGGCCTCAAAATCTAATTCATCATTAGGTGTAAATTTTGTTGTTAGGGCCGGGTACACTCCTTTCCACTCCATTTGGTGAGATTTTATTTTCAATAATTAACAGGCGATTTGGTTAATTCTCCATTTACCATTCTCCATAGGTTCAATCCATTTTCATTTTTAAGAGCCTCAGGTAATAGCTGTTCCGGATAATCCTGGAGGCAGATGGGCCTGGCAAAACGCTTAATGGCATTAGTACCTACTGAGGTAGTTTGTGGTGCTGTGGTAGCCGGGTATGGACCACCATGGACCATCGAATGACAAACTTCGACACCTGTAGGGTACCCATTGATCACTAATCTTCCTACTTTCTTTTCCAAAATATTAAAGAGTTCCCTGTATTCTATCAGATCCTGAGCTGTACCATGTATAGTAGCAGTCAGGTGGCCTGTTAGGTTTCTTGCAGCCTCCAGGATCTGTTCCCTGGTTTGAGCTTCCACCAACACATTAGAGGGACCAAAGTTTTCTTCGGCCAATATCGGATTTTCTAAAAAGTTCTCTATTGAAGTTATAAATACCCGGGCTTCCACGCTATTGGGAGTATTTGCCAATTGTCCTTTTGACAGCTCCTTCACGGTATTCAAATCCAATGTTCTTTGTACTCCTTTGTCGTAGGCGCTTTTTATTCCGGAAGTAAGCATTGTACCTGATGGAACTTCACTGATCTTTTCAATCAGCTCATTAGTGAATGCATTTGCTTTATTAGATTTCTGAATGAAAGTCAAGCCAGGGTTGGTACAGAATTGCCCTACACCTAGTGCGATGGAGTCCGCCAAACCACTGGCAATTTTTTCTGCATTCTCAGACAATGCCCCAGGCAAAACAAATACTGGGTTGGTGCTGCCCATCTCAGCAAATACCGGAATGGGTTCTGGTCTATGGTTAGCAAGGTCAAAGAGTGCTTTGCCTCCTGCAAAAGAACCAGTGAAACCAACAGCTCTGATACCAGGATGTTTGACAAGCGCTTCTCCCACGGCATTGTTATTGCCTTGTACCAATGAAAAGGTGCCTTCTGGCATACCGCATTTTTCGACAGCCTTCAAGAAAGCTTTTGCCAGCATCTCGGAAGTACCCGGATGTGCCGGATGTCCTTTCACCACCACCGGACAACCTGCAGCTAATGCGGAGGCAGTGTCTCCGCCTCCAACGGAAAAGGCGAAGGGAAAATTACTGGCTCCGAATATAGCTACCGGACCCAAGGGCACCAGCATGTGTCTAATATCAGGTTTAGGCAGGGGGGCTCTGTCAGCAATAGCTGTATCGATGCGAGCATCTATCCAAGATCCGTCACGAACGACAGACGCAAACAGTTTTAACTGATTAACCGTCCTTCCTCTTTCACCCTGCAATCGAGGTCGCGGTAATGCCGTTTCCAAATGGCATCTTTCCAGTAAAGCATCTCCCAGGTTTAGTATTTCTTCAGCAGCCCTAACTAAAAAATCCGCAATGTTGTCTTTATCTTTATTCCGATAAACATCGAATGCTGTGCCAGCTCTTTTAACAACTTCATCAATTTGAGCCTCAGTGGCCACAGAAAACGAGCCTTCTAATTGTCGATTATCAGCCGGATTAACGGCATAAAACATTTCACTCATGTTCACTTATCTTATTTTTTCTCTGACACAAAATTTACCAATGTGCCTATGTTATCAATTGTTATTCTAATCTCGTCTCCTTCCATTAAGGTAAAGCCTTCCGGGGGAACCAGTCCGGTTCCGGTCATAAGGAAACATCCATCGGGAAAATCACATTCTCTGAAAAGAAAGTCCACCAATTCAGTGTGTGATCTTTTCATATTACTAATGGGTATCTTTCCCTCGAATACATGGTTCTGTTCTCTCAAGATCTCCAATTGAATTTCTGTATTAGGGTCAATTGGTTTTTCTGGTACATATATACATGGTCCAAGCCCAGCACAACGCTCGTACGTCTTTGCCTGGGGTAGGTACAAGGGGTTCTCACCTTCTATACTCCGGGAACTCATATCATTACCAATAGTATACCCCTCAATAGTTGCTTCCGAACTAACCAGCAGTGTCAATTCCGGTTCCGGAACATTCCAGGAAGAATCCTTCCGAATGTTGATTAATTCACCGTGTCCGACGGTCCTGTTTGCTAAGGCTTTAAAAAAAAGTTCCGGCCGTTCTGCTTCATACACCATGTCGTAAAAAGTATCGCCTCCGGACTTTCTTGATTCTTCCATCCTGGCATCCTTACTCCGTTTATAAGTCACACCTGATGCCCATATTTCCTGACTATCCATAGGCACTTCTGCAGATTCAATGGAAGTGAGATCTCCGTTTGGGGCAATGCCTTCAATCTCCCTTTGTAAGGCATCATGTAACCCTTTCCGGTTGATAAACGCATCCCACTCTTCAACCTCTTTGACGAAGAAATCCTCCTTCCTTCGCACAACTACTCCTTCTTTTATTTTATAAATTCTCATTCAAATATTGTTTTAAGCATTGCTCCAAATGAGTGGTCTATCAGACCATATTCCAATTGTCCTCTCTGATGAGCTAAATACTTACTGTCCGATAAAAGCTAGCAACTTCAAAATCTACCATTTTTATAATTTGATTTCAAAATTATGGCAAGTGGAAATAAACCATAAATCAAAGGACCAAGAAAATTTGGCAATTCCACTTTACCGAGGTTTTCGCTTTGTAAAGTTAAGATAAGAAATGGACTAAATGAAAAGTTGTTTGGATGTAAACCTCTTAATTTATTAATTATCATACATTTGATAAGTTGTATAATTCTACAGTCTAAAGGCCAGGGCATTCCAATGGGTGAAACAATTCTTGTGAGCACTTCTCCGCTGGGAAAAGATGCAGATCTGGATTCGAAATAGATACCCTGGCATGGTTTGACCAAAACGGCGCTTTGAACACTGATGTTTATGAGGAAGTACAAATGCTATGCGGGTTCCTTGATGAGAATTGATGATTAATGGGGGAATTTGTCTTTGGAAGCTGCTGTTTATTCCGTGCCTGATTTATCTTATACCGCCAATATCCTAACTACCACCGACTTCGAACACGGAGTACGGCTTCCTCGTGCCACCAGGTCCACCGGAACCAGGGGATTTGATTCAGGGAAATAGGTTGCCACATTTCCTCTTGGGATTGAATAGGGTACCACCTTGAAATTGTACACCCATCGTTCAACTCCCTGGTATTTACTGGTCAGATTTACCACCTGTTCTTGCGCGAAGCTGCAATCAACCATATCCTTTGGATTCATTAGTACCACCCGGCGCTCATTGATTATTCCCCGGTAGCGATCATCTTTGCCATAAATAGTGGTGTTGAATTGATCATGGCTGCGTACTGTCATCATTAGATATTCCCCTTTATCCAGCTGGTGGTGAGGGACTTCCACTCGCGAAAATAAGGCCTTGCCATTCAAAAATTCTCCTGTTTTGGCCACATTAGGCAGATAAAACCCTCCGGGCTGCCGCACCCGTTGATTGTAGTCATCGAATCCCGGAATTACCTTTTCAATCAGCTCACGGATAAGATCATAGTCCGAAATCAGGTGGTCCCAGTTCACATCCAGGGTGGCCTTGGCTAACCCGGCAACTATAGCTGGTTCACTCTTTAATTGGCCAGATACTGGTTTTAGGTTACCCCTGCTTTGATGCACAATCCCCATAGAGTTCTCAACGGTTACAAACTGTGGCCCGGATCGCTGTATATCTACGTCGGTTCGTCCCAGGCAGGGAAGAATAATGGCGGTTTTACCGGTCACCAGGTGACTGCGATTTAATTTGGTAGATACCTGAACAGTCAGGGAACAGTTTTGTAAGGCCTCCGAAGTAAAATCTGTGTCTGGGGTAGCGGAGTGAAAATTACCTCCAAGGCCTATAAACACTTTTGCCTTACCATCGTGCATGGCCTTGATAGATGCTACGGTATCAAATCCATGATCCCGGGGTGGATCAAAGTGAAATACTTCTGATAACTTGTCCAGAAACCA
>CAZOJZ010000043.1:0-21286 GCA_964580205.1 uncultured Roseivirgaceae bacterium
TAAAAATCAAGAGAAAGAAAGAGAGACCGCAATGGCAATTCGTTCTGATAATCCAATGGACTATGCCAATTTTGGTGAATTAATAGATATAATTAATGCAAATTGGGAGGATTTTTCGGATACGATTAGGAGCAGGAAAGCAATGGAATCAGTGATAAGTCAGTTTGGTAAAATTAGAAATGTGATAGCTCATTCAAATGAGTTGGAAGAAGACGACATATTCAGGTTGAAACTTTTAATTAAGGATTGGTTTAGAATTCAAAGCTAGATTCAACGAAGACCAGACCCTGGTTACTAATTTGCGCCACTATGAAAGTCTGCAGGAAACTCGAAAAGCGCTGAATGACGTTGCAAAGGGCATAGAGCAAAGTGTCACCAACGATCTGCTGGCGCTGGACATCAGACAGGCGCTGCATCATCTTGGAGAGATCACCGGGGAGATCACTACCGATGATTTGCTGGAGAATATATTTAGTAAGTTCTGTATTGGAAAGTAGTGTGTTGTTAATAACCTGACAATCAGAAAGATAATGTTTTGCAGTTGAGATCTTTTCAGGTGAGTTAACTCCTCTGTTGAGCCGTTGAATCGGAGCAGCGGGTATTGACGATGCTACAGAAGCTATTGTCTTATATAGCATCGGTTTAGGTGCGCTTGGCACTGGTGTAGGTGCTGCAATAGGCTCAATAAAGATTAATTGAACCTGCTACATTTAACTTACTGTCCCCTCCTTTCTTATTAATATTCGTAATTGTGGTATTTATACTGACGATATATCTCATAATCGAACTCCATACCTCAGTTCTGGCCATATCAAAATCCTCAATATCCTCTAAATCCGATTGTACAAGCTCTTCCAGGGCGTAGATACAGGTCTGTCTAGTAAAGATCAAAGGATAATTATTCCTATCAGTAGTAAAGGAGTGAAATGCACAAGCATATTTTCTGTAAAGGTTTACATCAATAGCACAAAAACGTTTTAACTCTTGGATTTGAGTGGATAAACTATAATCATAATAATTAGATTCTTTTGGTTTTAGTCTGTAGTTCAATCCAGAAAATTCAGCGATAAGACTTTTTTTTGAGATACCAGCTAAGATACTGAGTCTGTTCTGTGGTGGATTAAGACCAAAACATTCATTGTGTCCAAGGATCAATCGTGAACTAACAACCGGATCCATCGTTGTCATGGATTAAATAATTGAAATAACCTAAATAAGTTGGCTTTGTTATCATCCTGTTAATTTAGCAAATGATCTTTTCCTAGCTTCCATAAAAGCAGGAAAAGAGATTGTGTAAGACACTGAAAAAATGATAATATTAGTCGAAGACAAGAAATCAGACAGTGGTCCTATACTAGGTGCTGTCTAAAGCATTAAACTAGAACTTGATAGTGTTGTTCTGTGACCAGGAGTGACATGTTGTTTAAAGTAAAAGATCCAAGAGGAGGATTGCCAGGGCTCTAGATATTTATCGAATCAAAATTATAGATTCCTTAGAACCTGATTATAAAAAGTTACATTTTAGCTTTTGAATAAAATCAAGAACCTGGTTTATAAAAATCTCATATGCCTTCACATCTGCAAGCGTTTTAAAGCCTTCATAAATAGCTTGGAAATATATGGGCCTCTTAGATCCAAACAATCTGAAATCCTGAGATTCCGCTCCTAATAAATATCGAACCCTGATTTTAAAGTTATCTGCAAGATCTTCTTGATAGAAAAAAAACTTTCTTCAATTCGAAGTGGTATTGGTACTGGACAATCTGGAGTACCCGGTGGCAGGAAAAATTCCATTGATAAGGAAGACCAAAGTAAAGATGTCCCCAAGTCAGGGACATCTTATGGGATTACCCTCTACCTTTAAATCTCCTGGCTCGGAAATTCATAGTGATCTCTTCACTTACCCCATCTTCAGTTCGAATAGCCAGGTCATCACAAGTTCCGTCGCCAAAATCAATCGACACACTTGACCCGCCTTCTACTACCGACTCAATCACACCGCTGGTAATCCATAGGCAATCGCCGGTAACTACCAAGGGAATGGAAATAGTTTTACTATAACTTTGCCCCTCCGAATTTACCCCTGACGCGGAACCGGTAATTTCATATGCATCATCACTGCGATCTTCGGTGTCTTGGCCGCTTATCTGTTCTTTTATTCTACTGGAAGTTCGGGTTATAACTGCACCTTCAGGAGTAGTGATCCTTCCACCTTCGAGAGATACAATATAACTATTTGATCCGGTTCTGGTGTAAGTTCTGGTACCTTCAATTTGGTAACCATTCACCACAAAATTTTCGAAAGTAAGTATTTTTTGAGCGCCCACTTCGCTGGGATCGCCGGTAAGTGTAATGATCACTTTCCCGCTTTTGCTAAAGTCTCCAAAAAAGGTACAATCCTCTCCATAATCAAGCGTGATAACCAAAGGGTAATCTGTACCCTCAGGCTGTTCTTCCGTTCGCGTAGCACAGCCACCGAAACCAAAACCATGCCTCCCATTAGGCAATGATTTGAAGTAAATTGCTTCTTCCACATCTGAAGAAATGGAGGCAAAGGTATTCTCAACTAAAGTGGTCTCATCTACTGCTGCATTTAATGCATCTGGATCTGTAAATTTGGCTTCTTCGTCACAGCTTGTAAGAAAAAAAACTAAGGCCAATACGACTAAAATTCCAGCTAACAAAATTCTGTCCTGTTTCATGGTAATTTGATTTAAATTAATATTAAAGCTCAATTTTAAAAAAAAGTGCTATTGGCCAACTTGGTTCAAAATCCACTCATCTATTGGCCAATTAGTTAACAACCTCTTAACGTTTTGAATTCCGGTTTATGTAATCTATTCAACCAACGAAGGGGAAAAATCAACCAAGGATGTAATGAGCTCTATTTATAGATTGTGATGAACGTGCAGTTAGTGGAAAAAGACGGTGCTTTGGTTGAAAAAAATATCGTCTTGCCTTAAAATCATCTATATTTAAAAGACGGGTTAATTATGGAAGCAATCAACAATAAACCTACGAACATTTTAAAACACAGTTTATTTTGGGTAGTCTACTTTTCTTTGTGGGCAGTGATTTTTAACGGCAAGCACGAATTTAACATTGCCCTTTCTAGGGCAATTCTCCTCGTGGGACTGCAAGCCGCATTGGTTTATTTGAACACCGAATTCTTAATTCCAAAGTATTACATACAGAAACGATACCTTGAATACTTCCTTTATACCGCTTTTTGCCTAGTGGTATTGTTTTTCTGCTTTATGATCATATATAAATTTTTACTCCCCATGAAATTTCCGCCGTTCGATGGACGGCCAGGGTTTGAACTGGGACCAGGTAGGTTCGACCCAGGTATAGGACGAGGCAGGTTCGGATTTGGCCGACCCACTCATGCGCTAATGTCAGCCATAGCAGATACAGCCACATCGATCTTTATTTTTACTATTGCATTGGCCTATAAAACCGGTCAGATAGCTATTATCAAGGCAAAGGAGGCGGCCCAGTTAAAAAGTGAAAAATTAAATACCGAACTTAAATTTTTAAAATCTCAGATCAATCCCCATTTTTTGTTCAATGCACTGCACAATATCTATACTCTATCGGTGATCAAATCGGAGCAAACTCCAGAAATGATCCTAAAGTTATCCGACATGTTGCGTTATATGCTTTATGACTGTAAGGAGGATAAGGTTCCACTAAAAAGGGAAATCGATTATTTAAAGAATTTTATCCACCTGGTGAAATTAAAAGATGATCAAATTATAAATATCAAGACCGACTTTAAGATCGAGGATGGCAGCATTATGATCGAACCCATGCTGTTTATCCCATTTGTTGAAAACAGCTTCAAGCACTGCAAAATTGAGGATGTTGTAAACGGCTGGGTAGATCTTAGAATAACCGTAGAGGATCGACAGCTGGAATGCTACATTGAAAACAGCATCTCACCGGAAACATATACAAAAGATGTAGTGGGTGGCATTGGTTTGGAGAATGCCCGACGCAGATTGGAGTTATTGTATCCGGATCGACATGAATTAACTATCGAGCAAAGCGAGAAACAATTCTCAGTCCATTTAACTTTGTTACTGTAATGAAGTTCAAGTGTATAGTTGTTGATGATGAGCAATTGGCCAGGAAATTACTCCAGGAATATATAGAGAAAGTGCCGTACTTGGAGTTGGAAGCCCAATTCAAAAACCCATTAGAAGCCATCTCCTTTTTACAGGATCATCCAATTGATCTTTTGTTTTTGGACATTCAAATGCCGGACCTCACCGGGATTGAAATGTTGAAGAGTATAACGCTCAAAACCTCCGTAATTTTAACCACCGCCTACTCGGAGTACGCTATAGAAGGTTATGAATTGAATGTTATCGACTACTTATTAAAGCCGTTTAGTTTCGAGCGATTTTTACAAGGAGTAAACAAGGTAAGTGAGTTGCTCAAACTGAAATACGAGGCGGAAATTGGGACCCAGCCAGCCGCTTATATTACTATTCAGGCAGAACATAAAATTTATAAAATGATCCTGAACGAAATTCTCTACATTGAAGGTCTGAAAGAATATGTCTCCTACTACACTACCAAAGGTCAACGGATTATTGCCCTTCAATCACTGAAAAGCCTGGAAGAGACCCTACCCAAAAATGGCTTTATGCGGATCCACCGATCTTATATTGTGCCTATCGATAAAATCGATACACTGGAAGGGAATCGGGTAAGGATCGGAGAAAAATTGATACCGATTGGAAGGAGCTATAAGGACCTAGTGATGAAACGAGTATTTAAGGGGTGAATATTTGAGCTAAAACCGCTTGTCTGGCTTTGAGCTTGCCTATCTCGAGATCGAATCCGAGTCCTAATGCGTTGCAGCTTAGAAAAAGGCGATTGTTGATGTCAAGATAAAATGTAGACTATCCGGCATTTGTGAGGCTTCCGAACCGATAACTCCCTTCCAGTGGTAACCAACTTCACCCGAAATCCAGTCGAGCTTAAAGGGGACTACATGAGGCCATTTTTGCGTTTTCACACAGCCTGGGCCAAAAGCGGTCGTTGGACCTTATACCTAATAAGCCACAAAGTACTTTCAGTTTTGTTTCAACAATTAAAAACGATTATTCAGATTACATGACAAGAGAGAACTGGATTAAATTTAAGGAATTGATTGTTACTGGGCATTCTCCCTCACTAGGGCAGCGCCACTTAATTAAAGCATTTATTACATTAGATTCTGGAGACCAGATAAAAGCATTCATAGACGCCGTTACAGTTCTTGAAATCGCATTTGATCAATATCACAAGTCCATCAGAGATAAATCTCAAAAAATCGGAGATTTATTTAATAGGATTAAGAACTTGGGAAACAGAGAACAACTAATCCATATTTTCTTTAATAATAATACTGTAACAACGAATGAGCTTGAGGATGCTATAGATGCAATTGAAATAAGAAACAAGATTGTCCACGAAGGGTACGTTCCAATCGCAGCAGGTTAACCCACAACTCCTAATCTTTCCATAAAACCCAAATAAACACTATTTTCAAGGTACCATATCCGAAAGTCAAAATTTGAGACTATGGATCATACCATTTATCATCCTGTAATTAAGAAGCTTCAAACCAACCAAGGGGTATCTTGTTTAGCAATCGTGTTATGCTTCGTATTATTCCTAAATAATTGCCAGCCCGCCCCTACTCCTTTTCTATCTTCCTCTTTTGAATCCAACCGCTTTCAATTAGAAGATCTTGCCAGGAATTTGAATGAACCTATGGCTTTGGATATTTTGCCTGACAGGCGCATCCTCTTGATTGAAAGAAGAGGTATTCTCAAAGTGTATGACCCCGGTAGCCAGGTGATCAAAGTGGCAGGAGAACTTGAAGTCAATTATATCAACGAAAATGGACTGCTGGGTATGGTAGTTGACCCGGACTTTTCGGCTAACAGTTGGATTTATCTGTTCTACACTGATCCCTTTAGGAAATCGTATCAACATATTTCCCGGTTTGAATTTAAAAATGATAGTCTGCTCACTTCATCGGAAAAAGTACTATTGGACTATTATATTGACTATGATAACTGTTGCCACTTTGGTGGTAGCCTGGACTTTGGGCCTGAAGGGCTACTTTATATTTCCACCGGTGATAACGTCACAGGAACAGATTTTGGCCCCATCGATGAGCGGCCTGGACACCACCTGGATGACGCCCAGCGCAGTTCTGCCAACTCCATGGATTTGCGGGGTAAAATTTTACGCATTCGACCCCAAACTGATGGTACCTATAGCATTCCTGAAGGAAATTTATTTCCACCCGGCACCTCCTTCACCAGGCCGGAAATTTATGTGATGGGGGTTCGCAATCCCTTTAAATTCAAAGCTGACCAACAAACAGGTTGGCTGTTCTGGGGTGAAGTAGGTCCAAACCCCGGTGAGGGAGATCCTAAACGGGGTCCCAGGGCTCACGAGGAGATCAATCTGGCTAAATCTGCGGGTAATTACGGCTGGCCCTACCTGATCGGGGATAACAAGGCATATCATGACTACAATTACCAAACCGGTGAGATTGGACCGGTCTTTGATCCCCAATACCTCGTTAATAATTCACCTAACAATACGGGAATACAGCAATTGCCGCCTGCCCAAAAGTCTTTAATCTGGTATCCAAATGTAGTGTCAGATAGTTTTCCCTTGATGGGCCAAGGTGGTGGAACGGCCTGTGCCGGTCCCCTTTATCACTATGAAGAAATAGAGGGATCCGCATACAATTTTCCTCGCAAATTTGACAATAACCTATTTATTTATGATTGGATGCGGGGTTGGATCCTGGCAGTGAGCCTTGACCCGGAGGGCAAATACCTGGGCATGGAAAAATTCCTGCCGGGCACACCTTTTAAGAAGCCTATTGATATGCGTTTTGGTCCGGATGGTGCCCTCTATGTACTGGATTATGGCAGTAACTGGTATGCCCATAATAAGGACGCACGATTGACCCGTGTGAGCTATATTTATGGCAACAGGCCTCCTGTAGCGCATATTTCTACCGATAAGAAGATGGGCAAGGCCCCCTTTAAGGTGCTATTTTCTGGTGATGGTTCTTTTGATAAGGATCAGGGTGCCTCATTGAAATATGAATGGTCTTTCCATGAAGGGACCAGCTCCTCGCGGCAAATATATACCAAACACATTTTCGAAAAATCAGGTACCTATGAAGTGACTTTAAAAGTTACTGATGAGTATGGGGAGGAGGCCACTGCCAGCGAGATAATACAAGTGGGCAATGACCCACCTAAAGTTGAAGTCAGCATGAATGGTAACCAATCGTTTTTCACGCCCGGCCAGGACATCAGCTATAACATTTCTGTGCAGGATACGGAAGACGGCAACTCGATGGATGGAACCATTGAAGAGGCGGCTGTTAATGTGAGATTGCTACAATTGAAGAACACCAATGACGTGAACGGCCTCAGAGAAATAGAATCTATACATGAGCCTACTCTTGCGTTTATGAATGGCAAGAAGCTGATGGAAGGTAGTGACTGCTATGGCTGTCATGCCCTGGATGCCCCATCAGTGGGTCCTTCACTACTGGATATTTCCAAAAAATATCTTTCCTATGAAGCAGCCCTGGAGCAACTAAGCCTTAAAGTGAAACTAGGGGGAAGCGGTGTTTGGGGTGATAAACTAATGACCGCCCATCCCCAGCATAGTTATGGGGAGGTCCGGGAGATGACTGCTTATATTCTGGCACTAGCCAAAAATCCCGAGACGGGCATCAGCCTTCCTCTAAAGGGATCATTTTCAACACTTCCATCTGCCAATAATGACCTTTATGTGTTGAGCGCAATTTATTTTGATAAAGGGGCCCAGGGCATGCCGCCCATTCGGAGAGAAGAAAGGACGATTTTACGATCCACCCAAGTACCTGGAGTATCCTATGACCTTGCTTATCGGGTTATCCCCAAACCGTACAATGAAGTCGGTGATCTGTACGCTGAGATTGCCTTAAATGGCTCTTATGTGGGCTTCAGGGAAATAGACCTGACAGGTATCACTTCCATCAGGGTCAAACTGAGAAGTAACGCTAATTTTATAAAAGTTGACCTGCGTACCGGGGACTCGCAGGGTGAACTGCTCAGTAGTGAACGGTTGGATCTACCATATGTTGAAAATAAATGGAAACCCTTTACCGAAGATGATTGGTTTTATCTGGACCTGCTACTGGCTCCTAGCCGTCAGATGGGTGACCTATATTTTATCTTCTATTCTGACAAAAAAGAATCAGATTATATCTATTTTGATATTTGTCAACTCCATTCTTTGGAGTTTGTGTTTGACAAAAATGTGAATTTCTAAAATCAACCATATGTACACCTCTGTTAATCGACGTCACTTTATCCATCACCTGTCCGCTCTGGGAATTGGACTCATACTCCCCTTCGGCTGCAAAGAATCTATTCCTAAAGACATCCGAATTACCCGCATCGTACAATTTGAGCTAAGGGGTAAGCGCCCTAAATACGTGGGTAAGAATTCACAAAGGGATGATCATACCGAATATGGAAATGACAGAGGTATTCTTGTCTATACAAATAATGGTTTAACCGGTGTGGGCACCCATTGGGGAGATGAGCAAGCTTTGCAAAGCTTATTGGGAAAAAATTTACTGGACTGGTACCTTCCCGAGGATAAAAAAGTAAATACCGGAGATCGAAGCACCATGGCTTTTTGGGATCTACTGGGAAAATATTATGAGAAGCCCGTCTGGCAATTGTTGGGTGAAAGTGTACGTGACCAGGTGCCGCTTTATGATGGTACCATCTATTTCCAGGATCTGATTCCGCAATATGCCGATAACTATATGGACCAGTTTAAAAAAGAGTTTGATATGGGTGTATCTGCCGGACATAATTTCTTCAAAATGAAAGTAGGCCGCGGATTTCAGTGGATGGAAAAAGAAGAAGGCTACCAACGGGATATTGAAGTTTTAGCCGCTTGCAGAGAATACGTGGGTCCTGAAATACAAATTGGGGTGGATGCCAATAATGGTCTAGATCTGGAATCTTCAAAGAAAATGCTACAGGATCTACCCGAATTCAATTTTGCATTCATGGAAGAAATGTTTGCTGAAGAAGTGGCATTAGACCTGGAATTTAAAACATTCATTAGGGAAAATGGATGGGAAACCCTGGTGGCAGACTTTGAATCTCAAAAAGAGGTGGAAGCCATGTTGCCGTTTATGAAAGCACAGTGCATTGATGTCTTGCAGGGCGATATGAATCAATTTGGCATTGAAGGTATCATGGCAGAGGCGGCCATAAGTAAGCCTTATGGCGGTAGGGTGGCCCCTCACAACTGGGGTTCCATGTTGGGTTATTATTGCCAACTGCACCTTGGAATGGTGATCGAGAATTGGTACATGGCCGAGCAGGACTGGATGACTTCTCCCCTACTTATTCCTGATGGATATTCAGTGAAAGATGGATTTACCAGCGTCACGGAATTACCTGGTTTTGGGCTTACCCTGATGGAAGATAAGTTGGAGGAAAAGGCGGAGGTTCTGCTTGATATTCATTCTTAAATCAGAGTGAGTTCCTCTCTTTAAACAAGGATTTTAGTCCTGATAACAAAAAAAAGCCGGCATCCGCACCGATCTGCATCACCTGGGGGAAATCACCGGGGAAATCACTACGGAAGATTTGCTGGAGAATATACTCAGTAAGTTCTGCATTGAGAAATAGAGCAAGCAATGAACCGCTGAAGGAGACAAACGAATGGATGATCGATAAATACTCTATACGAAGTATCTCTAAGGATTATTAGCTAACTTGGCAATACTTTAATCTATGGATTCAATGTGTACCAAAAATGAGAAAATACCTGGTCATATATGAAAAGTCTGCTGATGGCTATAGCGCCTATATTCCAGACCTACAGGGCTGTACTTCTGCTGGTTCCAGCCGCGAAGAAATTGATGCCAACATTATAGAAGCCATTACGCTGCATCTTCAGGTTATGGAGAAGGAGGGGCTACCATTACCATCGTAAAACGGATGAATGGATTCAAACTGGTAGTGCATAACTGCCATCTTGATCAAAGGATCAACTTCATCTTCGTCCAGGTTAATATATTCTTCAAGGTTCTTTAATTTCTCCCTGATTATACTTTCTCCTGTGGGATGGGTATATATCGTTTCGCCGGTATGAGTATTTTTCAGTACAGTTCCTGGCTGAGCTCTGATTCCTGCCCTATTTATCTGGTTTAGATTCAAATAATACAAACATGTCCCTCCGTGGTACATATAGAATATTAATGTACCATAAAATAACATATAAGGACATCAAGATCGAACGGAGTCTATTTTATCGTTGGAAGTATCAATGAGAATTGGTGCTTTCTTGGGTATCAAAGAGTTATCTACAAACGCTTGCTGTAGCTCCATTGTCGTTTTGGAAGATTTATCATGACTCCATCCAGGTGGGAAAAATATATATTTAAATTTATCCTTCCAGGAAGATGTTTTTTGAACATCTTTCCAAATACTCGAAAATTCATGTGTATTTAACAGTATAGGGTTATAAGTCTTGGGGTCTTTTAGAATACCATACTTTGGCTTTACATTAGAAATAATGCACTGATACGTGCCAAATAATTTGTCCCAAATTATTAATATACCACCATGGTTTTTATCAAGATATTCAACGTTGCTAGAATGATGAATTCGATGTACAAAAGGGGTATTAAATACTTTTCCGTACCAACCAAGGGAAGGTATCAATTGAGTGTGCAAGAAAAATTGATAAATTCCATTTATAACTAAACATGTTGCGATCATGATGGGCTCAAAGCCGACGATGGGCAACCACAACCAGAAAATTGGCTTATAAAGTGTAACAAACCATCCATTGCGAATACCGATAGAAAGGTTAAAGGACTTTGCCGAATGGTGAGGCACATGAGCTGCCCATAACAGTCTGATGGAATGACTAAAACGATGGTGCCAATAAAAATTGAAATCATCCGCAAGTATGGCAAAAATCCAAACGAACCATGCCCATCCAATAGATTCATATCCAAAATAATCCAAACGTGCTTCTTTGAAAAAATTAAAAACAAATATAAAAACACCCAAAGCAAACGCCTTAGAAAAAAATGCTATAGCCGAAGCTACAATGGCAATAGCGAACCCAGAAAAAGATTCTTTGAGATCAAACAAGTGTCGTGCGAGAATATATTCAAGAATCATCAGCATGACAAAAATTGGATAGATATATGTTAATACTAAATCAATGTCTAATTCCATTAATACTTATTTTGAGAACCGTTTGAAGCCAATAAAATACTGATGGCAATCTACTAAATGTTTTCATATGGCACGGACCTAGTGGGATATGTAAACGCTAGTTAGTGTATAGTTTAGTTTACCTTCGTTTTTTCACGTAAAACTAATAAATTAACCTTGCTTCTGTAAAGCTAAAGGTAGGAGGGGGGTATATTTTCGAAGTTCTGCATTGGAAAGTAGTTAATGGTTAACGTTCTAGTAAATAGATCGTTTTGAGTAAAAATTTGGGAAGTTTGAGATACGTTGTCAACTCCCAGCTCAGCAAGGCTGGTGGTGTTTCAAAGGTACCAGCATATCTAAAAATTACCGGAGAATTATCAACACTTCCCTGGGCAATTGGTGAAAACTGGTCCAATGATCCAGAGCAGGCAACATATCCCGACTATTTTCTTGTGGATTATGTCCGGGTATATCAGTGGATGTAGTACAAATGAAATATTTATGTACCAAAACACAGGAAATAGGCATATTGTCAAAATTCCGCCATAATTTGCTATATTGGGTATAAACCACAACAACTGTAATCATGAGAACAGTTATTCAATTAACCACTGTTTTTTCCTTACTTTTTTTTGTTGCCTCTTGCTCTTGCGATAGATATAATGAAGCAAAAAATGCTGTCAATCTGGTTAAGAACTTAGCTAAAAACGCTGAAAACATTCAAGAATCCATGGAGGATGCCAATAACCGAATGGAGGAAAGAAAGAAACGAGGAGATACTATAGCTATTCACTATGAGCAATTGGCTGAATACTTACCCGAATCTTTTGCTGGTTATGAAAAAGATGGCGATATGGAAGGAGGGACTACCACAACTCCTGGATTTGGTTCCTATTCAAATGTAGGCCAAGGGTATATCAATGCGGATGGGGATAAAGTAGACATTAACATTGTGGATTACAACACAGGTTTTGCTATGTATACTACCATTATGGCCGCTTATGCATCCGGATTTGAAATTGACAACACCAATGAGCAAATAAAAGGTTTTGAGTACTCAGATGAGGTAAAGGGCTGGACGGTATTGCAAAAAAAAGATCATTCAGCAGAAGCCTATGCTGGTGTCGGTGATCGATTCCATGTTACTGTACAAGCTGATAATCAAGAAAGTATCGATTTCGTGATGGATGTTATCACCAAAGAAATACCTGTAGACCGGCTCGCAAAGCTATAGAGCCAGTTTTGAGACCAGACCCTGGTGACCAACCTGTTAGCTATCCCTAGTGATAGCGCTTTTTGTCTGTTACTTATTTTTTTAAATACCCCAACCAATGAAATTTACTAATCTGAATTTGGTCTTCCTTTTATTTTTCACCGTCGATAGTGCTGCCAGTGAGGTAACCATCATTGATGCCAGTCATTACAGCAATGTTTTTGGAGAGGTACGAAACTACCGGATCTTTCTTCCTCCGAATTATTTAGACCAGCCTGCAAAAAATTATCCTGTGATATATTATTATCATGGGTGGTCCCAAAGATATTTTGGCGAAACCAACCCTGAGGCCATGGGCGTTGACAAAGGAATGGATAATGATGGAGATAATATTGAAAACTTTGTATTGTCCCATGAGGTAATTGTGGTGAAACCTGATGGGTATAATCGCAATCCACAGGAAGCGTACTATTTACGTCCTTACAACGTCAGTCCGGTGGAAACCAACCGTCAATTTCCCCTTTATTTTCCAGAGTTGGTCAGTCATATTGATGAAAAATACCGAACAATTGCCGATAGAAACCATAGAGCCATCTCCGGACTCTCCATGGGTGGATTCATGACCTTTTGGATTGCCGGTAAATACCCCCACCTTGTTTCTGCTGCCGGTAATTTTTGCGGTTCAACCGAGTTTTTTGTAGGCCCAAAAAACAATCCCGTGGAATACAGGCACATTGATATGTACAAAAATTACCAGGGAATGAATGTGCGATTGCACTATGGTAACAATGATTTCATTAGAGGATACCATCAGGACCTGAACAAAGTCTGGACACAGGTCATGGATAATTATAATTTTAAAATATTCGAAGCAGAACATTCTACCTGCGGGTTGACTGAAATGTATGAATTCATTTTGGATACATTCCAAAATCCACCCTTAAAACCAGCCAAGTGGCATCATACCGATGTCTATCCCAGTTTTACAGTTTGGAATTACCAAATTCATTCAGACCGCAACCGGCCTGGCTTTACCGTATTGGAAAATGTTGACCAGAGGGGTTTCAGATGTATGGTCAGGGAATTCCTCCCCGATGGTCCTTTGATGCCCTACGTACAGTTGACAGTAGTAACCCCTCCACTGTATGAAAGAAACCAACCTTATACCATCTACGACGTTGATCCTAAAAGTTCGAAAAAAGATCAATTCGAAATTTACAGTGACCATGAAGGACGGTTGAAGATTCCATTGAATGGGGGTTATCATGAAATTGGCATCAACAAGGCAGTGGATATACCCAACCTTACTTTGGCTCAGTACAATTTCGTTAACAGCCGATGGGCCTTGCAAAATCAAGATGTGGAAATTGCCATCAGCTTACTCAATAAAGGTAATGCCTTTGCAAAAGGGGTTACTGCCAAATTAATTCCTTTTAAAAAGAGTACTACAGTTAAGCAGGGTCAAATAGAATTTGGGACTATTGCTGTTAACGAAATCCGGAAATCGGAACAAACAATTGCTTTCCAGGTTCAAAATGATCAAGCGATTAGTGTTGCCAAATTTAAACTTGTCATTTCAGACCAAAACGGCCGTGAATGGGTTGAACATTTTGTAATTCCTATCAACACAGACCCTGCTACTATCAAAAATTATACGATTGCAGATGGAAAGAAATTCACGGTGGCAGCAGCCGGGGACGACTCAGTATCAATCTTTTTAGGGCATGGTAACGGCGACGGTGTGGCAAACCCCGGAGAATCTATAGTTATTCTGGCCAAGCACCAGGGAATCTACTATCGAACATTTCTGAACAGTAACGATCATTTTGTAAACCCTAATGGACTTAACCTCAGGAAGTCTGATAATTGGGGTAGTTATGACCATGTCGGCGGTTCCGCTAAATACTCAGTACCGATAATAGCTTCAAATTGCCCGGATAATCATACGGTCAACTTTCTTACAGAATATTGGCTTCCTGACTATCCTTATCACATAATTAAACAAGGCAAGGTAGATATTAAAATCTCTGGTAAAGACCTCACACCACCTATTGTGCAATGGGCTCAAATTAGTGGCGACAATACACTTCAAATCAGTGTTCGTGATGGAGGTGAAATACAATCTGTTATTGCCAAATTGAAAACAGTAAAAACCCCTAATAAAATACTGGAGGTCACTTTAAATGACCATGGGAAGTACGGAGATAAAGCAACAGGAGATCATGTATTTAGCCATAAAATATTAGAACAAAAATTTGCAGAATATACTATTGAGATAGAAACTACAGACGCCTTTGGTAATACCATGACCACAAACTGGCCGGGCAAATTTATTCTGTATTAGATAGGCTTTTAGTAAAAACCCATTCCAGACTATTTTTTAGTCTGAAGTTGGTATTGACTCTGGAACTGTAAGTTAATTCAAATCAAACGTATCAATCTTGAGCCTGAATGTTAAATTGCAAGCCTTCTGGCAATCCTTTAAAATTATGGCATTAGTCATTAGACTGCCATTTTATTTTTGACGAATCCCAACTACACATATGCTTCCAATAAATTTTTAGTTAATTTTAAAATAAGACCAAACCGTTATGATTACTAAAAATACATTTATTCAAATAGCTATCGCGCTAATAGTCCTTGTTTCTGGCATCCCTTACGGATGTACCTCCTCAGGAGCGAGTTCAACTACCAATGCGAGGCCAGAACGTGCTTACACCAGTTTAATTGATATGCTGCGTGAACAACCGCAACTCACCATAACCGGGTCGGGAAGCAATGCAACCATTCGCATCCGGGGTAATAAATCTTTACTAGGTGACAACGAGCCACTATTTGTGGTTGACGGCACTCCGGTTGGTACATTTGGTAGTATATCTACTGCCATAGACGTTAACAGTGTCGCATCCATCAGGGTTCTCGCCGGTGCCCAAGCTAGTATTTATGGTTCCAGAGGAGCCAATGGGGTGGTGCTCATTAAAATGAAGTAGCCTGATAGACTCGCTTGAGAGGCTGTGGTTATTTTGATGGTAGCAGTTCTTTCGGTGGTACACGAAAAAACATAACCAACTTACACCCATGAAACATTCTTCAAAAAATTCACGAAGGGATTTCCTTAAGCATTCACTTCCCGGAGGAGTTATTTTAGCAGCCACTCCGGTTTTGGGCTTCGCATCACCTAATGCGGTGAACCATGGTACTGGCACCACATCTCTTATCGATAAACCGGTACCTCGCTTATCCTGTTCCATTCTCCTGACTTCAGGACTAGATGAAAAATATGAAAAACAAATTCTGGAATTGTCTCCCCAAATTAAATTGTTGAAAGATTTAGATGGACAGGATTATAAAGATGCGTTAAAAAAAGTAGATATTCACCTTGGTCAAATCAGGGCTGAAGATTTTGCCTTAACTGAGAATCTAAGCTGGGTACAAAGTGGTTCAGCCGGAGTCGAACATCAACTCTACCCAGAATTTATGGCCTCTGATGTAGTGCTTACCAATGCCAAAGGTTGCTATGCCCCCTCAATCGCCGAACACGTAATTGGGTTGCTGTTTTCACTGACCCGGAAAATTGGCGGTCAGATCAGAAACATGCGCCAACACCAGTGGGGTGGATCCGGGGAACAGATCGAAATGAAAAATTTGACTATGGGAATTGTGGGGTTCGGGGGCATTGGCCGGCAGGTGGCGCGTCGTGCCAAAGCCATGGATATGCGGGTAGTGGCCGCTGATATTCAGGGTTTTTACAAAGAACAGATCGGGGATGTATGCGATGAGTTGTATTATGTCTATGACGGGGGATTGAACAAGTTGCTGGAGCAGTCGGACGTAGTGGTATGTGCAACCCCGCATACCCCGTTAAGCGAAGGAATGTTTGGGGAAGCACAATTCAAGCAAATGAGAAAAGGTGCTTATTTTATCAATGTGTCACGGGGAAAACTGGTGAAAACAGATGCTTTACAGGCGGCGCTGGCTTCCGGGCATATTGCCGGCGCCGGACTGGATGTGACCGATCCGGAACCCCTGCCATCCGACCATCCGCTGTGGGACTTTGATAATGTCACCATCACCTCCCACATTTCCGGGCGGTCACAGCATTCGTGGGACAGGTTGCAAACGGTATTTGTGGAAAATGTCTGGCGCTATGTGCATGGACACGCAATGGTGAATTTGGTGGATAAACAAGCGGGATTTTAAACCATCTTGTATTTGCCGCCCCGCCCTGCATCACCTGGGAGTGATCACAGATGATACAAAGTGATATATATCACTTTGAGATTAGTATTTTTTTTCTAAATTGTACTTAATCAAACCATACGATAATGGAAACAACTAACAACACTTCCTGGAGGATCAAAGCACACAACTTAGAAACCTGTAACTGCAGTCACGGGTGTGGTTGCCAATTTGCAGGATTCCCAGATTATGGGAGCTGCGAGGCAATACTTGGGTATGAGACCATTGAGGGACATTATGGCGACGTGGACCTCGAAGGTGTTAAATTCGTACTTGCCGCAAAGTGGCCGAAGGCAATTCATGAAGGCAATGGGAAAGCCATTTTATTTGTCGATGAAGCTTCCAGCGCTTCACAGACTGAAGCAATATTAAAGATCATTACCGGCCAGGAAGGTGGCATGCCCTGGGAGGTCCTCGCTGGCACCTTGACAGAATTTGAAGGCCCGGTACTCAAGCCCATCGAACTAACAGTTGATGGCAATAAGTCCAGTTACCGAATTTCAGGTGCCCTTGAAGTGAATATGAAACCCCTTATGAACCCAGTCTCAGGGGAAGAACAGGACGTCCATGTTGTATATCCAAAAGGAGGGTTCATTTGGAATGATGGGGCCATTTGCACCACTGAAACTATGCGCATCAATTACGGGGGTTTAAACTATGAGTATCCAGGTAAGTTTTCTGTACTTGCAATCGTAGATTGGACCAATCAGAATTAAACAGCCAGCTGGATCGCGAGCTATCAAGTCCTAAAAAATCACCATGATAGCCATTGAGAAAGTGGTAAAAATGGATCGTGTCATTGTGATGACCAGCCTGGTAGTATTATCGGCTACAGCATGGGCATATACCGGCTATCTTGCCTGGAAAATGGAGGGTATGGAGATGGGCATGGAAATGGCCATGCCACAGATGCAGAGGTGGACTTTAGTAGATCTTGTGCTGTTGTTTGTAATGTGGACGGTGATGATGGTAGCCATGATGGTTCCTTCAGCAGCACCCATGGTGCTGATGTTTGCCAATGTTCAAAGACAACGCCAACAGCAACATCGCCCATTTGTGCCAACAAGTGTATTCCTCTTAGGTTACTTAATTGTTTGGACAGCGTTTAGTCTCATAGCCACTTTGGCCCAGTGGGGTCTACATACCGCTGCCTTACTCTCGCCAATGATGATCAGCACCAGCTCATTACTTGGTGGTGTACTTTTACTGGTCGCAGGGGTCTTTCAATGGACACCTCTCAAGCACACTTGTTTAAAACATTGCCGTTCTCCCCTGGGGTTTCTTACCACTGAGTGGCAGGAGGGCACAAGAGGTGCGCTCATCATGGGTTTGAAGCATGGAAGTTATTGCACCGGTTGCTGCTGGGCGCTAATGGCCTTACTGTTCGTGGCAGGAGTGATGAATTTGTTTTGGGTGGCCATCATTGCCGTGTTTGTCTTAATCGAAAAGATCGTACCTAACGGCCACTGGTTCAGCAAAGCTACCGGCCTTCTGCTTATCGGATGGGGAATATGGATGATTCTGTAGGTACCGTATTACTGGGCCCCGCTACATCAATCCAAGCACCTCACTCAAAGAGGGCGCTACCATAATTTTACCATCTACATCAATCACTGGATAGTTAATCCGTCCCTGAATTTTAGCCGCCTGAACTTTGTTGTACATCTCATTGGCAACGGCATCATTGAATTCCACATCTCTAAAATCGTAGGTAAACCCCACGGAATCCAATTGCGCTTTAAAATCGACACAGTGATCACAATTGTTACTGCCGTGAAGACAATAAAGAGCCAGAATACGGTCATCAAAGAAATTAGGTAATAACTTAACCATTCCATAGAAATTGACGACAAGGGTCAGAAAAATAGGCAAAGTCATACCCATTAATACCCAATGCTTATACTCGTACTCCCAGAGGCTTAAACCGAAAGGTTTGAATACTATCAGAAACAAGGGGATAATCATGCTTAAAAAAATCAGCAATTTGAAAGTCCGAGAAAAAGGTATATAGTAAGGATAAGGTTTTTTCAATATGTCAAGGAGTTTTTTCATATTGCTACATCAAACAATTGATTAACCATTATAACCTAACTCTATCTGCTCTGCAAGTACATTTTTTTAGTGTAGCTCCCTTCGTTGGTTTTTACTCTAATAATCAGTATGTCGTTAAAGTGAAATTTAGGGATGGGCAAAACATATTCACCACGGACACTGTTAATGAATTCCCCTTGCTGCAAGATATGCCCTTTTATATCCGTAATGTAAATTTTGAGCCTATTTACTCTATTTTGGTTCACCTGTAGGTATACTCCATCAGACCGGATCATAAAACTTATATTGGAGAGCACAGGATCGGAAAATGAATTCAAGGCAGTGATGAGTTCTACGGTAATAAATACGGTGGCCAGGTTAGAAGTAGCTCCCTGGTCGTCCTCCACGGTATAAGTAAAAGAATCGGTTCCGGAAAAATCCAGGTCTGGTGTATAGGTAATGGTACCATCCATATTTGCCTGTGCCAATCCATTGCCAGGAGCATCTACAATTTGTACCGACTCAGGATTTAGGGTGCCATCACTGTCGCTGTCATTGGTTAGAACCTCGATAGTTACCGGCAGATTTGTTTCCGTGGAAGCAGTATCATCTTCTGCTACTGGCGGTACATTGGGAATACAGTCATCCGGAGCCATGAACAGAGTACTTTCTGTAAATATACAGGTAGAATCAGCACTGAAGCTGGCGGTGACATCCACTGCAGCCCCGTTGGCCACTAACCCTACCAAAGTTACTGTCTGTGGACTACTGGCAATAGTAAATGACTGACCATTTACATCCAAGGTACCGCTGCCCGGGTCATTAACATAGGCTACTGTTACCTCTTGTGTGTAGGTATTGGTGCCGGGATCACAAACAGTTTGCTTCCCGGCGAACAGCGCCAAAATGTTACAGGTATTGGCACATTCCGGAGGTGCCACAAACAAATTGAAGGTTGTTAGGCTGCAAACAGTGTCTGCCGTAAACCGGGCAGTCACAGCGACATCCAAGCCATTGGCAACCAGCCCGGTTAAGGTCATCATTTGTGGGCTCCCGGTAATTGAGAAAAATTGTCCATTTACATCCAGAGAACCTCCTACAGGATCATTCTGGTAGGTTACAGTTACCTCCTGGGTATAGGTGTTGGTAGCGGGATCGCATCCTGTCTGGGCGCCGGCAGCCAGATCCGCGATGACACAAACGGTACACTCTTGAGGAGCGGTAAAAAAGTCCAGTTCTGTCAGAACGCAATTAGAATTTTCGCTGAAACTGGCGGTCATGTCCACCTGCTGACCATCAGCTATCAGGACCGGTTAAAGTAATCATTTGTGGACTCACGGTAATTGGAAATGACTGTCCGTTAACATCCAGGGTACCTGTACCGGGTTCGTTTGCATAGGTGATCAGGATTTCTTGAGTGTAAGTGTTGGTCGCGGGGTCGCATGGGGTTTGAGTTTGCAAGGTTAGAGCTGTGATCTCACAAGCCGGGGTAGCCCCCTCCCAAAAGCTAACGCCAAAGTCGGTCCCATTGCCATTATATGTATAAGGTCCGTTTGCGTTTACGAAATTACCTGCTGTCCAGATACCTTTGGCAACTGCCACGTTTTCCCGACCGCTGGGTACAGAAAATGACCCGAGGTATTGCATAAAATCCACCATCAAGTCCGGATCGTCAAATCCGACAAAGAGAGGTCCGGGCAAATACAGGCCTAAGTCCCTGCCATCAACATCCAAACCAGTGGACGTGGTCCAATACCACTAGTATATGTAAGGTGAGAACATAAGCGATACCCCGAAATATCAACCTCCGTGTTACCAAAATTTTGAATGGTAATATTTTGGGTTACCGGATCGACTGCGGTTAATCTGACTTGGGAGTATGAGCTAGATATGCATAGTATTACCAGTAAAAGCGGTTGAGAAAGTAATTTTATCATAATATATTTCCATAATGGATTGAGAACTAAGAATGCATCATGACTTATCAATCACCAAATTAGCCAAGTATTGACCTGAGGAAAAATTCAAATATGAACAGACTCTTACAACTATAATGTAGATAATTCTTTTATATAGATTGTTTCCCTTCAATTTTGACGGAATATCGATCAATTACCTTTGGAACATAATTTAAATCGATTTCTGCCATCTTCCAAATGATTAAATTAAACTTTCAATATATTGGTAGAGCCATTATTTTTTAGTCAAAACTCAATTCCTAATAAGGAACCTTACATACCTCCATTAAAAAATCCATTAAGGGTCAAAGGGATTAATAACAATAATCTTGAATTCCTTACATGGATAATTGTAGGGCTATAATTGAGTATTATAATCCTACTTCACTCTTTACTTTTACCCCGTGCTTAACGCCATATGGGTGAAGTTCCTTTTAGTCAGACTACTGACGGACTGAGCCGGGAAGGCAGTTAAGCTAAGTGTTAATCAGGTGGATGGATTATTACGGACTTTATATAATTAAACGCCGGCAATTCTTTACGGCATTTATCTCACTTTTATTTTC
>CAZOJZ010000044.1:0-1868 GCA_964580205.1 uncultured Roseivirgaceae bacterium
ACAGACTGCCGGCCCAGGGACAATCTGAACTCAGCCTCATCAGATAGTTCCCGCATATTCCAATCTGATACTAAGAGATCCAATAAGCGTATTTCAATTGACGACTGGGACCTGTCAAGCTCAATCCCCGCCCGGTCAATATGAAATAGTTTAATGTCAAATTCACTTAATATGGATTCAATGGCCGGATAGAACCGGACAATCTCGTGTGCCATATTTATGCCAGTCTTTCGGCCCTTATCCGCCCCGGGTTTCTTTTCCTTTAGTCCGATCCTGGCTATGGGTTCGGTTATAGAAAGTTCCTGTATTTTAAATTGTTCACTGACCAACATGGAAATCAGCGATCCTGTGGTCACGGTCAACTGGGGCACTGTTACCGCCAAAACTCCTGTTGAATCGCTGGTGTCAACTTTTGAGAGTATTATTTCCTTAAGGGAAAATGACCGCTTTAAATATTGAATATCAGTTGCCCCAATTGATAACACATAAGTGCCATCTGTTTCGGCTTCAACCAGAATGATCAACGCTTCCTTAAATCCCTGGACACGCAAATACTGCAGTCCAACAAACCATAGTGGCACGATCAATATTAGCATGATCAGCCCAATCCAGTATCTGTATTTTCTTTTCTGTTCCGTAACGGAATTCTCTAAGCGGTGAATAATTATTTCAACTCATCCTGGCACAACACATCATAATATCTAGCGAAAATTACGGATTAATGTTAATAAAATCATCAATGCTCAATTTATGTAAGTAGGAAATGATTTCATTGTATTTAGATTTTACTTGTGGTACTTTTGTGTCCCTAACCAGAAAAATCTTAAATAATTAAATATATGACCAAAATAAAAGTTGCCATCAATGGTTTTGGGCGCATCGGTCGCCTGACCTTTAAATCTTTGTTGGAAAAAAATAATGTTGATATAGTGGCCATCAACGACCTTACTGATAATCTTACCCTGGCCCACTTGCTAAAATACGACTCTGTACATGGGAGATTCAATGGAACTGTCACCGCTGACGACCAGGGTTTCACCGTAAACGGAGAGCACATTAAAGTTTTGGAAGAGCGGGATCCGGCTAACCTACCCTGGAGAGAACTGGCAGTGGATGTGGTTCTTGAATCAACCGGTATATTCAGGGATGCTGAAGGAGCTGGCAAACACCTTCAAGCCGGAGCAAAAAAAGTGGTCATATCAGCCCCAGCCAAAGGCGATATCAAGACCATAGTTTTAGGGGTAAATGACCACCAGCTCTCACCCGATGATACCATCCTGTCAAATGCATCCTGTACCACCAATTGTTTGGCACCTATGGCCAAGATTTTGGATGATAGTTTTGGTTTAGAAAAGGGGTTTATTACTACTACTCATGCCTACACAGCAGATCAACGCCTTCAGGATGCGCCTCACAGTGATCTCAGAAGGGCCCGTTCTGCAGCTGTATCCATTGTCCCTACTTCAACCGGCGCTGCTAAAGCAGTGGGCCTGGTACTGCCGCACCTGGCCGGCAAACTGGATGGTATCGCCATGAGGGTACCCATTCCCGATGGTTCAGTAACTGACCTGGTGGCTGTATTGAAACAAGAAGTGACTGCAGAACAGGTTAATGAAGTGATGAAATCCGCCGCTGATGGGCCGTTAAAAGGTATTCTGGAGTATACCACTGATCCTATTGTTTCTATCGACATAGTGGGTAATCCCCATAGTTGTATCTTTGATTCGGGACTTACCTCAGCAATGGGCAATCTGGTAAAAGTGATAGGATGGTATGACAATGAAGCCGGGTATTCTAGCCGCACAGCCGACCTGATCATTAAGATCAGTTAATTATTTCGTCCCACCGGGAAAGTTATATGTGCAGCA
>CAZOJZ010000045.1:0-1557 GCA_964580205.1 uncultured Roseivirgaceae bacterium
TGTTGGGTATACGGCGCTGATGGGTGAGGACGAGCAGAAAGCATTCGAACTGCTGAAGAAGAACCGGCTGGTGCAACGGCCAATCATAGAAGAGCATAATGGAAGATGGTTGAAAGAAATAGGAGATGGTGTGCTGGCCAGCTTCAATGCAGTCTCTGATGCGGTCTACGCTGCCGGGGCCATTCAGAAAGCCTGTGAAAATGAACCTGATTTAAAACTCCGGATTGGCATTCATGAGGGTGAGGTTGTTTTTGAAGGGGATGATGTGTTTGGAGATGGGGTAAATATTGCATCTAGGCTGGAACCACTGGCTCCTATAGGGGGGATCTTGGTGTCAGAATCTGTATCCAGGAATATTGAGAATAAAAAAGGGATTAAGATCGAATTTCTAAGGGAGGAAACTTTAAAGAATGTCAAACATTCGGTCAAAATCTACCAAGTAGAAGTAGAGGGTCTTGAGGCACCAGCTACAATTCCAAAAACATCCACTTTGGCTGCTCCCAAAGCACCAGAATCTGAACCACCTACCCGGAAATTATTCAACCAAATGAAGATAGGTTTGACTGCGATGGGAGGATTGGTAATTCTTGGTTTGGCTTACATGATTTATGACGGCAACTCGAATACTACTGGACTTTTTGGAAATGAACCTGAGGTCATCGACAAATCCATTGCAGTAATACCTTTTGTCAACATGAGCAATGATCCGGACCAGGAGTATTTCAGTGATGGCATGATGGAGGAAATATTGAATCATTTGTTTAAGGTAGGTGACCTGAAATTAACCTCCAGGACTTCAGCCATGCGATATAAAGGATCGGATAAATCCATTAGAGAAATCGCAGCAGAATTGGGAGTGGCCCATATTCTGGAAGGCAGTGTACGAAAATCAGGTAATAAAATCAAGATTACCGCTAAGTTGATTGACGTTAAAACTGATCAACACTTGTGGTCTGAAACCTATGAACGAGAACTTACGGATGTTTTTGCCATCCAAAGTGAGGTAGCCCAACAAGTAGCTATAGCGCTTAATGCCAGATTACAACCGGAAGTAATTCAACGCATGGATCAAATCCCTACGCAGAATATGGAAGCCTATAATTTGTATTTGAAAGCGTTGAATCAAATTGCGGTAGCTGATGGAAACATTAATCTGAGAAAGAAATGGTTGCGGCAAGCTATCGACCTCGATGGTGATTTTTCCAGTGCATATGCTTGGCTGGGAAATACTATCATCTTCCAAGCTGGGTTTGTCGGAGACAAAAATACTGTGGATGTTGCGGATGAGGGAAAGAAGATGCTGGAGAAAGCCCTGTTGCTAAATCCATTGAATGGCACAGCCCATGTCTACATAGGAAATTATTATTTGTGGTTCGACAAGGATTTCAACAAAGCAGAAATTGAATTTCGTACCGCCCAGAAGTTGGCACCTTCAAATGAAGGAACTTACAGATCTTATATTGATCTTTTACTAGCGGCCGGCAGATTCGATGAAGCGATTGCGGTAGGAAGTAAATTATTGGAGATTTCTAATGTTAATCCGATAAATTGGTCAAT
>CAZOJZ010000046.1:0-2215 GCA_964580205.1 uncultured Roseivirgaceae bacterium
ATATCGTGGTGAATCCTATTAGCGTGTGGGAGTCCGTGAAGGCGCCTTTCCAAAAAATCGCTGACTTTGTAAGGAAACAAATCGAAAAGATGACTAAATCCAGCGAAGAAAAGGCAGTATCCATGGCTTCTTCTGCTAGCGCATCTGGGACAGCAAGAGACCTTATGTTGGGTGGAGGTCTTGCGATTGCAGCTCTTGGATCGTCTTTTGCTTACATCACCAAAGCTCTTTCGGAGGTAAAACCCGTTCAAGTCCTGATTGCTTTATTGGGTTTGGCTATGGTTATTTTATTACCCGGCATATTCGCAGGTTTTGTAAAGATACGTAAAAGGGATATGAGTAGTCTTTTAGAAGCGTCGGGTTGGGCAGTCAATGTTCACATGCGCATCAACATGACGATGGGACAGCTATTTACCCACACACCGCATCTCCCTAAAGATGCTCGCAAGGAACGAAGAGATATAGTCGGCAAATTCGTAAAAGAGTTTGAGTATAATACTTCCCAATCAATGAGGCCAACTACATTTGTTTTGGTGTTTATTTTTTTACTGCTTTGTTTGATGCTTCTTTTATTGAACTTCGCCGGATGAAAACTCTCATTTTAACTCTGCATTTTCCGATAAAGTAGGATTTGATAAGACCCTAAACGAGGCCCTTCCTGTCTCCCAAGCAGTGTTGCAATATAGAGAAGCGGATGCAGGTAGCGTATTACGCAAATCTGCCAAAACGATTGAGGACTCGGTGATTAATAAGCTGATGCAATGTTTGCAGACACCAAAGGAATTACTTGAGGTATTCAGCCATCTTAAATTAAGTGCGAATAAACAAACCACAATTATCCATAATGCAAAAACATTTGTACAAAACTGGAAAGATTTAACTCCTAATAAGAAAATTGATCGTCTAAAAATAATTATTCGAACCATACAAGTGGGATGTGAGGGTATCGATATCACCCTGTCCCGTGCTGGGATGACTCAGTGTTTTTTAAATACTGATTTTGGTAACAAAATATCGAGAAAAAAATGATGATGAATATACAAATGAAATAAATCCCACCACAGTACTCGTCATACAAAATGCACTCAATAAAGCATTAATCTGGAACCAGGCACTAATTACTGGTCAAGCTTCAAATATGGAAAATGTTGGCTAAACAAGAAAAGATAACACAACGATATATCGCTCATCTCATCAAGCTCGCCTTCCTCGCGCCCGATATTATGAAGGCATAAATTAAAGGTGATATTCCTAAAAAACTAACTTTAGGTCGCCTGAAGGATGGGTTTTCATATGACTGAAATGAACAACGAAGAGAACTGAGGTTTGATTGTTAACCATTTCAATCTGAGCAATGGTCTAATTTCGACTCAAAGCATTAATTCAGCTCAATACGAAGCTGGCACTCATAACGCCGGGGTCGGTGGTTCAAGTCCACAAAATGATTTAATGCCAGCTTCTGGCTAATTTGAGTCGTTCGACAAATATCTAGAATCAGATACATTCCATTAGCTCAAATACAAGTTATTAGTTTCTCCCACACCGAACTGGCAAAATCGCCATTAGAGATATGCCTGAGCTTTTGGGGATATTCTTGAGTAGTAGTTCGGTTTGAGCCCCTGAATAAGCCCTTATATATAATGTATCTGGCTGAATTCTTAGGACATTAGTAGGTCTCTGCGGAGACGCTCCGCAGAGACCAGACTGTATGGCGGTGGTTCCAGTCTGCAGCTAGCTGGTCTCCTATTATAAATTCCCTGATACCTGGGAAAATACAGGGAATTTCTACGATTCTTGGCCAAATAAAAACAGGAATATACTCTGAAACCGCCAAATCGTGCGCATTCTAACATATCACATTTGCAAGTCGTCAAAATTAACAGGGAATTATCAGGGAAAAAACTATTAATTCACCATGCACAACCTCTATATAAATGTATTTTTTGTGGGATACCATTGGCCGTCTCCAATTTGGCGATGATAATTAAAGCTCCGTTTCTTTAGTCAATACCGTAGTTGAAAACATTCCGAATCACGAATATTAGCAAAACCTTTTAAACCGAAGTGAGCAAAAAATTCAAGACCAGCCAACCTCCTAGGTCTTGAGATATTTTGTTTCAGAGAAGATCATGTATTCGGATGTCAAGTGATTAGATACTCACTGTTGATAATAAGCTGCAAGATATTGTTCAAAGCTGGTCGCTGTGTTCTGTTC
>CAZOJZ010000047.1:0-19410 GCA_964580205.1 uncultured Roseivirgaceae bacterium
AAGGATGCGCAGAATATTTTTAATCTGGCAAGCGGTGGTTTTGACTCCACAGTTAGGTTAGCAAAAAGCTCTCCGGAAATGTGGACTCCGATTTTTACTCAAAACTCAGATAACATTATCACGGTATTGGATCTTTACATCCGTGAGTTGCAGCGGTTTCGTGAAGCCATTGAAACTCAAAATACTGAAGCCCTCAATGATATCATTTCTGAGGCTAATAAGATACGCAAGATCCTTAAAGATCCTCGCTGATGCTCGTCTCTTTAATATCCAATGTGGTTGCGCCAAATATCGAAGCGCAGAGGGACAATTCAGCATTCAGTGTTCGATATTTGAAATTCCCTAATATGGATCCATATGAACGGTGAATACCGGCACCTTGGAGTCACGAACTAATTGCTCAGACATGCCACCTACAAATAAGTGCATTAGACCTTTCCTGCCGTGATTGACCGTAGCTATCATTTCGGCATTTTTCTGGTTGGCAAAACCAAGGATTGTCTCTTCAACCTTGGCCCCTTTTAATGGATTGATAGTGAGTTCAGGAACCTGATGTGGTGTTTCATGTTCCTCTGCAAACGCTTCCATCCTCTTTCGGACCCTATCAGTATCATCGTTACTGACATGCACCATGTGTACGGTGGCTCCAAAAAATGTGGCAAATTTTTCAATCTGATCCACGCCTTCTTTAGCTACTGTTTTCAAATCTGTTGCATAAACAATATTTTTTATATTGAAGCTGGGTAAGGCTTCCCGGATGGTAAGAACGGGGATATGGGTAATGCGGATAACTCTTTCTGTATGACTCCCCTCGAAGTATTCCGTGAGGGTGTTTTCACCGCGTGTCCCCATTACTACCAGATCACAATGCAAACGATCGGCAAATTGATTCACCCCTTTTCCTAACTCATCGATCTCAATAAATGAATAAACAGGTACGTCATTATGTTGGTGTTTTGCAATGAGTTGCTTCAAACGCTTTTCATTGGACCGGTGTAATTCCAATACATATCGGTCATCTTCTGATATATATTCATCTAAATTACCACCTCCCATAGCACCAAAGGAGTAGTTTTTCATAGCCCCAATGACATTAAGCAGAAAAACTGCACCATTGATTTTACGGGCTATTACCAATGCTACATCTAATGCATGCTCCGACAGTTTGGAAAAATCAGTTGGAACGACAATCTTATACATAATAACTGGTTTTAATTAAATAAATACATTCCTGCATTAACACCATTAAAAGTACATAATTAATAGTACTTTTCTAATATTGCAAATTGACTCAATATTTTGAAAGATTCTTCCGCATATAAGTTTAATCATTGCGAATGTAATATTGGAATCCATTTCAACTAGTTTCGCGATAGTCAGATCCATCATCCTCTTCTACTGGCCTGATTGTTCCTAATCCGGAGATTTTGTCATCGACAGTATCAGGACTACCCCTATATTTAATACTCCCTATACCAATAATGCGCGCATAAAGATTCTCTTTTACATAAATTTCAGCTTTTCCCATACCACTCACCATAACCTTACAAGACCTGCTCTCCAGATCAAAAGCTTCCAGGCTTCCTACCCCATTCAATGAAACCATTTGATTCACCGCACGCCCCTTAAGTTTCACCAATCCTGCACCGGTCAAAGTGACCTCTAAATCATTTACATCCACTTCCAAATCAATGATCCCAGCACCAGGAATGTCCATTTCAAATCGATTGGCAACAATAGTATTTTCTGTTTTGATAAAAGACGCCCCAACGGATTTGATTCCTGCTAATTCTTGGTAGGTGATATAAATTTTAATGCCGTCTTTACTTCGGATTTTCTTACTGTTTTCAATGATCAGCACTCCATTGACTACTTCTGAATGGATAAATTCCAACAAATTACCATCAGTGACTAGCACCAATTGACCTTTGGGCCCTTTTTTCAGTCCAATTTCGTAATTTCCGGTCAACTGGATCTCAGTAAAAGTGTTGATCATTCTTTTTTCTGAACTTATCTCGCCATTTCCTTTTTCATAAGGGATAAAGTCACAAGCCATTGTCAAAATGACCAAAAAGGAAAGCAATTGGGGGTACCACATGGCCTGATAATTTATTTGGTTATAGATAAGTTACAGAAAATTAAAATGAAACATCCCGGTTCTTTGATTAATTCTACAACATCATATAATTTTGGCTCCATCTTTAAACTAGTATGCAAAAAGATCAGCAAATTTTTGAACTAATAAGAAAAGAACAGGAGCGGCAGGAAAGCGGAATAGAGCTGATAGCTTCAGAAAATTTTGCCTCTCCCCAGGTCATTGAAGCTATGGGTACGGTGCTAACCAACAAATATGCCGAGGGGCTGCCTGGCAAACGATATTACGGAGGATGCGAAATTGTGGATGAAATTGAACAATTAGCAATTGACCGGGCAAAAGAATTATTTGGCGCATCTTGGGTAAATGTACAACCTCATTCAGG
This sequence comes from uncultured Roseivirgaceae bacterium, assembly GCA_964580205.1. GTDB lineage: Bacteria > Bacteroidota > Bacteroidia > Cytophagales > Cyclobacteriaceae > SZUA-3. Next base: position 2,481 of record CAZOJZ010000047.1, read on the forward strand.
TGCCCAGGCCAATGCGGCGGTGATGTTGGCTGTATTAAAACCTGGTGATAAAATTCTTGGATTCGATCTTTCACATGGTGGTCACTTAACTCATGGCTCCCAGGTAAATTTCTCCGGGAAGTTGTACCAACCGAGTTTTTATGGGGTGGACCCCCAATTAGGTACCATTGACTGGGACGAACTGGAGCGCACTGCTCTTAGGGAAAGACCCAAGCTGATCATTTGTGGTGCTTCTGCATACAGCAGGGACTGGAACTATGCTAAATTGCGGGAAACTGCCGACAAAGTGGGTGCCCTGTTGATGGCAGATATCGCTCATCCGGCGGGGCTCATCGCCAGGGGTCTGATGAATGATCCTTTGGAGCACTGCCATATTATTACTACCACCACACATAAGACCCTAAGAGGACCCAGGGGTGGCATGATAATGATGGGAGAGGAGTTTGATAATCCGTTTGGGCTAAAATCTCCCAAAGGAATTATTAGAAAGATGTCCTCAATTCTTGATTCAGGAGTATTTCCTGGTACTCAAGGGGGACCGCTGGAGCATGTAATTGCCTCAAAAGCGGTGGCCTTCCAGGAGGCATTAACTGAAGATTATCTCGAATATGTCATTCAAGTCAAGAAAAATGCAGAGGCAATGGCCAGTGAATTCAAGAATCTGGGATACAAGATCATCTCCGATGGAACAGATAATCATCTTATGCTTATTGATTTGCGATCCAAGGATATTACCGGTAAGTTGGCAGAAGAAACCTTAATTAAATCCGATATTACTATCAATAAAAATATGGTCCCCTTTGATGACAAATCGCCATTTGTTACCTCCGGGATGCGATTGGGTACACCGGCCGTTACCACCAGAGGGATGAAAGAGTCCGATATGATCAGGATCGTTAATCTGATGGACAAAGTATTAACCCATCATTCCGATACATCTGCTTTAGCAACAGTGAAAGAAGAAGTGAATGTATGGATGAAAAATTTTCCACTTTATAACAGTTAGCATTTTGGAAAAAGAGATGTCATTTCTTGATCACCTGGAAGAGTTGCGGTGGCATCTCATCCGCTCAATTGTGTCTATTTTGGTTTTTGCCATAGCAGCCTTTTTATCAAAGGGTTTAATCTGGGATACCATCTTACTAGGCCCTTCAAGGACTGATTTTTGGACTTACCGGGCCATGTGTCGATTGGGAGAAGCAATTGGGTCCGGGGCTTTATGTATCGACGAGTTGCCCTTCATTATCCAAAGCAGGCAGATGACCGGTCAATTTACCATGCATATTCTGTCTTCTCTGGTTATAGGTTTATTGTGCGCATTTCCTTACACCTTTTGGGAAATGTGGCGATTTATCCGACCGGGGTTGTATGAAACAGAACAAACGGTTTCAAGGGGAGCAACTTTTTTTGTGAGTATACTTTTTATTTCAGGAGTAATGTTCGGTTACTTCATTGTTACACCGTTGGCAGTGAACTTCCTGGCAAACTATCAGGTATCCTCTTCTATCGTCAACGAGTTTGACATTATTTCCTATGTGACCACAGTTTGCACCCTAGTACTGGTTTGCGGGCTGATGTTTCAATTGCCTATTGTAGTTTATTTCTTGTCAAAGGCTGGATTGGTTACCCCGACTTTGATGAAAGAGTACCGTCGGCATGCAATCATCATAATATTATTAACATCTGCCATCCTTACACCGCCTGATGTGATAAGTCAGGTACTGATCGCCTTTCCATTGGTATTACTTTACCAATTAAGTATCTTTATTAGTGGAATGGTTCTTAGGGAATCAGAAGCTCTGTCTAAAGAGAATAGTAAAAAATGAAATTAGCCATCGGGGGTGATCATGCTGGTTTTGATTACAAACAGTCCTTGTATCAGGAAATGTTGTCAAAGGGTCACGAAATAGAAGATTTTGGCACTTACAATGATGGATCAGTTGATTATCCCGATTTCGCCCACCCTGTCGCTTCTTATGTGGAAGCCAATCCCGACAGTAAGGGTATCCTGGTTTGTGGCAGTGGTAATGGAGTTGCCATGGTGGCTAACAAGCACGCCGGTATCCGGGCGGCAATATGTTGGACTGAAGAGCAGGCTAGATTAGCCAGGAAACACAATGATGCTAACATTATATGTATCCCTGCCCGCTTTGTTTCACCTCAACTGGCCAAAGAAATGATCCACCTGTTTTTGAACGAAGCCTTTGAAGGTGGACGCCATGCAAATCGCGTGGGGAAGATCAGTTGTTAGGTTTCAATAAGTAAGCATCCTCCTGTTTTGTATATAAAGAACCAATAGTAGGCATTTGTCTAAAAAGCTCAGGAATTACTTGCTTTTGATCAAGTATCACCTCCGGCAGGTCATTAAGAAAATTATCGTATATCAGCGATAAATTATTAAAAGAGTTTATGTGATTGAAGTGTTTTCTTGACAGGTTCCAGTTCAGATATGGCGTAGCAGGATATGCGTTCATGTAGGCGTCCAGCTCATCCCCAATGATTAGCAACTTTTTGCCTTGTACTAAATGGTCCCACTGGGTACCGGTTACCAGCAGTCTTTCGTATTCTAACATATCACGGGGTATTACAAATCTATATAACGACCCATAAGTGGTTATAAGGGTGATTGTAAAAAATGCCAGAAAAAAGAGTTCAGATAAAAACCTCCTCTTGATCAAGAGGAACAAATGACCCAGGTAAAAAGAAACCGGGGTAACAAATACCATAAGCTGATGAGGTACCCGTTCACGGCTCATAAACACCATGAGAAAAGCACCGGCCAGGAACAACATCATTATCAACATGTAATTGGTTTGAAGATTGTTGTGGCGGGAAGCAGAATAGATTTTAAACCAGGAGAAAATCAGTAATAGAAAAGCTGGAATAGCAATAAACCACAAGGTTTTCAGGTTTACCAGTTCCCTGAATGGTGTGGACATCCATGAAAGGAAATAATAGTTAATGAAGTCCATGAGGGCACCATGCCAAAAAAAGAATATTCCTACCAGCACAATGGGGAAAAGGAATCCAAAAAACAGCAAAATGTACTTCTTGAAATTCATTGAACTGAACAATCCCAGAGCTAATATACTCACTGGTAAATATGCCATTGTGGGCAGGTAAAAAAGCCCCGAAAGTCCTAATGCCAAGCCTATATTTAGAAATTGCTCGTCTTTAGTTTTTACGGCCATATGATGGAATACCCCTTTGATTATCAACAATTGAAATACACCGCTCATGAGTGCTGGCGACAAGGTAAAAAAGTCAAAAAAAAGCACTCATAAGAATGGCATAGATCAGTGCTGGCACATAGGTGTTTTCCTTATAGGCCTTGTTAGAGATTAACAGCTGATTGAAGAGATAACATTGTATAAATACCACAAAAATTGCCAGTATCTGATATCCCCATTGAGACCTGCCAGCCACTGAGTCAATCAGAGCATAAATCATGGCTGATAATGGAGCCAGATAGTCCCAGACATCCAGATACAGAATATTTTTCAATGAAATAGACTCTCCAACTATCATCCACTTAAGTTCGGGTATTGTAAGGGGCATCTCCCCCAGCATAAAAGGAAGCCGGATTACAATAATTAACAGGAATATCCCGATTAGTCGGTAAGGATCGTTGATTCTAAAAAATGCCAGCAAGGATAATCAGGGTTAGAGTCTAATCCTCTGAAGAGAACCCTTAAAATTGAGTAATAATGGAAGAAAATACAAAATATATACAATATTTGCATTGGTATGAGTGAAAGAAAAAGACAGCTCAAAATCGCACGGCAGTTACAAAAAGACCTAAGCGAGATATTCCGCCTAAAGCTAAGTGATCATTTTAAAAACACGCTGCTTACTATTACTCGGGTGCATGTAAGTCCTGACTTAAGTGTTGCACGCATTTATATCAGTGTATTAACTACAGATAACTCCCAGGCGATTATTGAACAAATTATTGATCAGAAAAGTGTGTTACGAAAAGCTCTGGGTAACCGGATTGGAAAACAGGTACGCAGGGTTCCGGAATTGATTTTTCTGGAAGATCATGGATCCAGGCATGCATCTGAAATTGATGACATCCTTTCTAATCTGGATATCCCACCACAATCAGAATAGTTTGAACACTTCCTTGTTCATAGCGAAGAGGTACTTCCTGTCCAGGAAAAAAAGAAATTTTATACAGGTAATCTCTATGATATCCATGCTTGGAGTTGCCTTCGGAACAGCGGCACTAGTGATTGTTTTATCGGTCTTCAACGGTTTGGAAAGCCTAATACGGTCGTTGTACAGTTCGTTTGACCCTGAGATCAAAATTGAGTCTGCCGAGGGGAAGTGGTTCGATAGCAGTGAGGAACTGTTATTAACAGTAAGTCAGGTACCTGGGGTCGAGGTGGTGAGCGAGATCATTGAAGATAATGCCTTGATCAGGTATCAGGAGGCAGAGATGGTGGTGAAAATAAAGGGTGTAAGTGACAACTTTTTGGAACAACAACGACTGGACAAAGTAATTGTTCATGGTGAGCCTGCTTTAAAAAAAGGTGATATAAACTATGCTATTGTAGGATTGGGTGTATCTCACAATTTATCTGTTTCACCGAAAGATGAATTCACTTCTTTGCAGATCTATTATCCAAAAAACATTCGCGCTACTTCTACTAACCCCAGTGGCTTGTATACTCAAAAGTCCATCCTACCTGGTGGAATATTTGCCATTGAAAAGCAATATGATGAACAATACGTATTTGTTCCTTTGGACTTTGCCGCTGATCTGTTTCAGTATGATCAGCGTAGAACATCTTTGGAGATTAAAATATCACCACATCATGATATGCTGGATGTACAGGCCAAATTGGCCAATGCATTAGGAGATTCTTACCTGATTACCAACAAGGATCAGCAACATCCAAGCTTGTTCAAGGCCATTAAGATTGAGAAATTGTTTTCACTGGTTACTTTTTTTTTCATTCTTGCCCTGGCTTCCTTAAGTATATTTTTTACCCTCAATATGTTGGTTATTGAGAAACAAAAGGACATCTCTGTATTGCTGGCACTGGGAGCTTCAGGGAGGTTGATCAAAACTATCTTCTGGTTCGAGGGGGCGATTATCAGTTTATCCGGTGCCGTAATTGGATTATTGCTAGGATTTATCATTTGCAGCATACAAATAAAATTTGGGATTATATCCATGGGGATGCAAACAAGTGTGGTTAATGCCTACCCGGTGAAGATGCAATTATTGGATTTTTTATATACGGCAATTTGCGTGATATTGATTACCTTCATGGCTTCCTATAGGCCAGCCTCTATCGCTTCCAAAACCGAAGTAATCTCACATTTATAGCACATAATTTCAATGTAATTTTTTATTTCTATAACTGGATTTTTTTTATATATTACCGGTTTAAGTTGGGTTCCATGTGTAAATGAAAGTATCCACCGCTAAATCATTTAAGTTAGTGTATTCCTTGTTCGAGCACGAATGCCTTGGCTATTTATTTGAGTCATATGTCATTCAACTTGATTATAAGAACCGGCTTACATTTCTTCATCAAAATATATCCTCCCAGAACGCCAGTGAATTTGATGATGGATTAGATCAAAATGATTATGAGCTGATCAGGCTCATGGATTCTATGCAGCAGGATAGGATAATCCAGAAATTTTATAGACGTAAAATAAAGACTCAGGACTTTTTCCTAAAAATATATGACCCGCGCAAAGGCAACAAGATGATACAAGGGGAAATAGCCAATTATTTGGAGTCCAAACGGGCCAGAATATTGGCTTTGATGAAAGGTAAGAACCTATTTGAGATGGGCAATGACGGGGAACCTGCCTGGAGAAAGATAGAAATCATAAAAGAAAAGGCTTCTGTACTTTTTCATTTTAGGCGCAATTATGATAATACCCATTACTTTCCTACCATCAAGTGCCAAAATGAAAAAGTGGACTTTCAATATCGAAATGCGTTCATAATTTGCGACAATCCCGCATGGATGATCGTAAATGGCAAATTGTTAAGTTTTGAGAAGAACGTTAATGGGAAGAAGCTGAGGCCATTTTTGAATAAGAAGTATATTATTATACCAAAACAGGTTGAAGAAACCTACTATAGAAAGTTCGTGGCCCCACTCATTGCACGCTACGACGTGTATGCCAAAGGATTTGAAATTCAAAGCGACCATTTTCCCGTCCGGCCAATCCTGACTTTCTCCCAACTGGCCTATAACAAGTCCAATGGTAGCTCGGATAATTATTCCCAAAAGGGCTTGATCAATCTTCCAACAAATGGCTCGAATAGCCCTTCCCAAAACGGCTCGGACCGGTTGATGTTCGAACTATCTTTTAGTTATGGCCCCTACAATTACCGGGCGGACAAGATACGTTCCATAAGCGTGAACCTGGAACGGATCGGCGACCAATACTTGTTTCACCGGGTAAATAGAGCAGTGTTTCAAGAAAAGGAGTATCTGAGGACGCTTAATAACCTGGGAATGACTTTGAAACACGGCTTCACTACCATGAATAAGCTTGAAGCATTTTCATGGTTACAGGAAAATAAGGAGCAACTGGAAGAATTGGGATTTACCGTTCGTCAAACGCAGTTAGACAATAAAAGATATTTTCTTGGGAAGTCCTATATAAGTATTGATGTACAAGAAAACATTGATTGGTTCGACATACACACAGTGGTAAAATTTGGTGAATATGAGATACCATTTCTGCAGCTCCGGAAATTGATATTGGCCAAAAAGAATGAAGTTGTGCTTCCAAACGGTGAAATTGGCGTTATTCCAGAACATTGGTTCAAAGAATATTCTGAACTTTTTGCATTTATGGAGGAAAATGACCAAACCTCTCAGATGAAGTTGAAGAAACACCATTTAGCGCTGGTACAGGAATTGGGCAAAGCAGAGTTGGCTGCGGTCAGCATGAGTAAGAAACTGGAAGCATTAAAGAAATTCGATCAAATTGAGGACTCCCCCTTACCAAAAGCATTCAAGGGAATCCTTCGACCTTATCAAAAAGCCGGATATAACTGGTTGCTGTTTCTTAACAAATTCAATTTTGGAGGATGCCTGGCAGACGATATGGGGCTGGGTAAAACTGTTCAAACACTGGCAATCTTGCAATGTCAAAAGGAAATGGCCCACAGTAGGGCCAGCTTGCTGGTGATGCCTACCTCTCTGATCTATAACTGGCAGTTAGAGGCGCAGAAGTTTACCCCTAATCTAAAAGTCTTTATTTATACAGGTACCAATCGCATCAAGGATAACATACAATTTGATGGATATGACCTGATATTGACTTCATATGGCATTGCGAGACTGGACATTGAAACACTTAGGAACTATCGCTTCAACTATATTATTCTGGATGAAAGTCAGGCCATCAAAAACCCCAATTCCCACATAGCCAAAGCAGTAAAAAAACTGAATTCCAATTACCGTTTGATTCTAACTGGTACGCCACTGGAAAATAGCACCTTAGATCTATGGTCACAGATGACTTTTATCAATCCAGGTTTGTTGGGCAACCAGAGCTACTTTAAATCAGAATTCCAAACACCAATTGAGAAGAAACAAGACCTCGAAAAAACCCATAAGCTCAATACCATAATTAAGCCTTTTATTCTTCGAAGGAACAAATCGCAGGTTGCAACCGAACTTCCAGAGAAGGTAGAAAGCATACAGTATTGTACCATGACTACTATGCAGGAGGATCATTATGAAGCTTCCAAGTCATACTACCGAAACAAGATCCTCCAGAGCATTGAAAGTCATGGAGTTAATAAATCACAGTTTTTATTGCTACAGGGATTGACCCGCCTAAGACAGATTGCCAATCATCCGAAAATGGTTGATCCCGAGTATGCCGGTGATTCGGGCAAACTGGAGGATGTTACCCATATGCTCAATAATGCTATTAGCAAAGGTCATAAGATTTTGATATTTAGCCAGTTTGTTAAACACCTATCGTTGTTGAAAACATATCTCTTAAACAACCACATCCCGTTTAGTTATTTGGACGGAGCCACTAAGGACCGGCAACAGGAGGTCACTAACTTCCAGACTCAAAGTCATGTGAGGGTTTTTTTGATTTCCCTGAAAGCAGGAGGGTTGGGTTTGAATCTTACCAGAGCAGACTATGTGTTCCTGCTAGATCCCTGGTGGAATCCAGCAGTTGAAGCCCAGGCCATTGACCGGGCCCATAGGATAGGGCAGGAAAATAAAGTTTTCACCTATAAGTTCATTACCAAAGGCACGGTAGAGGAAAAGATATTGTCACTTCAGAAGAATAAGATAAAGTTAGCACAAAACCTGATAACGGTAGATGAGGGATTTGTGAAAACACTCTCTAAGGACGACATAAAGTCCTTATTGCAGTAGTTTAAATACCCCCGCTGGTCTTGAGTAGAATCTGAAATTAAGTATCTTGGCCGATACTATAAGTATTTGTCTATGGCCAAGATCAAGACTTCATTTATATGCAGTAATTGCGGAGTTCATTCCGCAAAATGGCAAGGTCAGTGTCAGGGATGCGGTGAATGGAACACACTTCATGAAGAGGTACTTCAGGTCGCCTCAACTGCCTCCTCCTGGCGTCTTGACCAGGGCCAGATTCAAAATAAACCCCTCAAACTTTCTCAGGTTGACCTTAAATCTGAAACCCGAATAATTACCAGGGATAAAGAACTTAACCGGGTACTGGGTGGTGGTATTGTCCCTGGTGGTATGGTCCTTATTGGCGGGGAGCCGGGCATTGGCAAATCCACCCTAATGTTGCAAGTAGCACTACAGCTTAGTGGTCTTAAGGTATTGTACGTTTCAGGTGAAGAAAGTCAGCAACAAATAAAAATGCGTGCAGAACGCTTGTCCATGGACTCGGAAAATTTTTACATACTTACTGAGACCTCCATTGAGCAATTATTCCAACGCATTTCCGAATTGTCCCCGGACTTGTTGATCATTGACAGTATACAAACGCTGCAAACTGTGCAATCGGATTCTGTAGCTGGAAGTATTTCACAAATCCGTGACTGTGCAACTCAATTAATCCGCTATGCAAAAGAGAGCCATGTGCCGATATTTCTAATTGGACATATCACCAAAGACGGAGCGTTGGCTGGCCCAAAGGTGCTGGAGCATATGGTAGATACCGTATTGCAGTTTGAGGGAGACCGTCATCTGGCCTACAGAATATTGAGAACTTCCAAGAACCGGTTTGGCCCTACTTCGGAGCTTGGAATTTACGAGATGCAGGAGCAGGGACTGAGGGGTGTTGATAACCCTTCTGAGATTCTGATATCGCAAAGGGAAGAAGAGCTTAGCGGCGTTTCAATTGCTGCCAGCCTTGAGGGTAATAGGCCATTGTTGATCGAAATTCAAGCATTGGTTAGCACGGCGGCCTATGGAACTGCACAACGGACCTCCACCGGGTTTGATAATCGGCGGCTTAATATGCTGCTGGCTGTTCTTGAAAAGAGGGGAGGATTCCCGTTGGGGACCCAGGACGTATTTCTCAATATCGCCGGAGGTCTTAGGGTTGAAGACCCGGCCATTGATCTGGCAGTTGCCGTCTCCATCATTTCTTCCTTCAATGAGCTGCCTGTTCCTGGCAAAATATGCTTTTCAGGAGAGGTTGGTTTGGGAGGTGAGATCCGGGCGGTAAACCGGGCGCAGCATCGCATTGGTGAAGCTGAAAAACTTGGATTTACAAAAATTTATCTTTCAAAATATGCCCTTAAAGGTATTGCAAAAGAATCAGATATTGAGGTAGTGGGATTTGGGAGTTTGGAAGATCTGTTTGGTGATCTTTGGGGTTAGTGTCATGTCAAGGCTATTGTTTCGGTTAAGTCTGAGTTAATTTTTGGCTGATCAAGGCAAAAAATATGCGCATAGCAGTAGCTACGTAAGAATTTTTTAACACAGAGCAGGCGAAAAAGAACTAGACTTGGGCCGGATAAAATAGTGTTGACACGACACTAGTCCTGGATATCTTTTTTCATCAGGTAGTCGCTTTGCTCTTCATCGCCCAGTTCGAACATATGTGATCCGAATACTACAAAGCCCTGCCGCTGATAGAATTTAATCGCTTCAAGATTTCCTTCCCACACTCCTAACCACATCACCGGATATTTTCTCAACTTTGCAAACGCCAGACATTTATCCATTAAATTCTTTCCAATTCCGGTTCCCTGGAATTCCTTAAGCACATAAATCCGTTCTAGCTCTACAGCATTGATGGACTTATTGTGAAAGGGTTTATTGTTTTCTTTAAGCTTGGCATAACCAATGTTCACATTGTTTAGCCGGGCTACCAGGAAGAAGTTACCGTCATCTTCCAGTTGTTCGGTGATGGACTTTTTGGAGAAAGTAGCTTTTAAATATTTCTGAAGGTTTTTCGGGGTATTGAATTGTGCATATGTTTCTATGAAGGTCTTCCTTCCTAGCCTTGATAAGACCGCCACATCTTTGGTGCAGGCCACTTTGATCTGCAACTTTTCCCCCTCAACTACCGAATGCATGGTTTAAATATAAGGTTATTTTATTTTTTTGCCATACTTTTCTTCAATTCCTGTTATTCCCTGAAGTCCACCTGTATGGATGGCCAGGATATTTGAATCTGCTGGGAAACAACCATTATTGATCAAATCGATTACCCCAAACATCATTTTACCGGTGTATATAGGATCCAGGAGTATCTTATATCGATCTTTAAATTCATTTATGAAACCCAATAATTCTCTGGTGATTTTGGCATACCCGCCAAAGTGATATTCATGGTTTAGTTCCCATTGAATATGGGTCTTTACTTTGGCATTGGTCAGAAGCGCTCGTATATCTTTTTCTAAGAATGTACCTCCCTTTAAAGCGGAGAATCCAATTACTTTTTCCTTACGGCTTAAACCTGATAATAAACCTGCCAAGGTCCCTCCAGTCCCACAACTGACACACCAGTAGTCGAATTTTTGAGAGATCGCAGCGATTTCAGCACATCCCTTTAAAGCCAGGGTATTTGAACCTCCCTCGGGAATTAAATAAAACTTTCCAAATCTGGATTTCAGCTTAGCAAGGAAATCTGGCGCTGATTTATTCCGGTACTCCTCTCGGGAAACTGCTACCAGTTGCATCCCCCAATCCACCGCCTGACTTAAGGTGGAGTTCAATGGTTCAAGAATCTCCCCCCTGATCACACCAATGGTATTAATTCCACAAGCCGCTCCTGCAGCGGCGGTAGCATAGATATGATTACTAAAGGCCCCTCCAAAGGTAAGGACATTGAGAAAGCCCATTTTATGAGCTTCAATCATATTATACTTTAGCTTCCTCCACTTGTTCCCAGAAACCAGCGGGTGGATAAGGTCCTCCCTTTTAATATATAATTTGATGTTGCCTGGGTAGCTTTCTATAAACTGAAGGGGGGTTCTACCAGGGTTATCGAATATTTCCAGCGACATGCGGAAGCTTTTTATAGTGTCGAATGCTCTGTGCAAAGGTTGCCAGTAGAATTATTAGACCTCCCCAAATAGTATGCTCATTGATCTGTTCGTCAGTTAACCAAACCGCCCAAAGTATGCCATACACCGGGGTAAGGCAACTCAAAATGCTTACGGTACTGGTGGTAAAGGTTACCAGGCCCTGAACAAATAGGGTGTGGGCAATTGCAGTAGTGACCAATGACAATAATGCCAGATTACCCCAGGTAGTCGCTGAAATATCCGGGGGATACATCCATACAAAGGGGAACAACAATACTGCCGATATTAAAAGCTGATAACACATAATGGTAGTGCTACTGTAAGTAGTAATATATCGGCGATTTAAAATATTTCGGATGGCGTAAAGCACAGAGGAGCCCAGCCCAAGCAGTACACCCTGCACTGCTCTGTTTCCAAATGAGAATTCCGGAACAATCATTGCCAGGCCGGCAAGCACAATAACTGAAGAAAGAATGTCGAACCATGAATGCTTACTTTTAAAAAAAAACGGTTCCAGAATGGAGGTGATGATTGGATAGCTGAACAATGAGAGCATGGCCAAAGCAACACCCGCCATTTTGATTGAATGGAAATAGCTAACCCAGTGTATTGATAAAAGGACGCTGCTGATTAAGAAGAACCATCGGTCCCGCTTCCAGGAAATGTTGAGACCTCCTCGAAGGCGTAAATATCCCAGTAACAATAAGCCGGCAATAAGACAGCGGATAAGTATAGTAACAGAGGGGTTTAAGGGTATTATTTTACCAAATAACCCTGAGGTTGACATGAGAATAAAGGACAGGTTCAACTCCAGAAAAGGATAATACTTATTTTTCTTTAACACTTATTTGAATGGTCTTGAACACGTCAATGATAGGAAATAAGTGATGAACCTCTAAGAAACCATGGCAAAATTATAACTTAGTTGGTATGGAGGATGAAAAGCAATCAACTGACGACAGTTGGTTTGAACACCACCGTCTGGTAGCTGATCCAAAGCAAACCCTGATCCGCCTGGACAAGTTTTTAATGGACCGTCTACCGAATGTGACTCGTAACAAACTCCAGAAGGGAATCAGGCAGGGGTTTGTTAAGGTGAACAATGCGGAGATTAAGCCCAATTACAGGGTAAGACCTGGTGATGAGATTGTAGTAGCCCTTCCTGAACCGCCCAGAGACACCGAGGTAGTCCCTGAGGATATTGAGTTGGACATTGTTTATGAGGACGCGGACCTATTGGTAGTAAACAAGCCTCCGGGAATGGTTGTTCATCCCGCCTATAGTAACTGGACCGGCACCCTGGTAAACGCCCTGGCCTATCATTTTCAGAATCTGCCAACCATGCCAGACAATCATGGGCGACCAGGGTTGGTACACAGAATTGACAAAGATACCTCAGGCCTGCTGGTGATCGCCAAAACGGAATTGTCCATGACCCGGCTGGCCAGGCAGTTCTATGACCATTCTATCCAGCGCAGTTACACCGCTCTGGTCTGGGGTCTTCTGGTAAATGAAACAGGGACTATTGATGTAAACTTAGGAAGAAGCCTGAAGGACCGACGCATAACCACTGCATTCCCGGAAGCAGATTATGGACGCAGGGCTGTTACTCACTACCAGGTGATCAAATCTTTGCGGTACGTAACTTTGTTGAATTGCCAATTGGAAACAGGCCGTACCCATCAAATCAGGGCACATCTCAAATACCTTGGGCACCCCCTTTTCAATGATGCTCAGTATGGTGGAGACCGCATTCTTAAGGGCACCGTATTTTCAAAATACAAGGCGTTTGTGGGAAACTGCTTCAAAATGCTGCCGCGTCAGGCCCTGCACGCAAAAAGCCTTGGGTTTGTACATCCAACTACGGAAAAATTCATGCGTTTCGATTCAGAGCTTCCAGAGGATTTTCAGGAATTACTTTCTAAATGGGAGAGTTACGTTACCTACAAAACCCAGTATAGAACTTGAAATACTGCATGAAAAATGAATAAACTATTAATCGGACTATTGGTGGCAGCAATTTTTAGTTGTAACTCCGAACGGGATAATACCATCCAGACACCATTAAAATCATTCCAAAACATACTTTTCATCATAAGCGATGACCTGGCTACTCATGCCGTAGGGTGCTATGGTAATGATGAAATCCGTACCCCTAACATTGACCGATTGGCCGATTCCGGGGTTCGATTTGAGCATGCCTATGCAAATTCTCCCATGTGTACACCTTCGCGGGCTACTATTATGACGGGAAAGTACCCACATGCGGTTGGGGTTACACTTTTAAGAACTGCATTGCCGGATTCGGTAACTACCATTGCTGAAATCCTGCAGTCGGAGGGGTTTGCAACAGGAATATTCGGGAAAACTCATTTCAACAGCAAGTTGAAACATGGATTTGACACCTTGGTAGGTAGACAGCACCATCGGGCTTATCTGGAGACAGTCAGTCAACCTCAGCTTCCTGATAGTGTAAAAGTCCGCCCGAAGTGGAAACCCTTTCGGGACCGGTCCCGGATCTGGCTCAATGCTGCAGGCACCACCTCCGGGAACTATTTTGAGCACAGCCAGGGGAGGTATTTTGCACAGGCAACTATAGATTTTATTCGAAAACATCAACAGGAACGATTTTTGGCAGTAGCCAGCTTTGTGGAACCCCATTCACCTTTCAATTTTTCGGTAGAATATCAAGGGAAATACCCTCCATCTGAAAGGGTCCTCCCGGTTGCTTCAGAAGAAGACCAACGATGGGTTCCCGGAGTTTTTAAGGACCTGACATCAGCTGAGAAACAAGGAATTGTCCGTTCATACTATAGTTCCGTGGAATATATGGATCGAAATGTGGGCTTGTTACTGGAGGAATTGGACCGGTTGGAATTATCAGAGAATACCCTGGTGGTTTTTGTGGGGGACCACGGCTATCTATTGAACCATCACGGCCGGTTTGAAAAACACATGATGTGGGAGGAGGCCGTTACTACCCCATTGATTATCCGGGGCTATCGAAAAGGGGAATTGGTAAAAGCACCGGTGGAATTGGCTGATTTAACACCGACCATGCTAACCGCGCTGGGGGTTGCACATACAGAATCCATGCATGGAAAACCCCTTCAAGGATTACTTGAAGGTACCACCGATACACACCGGGAATATACTTTTTCAGAATATCTGACCGATAATAAGGCCATGATCACAGATGGCACCTGGAAATACATATTCACCACCGGAAAGAGAGACCTGGGTTCAGGATATGCAACGGGACTTGGAGCATCAGGAATCGTTCATCGCTTGTACAATCGAGAGCAGGATCCCAAAGAAACCAGGAACCTGGCGAATTTTCCGGAGAATCAAAGAGAGCTCCTTCGATTGCAAAATGCACTGGTTCAACGATTCAGGGAAACACATCCCTATGCCACCAAGATCTCTCCTCAGCAATCATTGGAAGAGCAATTAATTCAATTTTGTGAACCACCGGAAGGAGAAGATGTAGGGTCATTTTAGCTACGCGTATTACGTATTCTCTGAATTTTTCATGGTTACTACAATAGCTCCCAATCTTTGCTCAGTCTCAACTCTTCGGTGAGCATCGGCTGCCTGTTCCAAGGGAAAGATTTGATCGACCACTGATTTTATTTTCCCCTCTTCAATCATTTCCTTAAGTACAAGCAGTTCTTCTTCCTTTTCTTCGGCAAAAGCAAAAATCACAGTTTTATCAGTAAGCTTTGTAGTCATTACAGATTTTAACATATCCGATATACGCGGATTGCCCATCAAATAGCGCCCTTGGGGGGTGAGTGCTCTAACGCATCCGGAATAAGATTTTCGGGCCACCATATTAAAAATCACGTCATACTTCTTGCCGTTTTTTGTAAAGTCTTCTTCTGCATAGTTGATGAAATTGTCAGCTCCAATTCCACGCAGCACTTCTTCTTTAATTGCACTGTCAACAGCCGTTACCACAGCTCCCATTAATTTGGCAATCTGGATCCCGAAAGTACCGATGCTTCCACCTGCTCCATTGATTAAAACCTTTTCCCCATCTTGGATATTGGCTTTTCTTAAAAAGTGAAGTGCATTCAGTCCACCTAAAGGTACCGCAGCAGCCTCCTCAAAACTCATATTGTTTGGCTTTGGTACAATGGTGTAGCTATCAGGTAAGCAGATATATTCGCCGTATGCTCCCATCCGAAGTTTAGTAGTGCCAAAAACCAAATCTCCCTTGGTAAATTTTGAAACACCACTGCCGGTCAATACAACTTCTCCTGCAAAATACCCCCCCAAGATTTGTCTTTTTGGCTTAATAATACCCATCGCAATTCGCAAAGGAAGCCAAAACCACTTCACTGGAAAATTAAAACTTCGCAACTCACAATCAGTCTTTGTTGCCTCAGCTGCATGAACTTTGATCAATACCTCATTGTCCTTGGGAACAGGTTTATCAACCTCTTTGAGTTGAAGAACATTCGGTGATCCATATTTTGTATAGACTATTGCTTTCATGAGGGCTCCTTAGTTGTCTAAAATCGTTGAAGATCACTTCGTACTTACTAATCACTTCGTTCTCGATTGTTAAGTTTAATTTTAGTGTTCGTACACGTGCAAATAATTCATAAAACACACGTGTATAGAAATATAACACGTACAATTACAAAAATATATACACGTGTATTTCAGTAAAAGTTTCGATAGGTGGCAGGGTAAACAACGAAACAAACATAATTTAACGATTAATCTACAGTTTTATCCTTTAGGATTTTTTATTAGCCTTTTTAAACAGCACTAGGGGCGTCTATCACGGGGTCCCTGATTTGCTTCCGGTTTCGTAGCAAGCCTCAAAGACATGACTGCCATACTAAATACCAATGTGGTATTCTAATATACCAACCTAATCAGTAAATTGACACTATCCAATGCATGGACCTACTACTGATCAGTTTTATTCCGAACTGCCGCCAAATGAAGTTTCAGTAAACGAGCTGGTGGCAGACAAGAAACTCTTTTTCCAGGTCCCGGATGACTGGCAGGTAGTGATGACCGATATTAAAGGATCCACCCAAGCGGTGAAAGATGGATTGCACCAGGTAGTTAACCTGGTGGCCACCGGAAGTATTATCGCCGGCCTCAATATCGCCCGTAAGTCCAATACTACCATCCCGTTCTTCTTCGGAGGTGATGGTGCCACTTTGTTGGTACCGGCATCTTTGGTTGACCAGTTAATGAGGGCCTTATATGAACACCGGGAAAACACCTCCAAAAACTTTGGTCTTGAACTAAGGGTAGGGCACATATCAGTGGCTAAAATTTATCAAAAAAAACACCGGCTGATCATCGCCAAAGTAAAAATGGGTGAAAAATTCTTCATTCCCGTTATATTGGGAGCTGGTTTGCGATACGCAGAACAAGTATTGAAAGAAGATGGCTTGGTTCTAAATCTTCCTAAAACAAAGGCTG
>CAZOJZ010000048.1:0-15473 GCA_964580205.1 uncultured Roseivirgaceae bacterium
TTCCGGTGTTTTCCAAGTATTGATGTCCTTTACCCAAAAGCACCCCCCAAGACACTTGATAGTATGCTCCTTGTGACCTATTCAAATAAAGCTCTGGGTTGAGTTTTTGAGTTTTCAATGACTTTATCATAGAAACAGGTATGGATAAAGAATCTTTTTGGTTTAGGAAGACTTTTACCGTTCCTTCCTGAAGTTCTGTTACACCCCAGATTACGCTCCCGTTAATAAGAACAACCTTGTCCAGGTATCGGTCAGTTTGGCCAAAGGCGGTGTACTGTATCGCCAACAACCCAATGGTCAAGCAAAGTACCACATGCAGTCTATCTCGAGTCCTCATTGTACTTATTGAATACTGATGACACTTAATAGTTTCAGGTCTGTGGGATCTGTATAGTCAAATTGATAAATACCGTCATCTCCAACCAGAATCAAATGGCTGTCTGTAGCGATCACATCATATGAAGGTATATTGGGTAGGTGGCTGAGAAGGTTTCGATCCAGCGCCCTCTTATCGCTGACATCAAAAATTTTCAAACCAAATTCTCCTTCACACAGAAATAAGATATTGTTATCAATGGCCAGTCCGTGTGGATGATCCATAGGATAACTCTTTACTAACCAGGGACTTTCCAAAACGCTAATATCCACTACATCCAGCTGATCGTCAATTCCAAAACAACGATTACCGGAACGCAAAGTAATAAAGGCGTAATTGTCTTCAGCAACTACCGGGTCACAGGCCAGGGCATGATCGAAATTACTCACATAACTTGGGTTTTTTGGGTCGGAATTATCAAATATTTGCATTCCGATGTTTGATCCAATGAATAGTTTGTCCTGGTATGGAAATATCGTCTCAATACCCCATCCCAACTCCACCAAATTTACTTCATTAGGTTGGGCCAGATTGTTGATATCAAAAACGTGCATAGTCCAGCTATCAACCACATACAAGAAATCTGAATGGATGGCAAACCTGGCAAAAGACCCTCCCAGTCCGCTACCGGGGCTGCCACTTTCTGATCTTACGGCCTGGCTCACACTGGCAATCTGATCATTCATTAACCAAATCCCTCCTCCTCTGTTTGGAAGCACTGGATTCTCATCACAGTCATATACCTGGACGGTTTCCAGTTCCTGAAAATCGGTAATAAAACCGGTTTCTTCACTACTATAAAATCCCATTATTTCAAAATTGCTAAGCACATTTTCTATTCGTTGAATCAACTTTACCTGAACCGGGTTGGAAATGTCCAGTACTACCAAATCCACGAAACTATCCACATACATGATGTCGCCTTTAACCGCTACATCGTAACTACCTGGAATGTTAATGAAACTTAGCGGCGCCGGATTTGTT
Organism: uncultured Roseivirgaceae bacterium; assembly: GCA_964580205.1. Classification (GTDB taxonomy): domain Bacteria; phylum Bacteroidota; class Bacteroidia; order Cytophagales; family Cyclobacteriaceae; genus SZUA-3. The sequence continues at coordinate 1,361 of CAZOJZ010000048.1, forward strand.
TTATCGTTGTTATCAAATATGTGGATTCCCTTTCCCCTTTCATTAATAAAGAGATAGTGGTCCTTTCGATATATTTTACCTGGATTCTCCAGAGATCTGGGATCCATACTGGCAAAGGAGGACCTTACCTCTTTAGCAGAGGTGTAAATGGGCTCCAGATAAACGTAGGTTTCGGTATTCTCACAAACATCTGTGCAACTAAACATGCTCATAACCACTAAGATTACGGCACTATGTACTACTGCAGTATTTAGGTTCTTCCAAAGATTGTAGCGTTCATTCATAACTATTCATTTAAAGGTTATATCTACTCTGATCCTGTTATAGTTCATTTAAAAATATACTTTACTCCCAAGCCTATCCCAAAAGATGAAGGAAAGCTGGAATAGCTGGATTCCGGCCTGGTGAAATCACTAATAGCCAACTTATATCTGGGTTCCAGTGTTATCAAATATCTTGGCAGAAATTCATAACTAGCTTCTACTCCTAATATTCCATTAAAATAGACTGATCTAAATGGGGCGTTTGAACCAGGGTTTATGGTTATTGATTCCAAGGACCGATCTAATGCAGTAATTTTGTTCTTCAAAAAGATATCACTGGCGATGCCCGCATTGACCAACACTTTTACCTTTTTGTCAAGCACCAAATAACCTGCCTGCACAGGGATAGACAAAAATTGGAAAGTATTATCCAGCTCTGTGGGCACAAACGTTATGTTCGCCCTCGAATCGCTGAGATCCAACGTTTCTATTACGCTCGAAAATATCGGTGTTCGCTGATCCAAAATCGCATTGGTACTACTCTGAACATTGTTATTTAGATATTGAATACCACCGCTCAGTTGCCATCTGTCAGATAGTTTCACCCCCATTTCAATGCCAAACGACATAGAGAGTCCAGTTCGATGTTCTTCCTCAGGCTGCAAGGTGCTTTGTGCAAAACTTGGTGATTGCAGCCCCTGAACAACACCTTGAGATTGGAAATTAGGGTCAAAATAGCCAGGTGTCACATTAAGCCCAGCCCATAAAACCACTCTTTTGGGGTCTTGATCGGATCTGTAAATTGGCACACCACTGATCCGTTGCGGAAGCGGCGGAAAATTTTGTTCCTCAATTATAGCTTTGGACTGTTGGCGCTCTATCACCGTCAGATACTTAATACCCTCAAGATTTTCCCGGGGCTGGCTCTTTTGGTTATTGGAGGGAGTGGCTTCTAACGATTTGATAGAAGATGGTGTGATTTCTTGTTGAATTAGGAATGGCTCGGCTGATCCTTCCTTTTTTGTTATTGATAAAACAGAATCAGTTACCTGAAAGACACTCTTGACATTCTTTCGTTTTGATTTGTTTTCAGTCAGGGAACTTTCTGTAGTCAGGGACTGATAGCCCATATATCCAAGAAGTCCGGTAAACAGCAATATTCCTGCCGCTGCCAACCATTTGAAATAGACCATTCCTCGCTTGTACCTTACCACTTCATCATTGGCAATACTCGCTTCTATTCCGGCCCACAATTGGTCAGAGGGTGTCAACTTTGCTCCCTCGAAGGCATTCCTCCAGGCCTTTTCAAAATTACCTTTGCCCATACTATTGGTACTTTTCATAGTTAATATTATTTGCTTGGGAAATCATCTGCTGTAGCAATGTCCGGGCCCGGGCAAATTGTGATTTCGATGTTCCCGGGCTAATATCCAGCATTAGGGCAATTTCCCGATGCTTATAGCCTTCAATTGCATACAAATTGAAGATTACCTGACAACCAATGGGAAGTGCCTGGATAATTTTCAATAATTCCTCCAAACTGCAATTCGCAATAATTTGATCATTTCCGGAGCTATAACTGATATCATTCAGTTCCACCATGGGAAAAAGATACAGTTTACTACGCTGGTAGTTCAAAGCTGTGTTCACCACAATTCTTTTTATCCAATATCCCAAAGTGCTTTGTCCTCTAAAGTTTTTAATACTCTTGAATATCTTAATAAAAGCTTCCTGCAAAATATCCTCTGCATCATCACGATTTTTGCTATACCGCATGCACACCATGAGCATGGTTGTGGAATAGCTGTTGTAGAGCTCACACTGTGTAGCACGGTCTCCTTCACAGCAACCTCTAATTATTTGCTTTTCATTTAGCATTCAAACAATCCGGTGGTTGATTTGATTAGTTCTTATATACTAGACCCGAAAATCACAAAAAGGGTTGGAATTTCTGTTTCTTTCAAGAAATGGCTAGTTTTAGTTGGATATGGTTAGGTATTTACTGTTCAGGGTCAGAAAATTACTGGTTCCAGTGTTATGTTTTTTATGGTTTTTGGGTTGTGTCCCTCTGGATCAAGCCACCACTAATCTCAATACTCCATCTTACCCCAAAAAGTTACAATTTGAAAACCACGTATATGAAGAAAATATAAAAACAGTAAGACTGTATCCAATTCAGAACTCTTATGATGATGTTATTCAGCCAGCTGTTTTATCAATTCAATCACGGAGGAATCTCATTCTGGAATTCGATCAACTTTTCGGAGACTTCCAGAGTTATTATGCCCGATTGATCCATTGCGATGCTGATTGGGGAAAATCCAGACTAAGTGACTCCGATATATTGGTACAGTTTAACGATTTTCCTATTACGGAATATCAATATTCTTTTGGTACCAGGATCCCCTACGTGCATTATGAATGGATCGTTCCTCATGTTAAAAGAACCGGCAACTATCTGATTAAGGTATATCGGCAAGGAAATGAGGCCGACTTGATTCTTACCAGAAGGTTTATGATTTATGATAATCAATTACAGATAGATGCCACAGTGGGTTTTTCTCAAGGTATAGTTGAACGTGATCTCAATCAACAGATTAACTTTAGTATCCGCTATCCCGACCTCAATATCAGGAACCCCTTAGAGGAAATAAATGTAGTAATCCGGCAAAACAAAAGGTGGGACAATGCGCTGCATAAATTACCGCCAACTTCAGTAAAGGAAGACTTGAGAACTATAGAATACCAGTATTTCAATTTGGAAAATAATTTTTTAGGTGGAAACGAGTTTCGATACTTTGACCTGCGGTCCTTGAATATACTTGGTCAGAATATCGCCAGTATTGATAGGAGTGAAAACAGAGTAGATGTATTCCTTTTGAAAGACGAATTAAATATAAATCGGGGTCATGGGACCTTTCAGGACATAAATGGCGAGTATGTAATAGGTAACTTAGAAACTGATCCAGCCACCATCACCAGTGATTATGCCTTTGTCCATTTTTTTCTGGAGTCTCCTCCAAGATCAGAAGCGGTATTCATTCTGGGAGCTCTATCTGACTGGCAATATAATAATGATAATTTAATGACCTACGACAACCAGCTGAACGGATATACCCAGACAATTCTTCTTAAGCAGGGTTGGTACAATTTCATATATTATTTACCTGAAAACGAAGATGCCTACCATTTCGAAGGGAGTTATTTTCAAACTGAAAATTTGTATGAAGTGCTGGTATACTATCGTCCAATAGGTGCGTTAGCAGACCAGTTGGTGGGTTATTCAAATATTATACACAACCGTCGTCCCTAAAGCTAGAAGTGTCGTGTCATATGCGAATGACACTAGGCAGGAATTTCGTACCGCGGATTTTCTTTTCCGGGATCGTTGTCCGTGGCGTCGATCATACCGAAGCCTTTATGACATAATAAACCCATTCCACCTACAAACAAAAATTCCTGTACCTCACTGGCAGCGTATAATGTAAAGGGCAAGGTATAGCCTCGAACTTCGTACTTAACGTCCTGATCGAACATAGGATAGATACGTGCAAATTTTTTCTGACTGACTCTTATTTTGTCTAAATACCTGATATCCGGGACAATCTGAAATCTAAAAAAATCTTTTAATTGCTCCTCACCATACTTGCCGATCACACCCATTCTGTGGAGGGTTGATTCATACAATGAATCGGAAAAAGTTTCGGCTTCTGGAGAAATAAATCTTTTACCCTGATCGTCATTGAACGAAGGCTCTACCAGCACTAATGGAGATATGCAAATGTACTTCATGGACTCTTCAAATACCGGCATGTTCTCAACTTCAACATATTCAGGGCATAAAAAAAGGTTTCCCACCTCAACCTGAGGAAACTTAAATAACTGCCGTAACAAGTAATCAATAAAAGACTTCTCGAATGATGATATAACCAGTGTTACCTTGTTTGAGTAAAAGTGAAGCCCATTTCTGCTCACTTTGGTTTGACCCTTCAATCCGGAAAAATTGAACCACTTGAAATCAGCATAGTCCGACTCTCCTCCTCTCATCAAGATACCTTTGAGTAATTGGGCCAACAAGAATTGGTGGTGGAAGGGTACCGAAGCTCCCTTGTTCTTTAATTGAAATATGATCCTTATTCTCAATTTCCTGAACTTTAAAAAATTTGACCAAAGCCGGAGACAAAAATCATGTTATCCCTCCAACATCCAGTAAATCAACGCATTTGACCGGTAAAAAAACTAAAAATATGGCAATTTTGTCCAAAATAAGCAAAAAATATCATCATACATTAAACCTGAAATGCATGATATCTCCATCTTGCACCTGATAACCCTTACCTTCAATAGCAATTTTGCCAGCCTCTTTACAAGCCAACTCCGTTTTATATTTTATGTAATCGTTCAATTTAATCACTTCTGCTTTGATATAACCCTTTTCAAAATCAGTATGTATAGTTCCTGCAGCTTGAGGAGCTTTCGAACCTTTTTTGATGGTCCATGCCCTTACTTCCTTTTTGCCCGCTGTAAAAAAAGTAATTAAGTCCAAAAGTTTATAAGAAGCCGCAATTAATTTATCCAGGCCCGATTCTTTTAGGCCATACTCTTCCATGAACAAGCTCTGTTCTTCCACATCCAGTTCTGCAATCTGAGCCTCAATGCCACCTGAAATTAATATCATCTGAGAACACTCCCGGGAGGTAATTTCCTGCAATTTTTTACTAAACTCATTGCCATCGGGTAGAGAGTCTTCATCGATATTGGCCACATAAATTACCGGTTTGGCGGTGAGAAGCTGTAGATCCTCAATGGAATCTAGTTGTTCCTCGGAACATTCCATGGCCCTGACACTAAACCCTGCAGACAATTTCTCCCTTATAAAATGAAGGTGGTGCATGGTTCGTTTAGCTTTGATATCACCCGACTTAGCTATTTTTTCCAATTTCTTGATCTTTTTGTCTACCGATTCCAGGTCTTTTAATTGAAGTTCATTTTCAATAACCTCCCTGTCAAAAACAGGATCCACTCCACCCGCCACATGTGTTATATTATCATCTTCGAAACATCTGATGACATGTGCGATAGCATCCACTGTTCTGATATTGGATAAAAACTGATTCCCCAGACCTTCCCCTTGACTTGCACCTTTTACCAAACCGGCAATATCCACAAACTCTATGGCGGTTGGGATAACCTTCTTAGGGTTTACCAGATCTTGTAATACTTCCAGTCTTTGGTCAGGCACTGTAACCACTCCAACGTTAGGTTCAATAGTACAGAAAGGATAATTGGCAGCCTCTGCCTGAGCACTCGATATAGCATTAAACAAGGTGGATTTCCCCACGTTTGGGAGTCCTACAATTCCAACTTGTAAGTCCATTTAATAAAGGTTTTAAAAATTTGACCTGATCGCAAAATTAGATTCAACTATACTATCAGACCGGATACATAAAAAAAGCCCTTGACCAGATCAAGAGCTACATATTTAACTATGGTCTTGATTTATTCCCAGCTTAACTCATCATTCAATCCGGATTTGGACTCAACTCTAATCTCCTGCTGGTCCCTTTTCTCAAATTGGCTAAAATCAATTTCAGGCATCAATTCAGTTTTTACATGATCCACTGTTTCCGTTAAGGCCGCCACAAATTTATCGAAATCCTCTTTATAGAGAAAAAGCTTATGTTTTTCGTAAAAATAGCCGTCTTCTTTATATTTTCGTTTACTCTCAGTGATGGTCAGGTAGTAATCGTTTGACCTAGTTGCTTTAACATCAAAGAAATAAGTCCGCTTCCCAGCCCGTACCCTCTTCGAATAAATTTCTGCCTTGTCGTTGTCTTTGTTCTCTTCCACAATCCTTAAATTTATGACCTAGTGTGTTGTAAAAATAAGAATTTTGATAAAATATAAAAATAAAATCCATAATTTCCGTTTAAACTTAAAAATTATGTTCACATGTCTCAACTACTAAAAATTAGCAAGTTAAGGATTTGGTAGTATGGAATTAAGCCTCAAGGATATAAGAGAAATCGGGAATATCGAATTTTTGGCCAAGCAAATGGTTGAAGGATTTATTACAGGTCTGCATAAGTCACCATATCACGGGTTTTCTGTAGAATTCGCCGAACATCAGCGGTATAATAGCGGAGAAAGTACCCGTCATATCGACTGGAAAGTTTTTGCCAAGACGGACAGGCTGTACACTAAAAAATATGAGGAGGAAACTAATCTCAGATGTCATTTGGTAATCGATTGTTCCTCATCGATGTATTACCCAAAAAACTCCAAAGGAAAAATCACATTTAGCATTATGGCCGCCGCCGCTCTTACCTATCTTCTTCAGAAACAAAGAGATGCCGTAGGTATCTTTACTTTCACCGACCGGTTGGATATTCAAACACCGGTGCGATCTACATCCACCCACGCTCATAAAATATTGCTAATATTAGAACGATTACTAAAACAGAGCTCCCAGAACAAACCAACCGCGATAGCTCCTGTTTTACACGAAATTGCACAGAAAATCCACAAGCGATCGTTGGTGATCCTATTAAGTGATATGTTTCATAATCAAGATCATCATGAAGATGTATTTACAGCGCTACAGCATTTGAAACATCAAAAAAATGAAGTATTGATATTTCATATTACTGATCATGATACGGAGTTAAATTTTGAATTTGAAGACCGGCCATATGAATTTATTGACCTGGAAAGTGGTGAAAAGACACGTCTGGTTCCAGGCGAAATAAAAAGTAGTTATCAGCAGGCAATGAGGGAATATCTTCAGCAACTAAGAATGAAATGTCATCAATTCAAGATTGATTTTATTGAAGTTGATGTAAAAGAACCTTTTCAAAGGCTACTGTCTCAGTACTTAATAAAAAGGGCACGGATGAAGTAGGTCACTAATTCTTAAACGTGCATCTTGTCTTTCTTGGCCATTAGTTCTTCTTCGGCTTCCTCATGGTCTGGGTCAGGTATGCAACAGTCCACCGGGCATACAGCGGCACATTGCGGTTCTTCATGGAAACCAGTACATTCGGTGCACTTACCGCTAACAATGTAGTAAAACTCATCAGAAACCGGGTCTTGTGAAGCATTCGCGTCTTCTGTAGAGCCGTCTTCCAACGTTACTTCCGTGAGGGAAGTACCGCCTGCCCAGGACCATTCCATACCGCCTTCATAAATAGCAGTATTTGGGCATTCCGGTTCGCAAGCCCCACAATTGATACATTCGTCAGTAATCATTATGGCCATGTTTCTCTTTTTTAGTGGTTTATTTAATTTTTACCTTTACAAAGGTAATACAAACAACAATTCCTACAACAATAAAAGGCTAAAAACCACATCGCGTATTATGGATTGGAACCATCGAATAGAAACGCTTAAACTTTGGGGAGCAGCTATTAAACAAAAGGACTGGTCCACCTTCTATGATGCTATACAAAGATCCAATCCCTGGTTTAATGTCGATAGTGTTGAGTTGGCTTTATCAGGAGTTTGTAGATACCTAGACCCCTCAAAGTTGGACCAGTGGTCCCAATCATACCAATTGAAGACCGGAAATGCCGGAACTGTAGGTTTGATCCTGGCAGGTAATATACCCTTGGTAGGTATTCATGATTTCATTTGTTTAGTTGCCGCTGGAAATCGAGCGAAAATAAAATTAAGTAGTCAAGATCAAATCCTGCTGCCTTTACTTTATCAAGAACTGGTAAATATAGAACCAAGGATTAAAGAATTTTTTTCTTTCACAAATAAAATTTCCGTTGGTGAGATTGACGCAATTATTTCCACTGGAAGTGACAATACCTCCAGGTATATTAAATATTATTATCAAGATATTCCCCAGATTATTCGCAGTAATCGCACATCAGTGGCGGTCATCAAAGGTGATGAAAATAGTGATCAACTTACAGAGCTTGGAGCTGATATGTTTAGTTATTTCGGAAAAGGATGCAGGAACATTTCCAAAATCTGGGTTCCACCCAGCTATGATTTTACAAAATACATTTCGAATAACAGGAGATTTACCAAACTGCTAAAGAACTCCAAGTACAACAGTAACTATAATTACCAAAGGGCGCTTTACCGCACACAAGGAATGGAATATATTGATACAGGCTACTCATTGTTTTATCAAAGTAAAGAAGTGGTTTCTCCATTGTCCGTGGTGTTTTATGACTTTTATCACAACCTGGACCAACTTAACGCAATGATTTCACTTGAGAAAGAAAAAACTCAGTGTATTGCCTCAGCAGAAGGTTGGTTTGGTCAAAGTTATCGCTTCGGAAGTCTGCAAAAACCAGATATTTGGGACTATGCGGACAATCTTGATACTATGACATTTCTGCTGAAGCTGTAATAATTACTAAGGGACTGTACCTCTTCGTATCTCCACCCAGCCGTTGTAAACCACATTGTCTAATTTAATCCGGTAAAAGTAAGTGCCATCACTGTTGTTGCCGCCATCCCAATCATTTTGATAGTTATGGGACTCATACACTACCTTTCCCCATCTGTTCGATACTATTAAAATGACCCCATCCGAAGGTAAGTTTCTAATAGTAAAGGTTTCATTTATGTCATCGTCATTGGGGGTAAAAATATTAGGTACAAAAATAGAATCATCATATCCGACTTCTTGGGTAAGTACGATATCACATCCTGTATCATCTCTTATGGTTATTTCGTAGGAACCGGCAAATAAGTCACTGAAAGTAATCTCATAGTCTCCGGTTGATGGATCCAGAGTGGCGGTTGTGAAATCAATAAATACGGACTGAGGTGGGAATGTAGGAGCAGTTAGTTCAATACTTACCTGGTAGGGCGGTACGCCGCTTGGGCCCTCAATAAGTACTGTGAATTCTCCCGTAGCCAAGTCCGGAAGCGATATTGAAACATCCGCTACCGTAGCTAGAATAGAAGTCGGTGGTTCTACAATAGTGACCGTCTGATCGAACGAATTTGTACAAACTCCCGTTTGTTGAACTGTTACTGAATAGCTTCCCCCAGACAGATCCGAAATAGTAAACGAGGTTTGATCTGTCTGCCCCACCAGGTTTCCGTCCAATAATATGTCTAATAATGGTGAGGATGTACTTTGACCAGTGATGTTATCCAGCTGAATTATTCCTGTATTATTTCCTGCGCAGATTAAATCCGTTACAGTGGTTGTGAAGTCAACAGTGGGACAAAGTGTACTACATATAGCATCATTCCGGTCAAACACATTCACTACCACGGTGGCCGCTAGACTTTCACCACAGCCGACTTCTTGTGTTGCATAAAAAGGAGTACTTCCTACAACGGTTACGTCAAGTTCTCCAGGTCCCGGTTGATATTCCGGTCCAGTAGCTACTAAATTGGTCAGGGCCGGATCTGTGTACCAACTTATATTAGTCCCAGTGGCCATCAGTCTGGGCGAGACAAAATCCTGACAAATATCCACTGGAGTGATTACCACCGGTGGGACAGTGATGATCACGTTTATTGTTACACTTGCGGTGTCCGTACACCCGAAATCGTCCGTGACAGTTAATAAATAAGTGGTAGTAATTACCGGGCTTGCCATAGGATTTGGAATGTTTGGATCGTCCAAACCGGCAGCCGGGCTCCACAGATAGAACATTGCTCCGGTACCGTTTAATTGGATTGCATCACCCTGACAAATAGTAACATCTGAGCCGGCATCAGCTACCGGAATAGGATTTATTTTTACCACCAAGGTGTCGGATTCCGGAAGACAGCCCAGAGATGAAGTCGGGTCATCAATATTCAATATCATTAAGATACTATCTGCTGCGATGTCTGCAGCAGTTGGCAGGTAAAAAGTATTTAGATCTGTTGGATCGTCAAAAGTGCCTGAACCATCTGAGGTCCATGTAGTACCATTTGCAACACATGCTGCAACTCCTGATAGAAAAACAGTGTCACCTTCGCACAAGTTCTGGTCCACACCGGCAATTACAGTTTTACCCGTAATAATCAGAGCAGTCATCAAATCACTTTTAGCAGTACAAGGGCCTGGTCCATCAGGGTCGTTGGTGGTTAGAATCAAGATCACGCTCCCGGATAAAATATCCGCCGCACTCGGGGTATAAACGGCAGTAAGTGAAGTAACATCATCAAAAATCCCGGAACCATTGGAACTCCAGATCGCGCTAGTAGCGCCTCCACCAATGGTACCTGCTAAATTAACGGTATTTCCAGCAGGAATCGCCTGATCGGGGCCGGCATCAACAATTGGCACCAAATTAATGATCACTTCAACAGTATCAGTACCAACGGGACAGCCACCGGGACCATCCGGATCGTCGGTATTGAGTATAAACTGTACTTGTCCGGCAGCTATATCCGTAACATCTGGAAAATAAACGGCATTTAATGAACTGGGATCATCAAATAATCCACCACCGGTGGTGGACCACATTGGATTTATAGCGATCCCTGATACGCTTCCAGTTAAATTTACATTTTCGCCTTCACAAATTAGCTGATCAGGACCGGCGTCTACCACTGCCCCTTGATTAATTAAAACTGTTAATGAACTGCTTTCGACGCTGCAGGGACCGGGGCCATCTGGATCGTTGGTAATCAATGTCAAGATCACGCTGCCAGCGGAAATATCTGCTGGACTTGGGGTATAAATGGCACTTAGACTAGTGTTATCGTCAAATGAACCAGATCCAGTACTGGTCCAGATTCCTGATGTGGCTCCTCCACCGATAGTTCCGGATAAAAGGACCGGATCCGTTTCACAAATAGTTTGATCAAGACCTGCGTCCACAGTTGCGGCATCATTCAATATCAATTGCATGATATCTAGCTGGCTACAGGTGCTCAGCACATAAGATACCTGAATATCTATGGTACCTACCAGACCAGTAGGGTTGAAATTGTTACCAATCACACCGGGACCACTAAAAGTCAGAGTCCCCCCTGTGGGATTTACACTGACCATGGCAAGCAAGTCCTGCAAGCCTGCATCATTGCAAATGGCTGCCGGTGGATTGAGACTAACTGTAGGTACAATTTGTATGTCAACCACCAATATGCTGGAAGAAATACATACACCCAAAGTATAATCCACATTGATATTAACAAATCCGCTCAATCCTGCAGGATCAAAAGTATTCCCTGTTACTCCTGTACCGCTAAATGTAAAAACACCTCCAGCAGGATTCGGGGTCACCCAGGAAAGCAGGTCTTGTGGACCGGCATTTTCACATAGCGGAGTATTGGGATTCAATGTCAGTACAGGGGCCTGTTCCACATCAATTACCATCACATCACTAACGGTACAGGCGCTTAGCTGATAGGTTACAATAATATTGACGGTGCCACTTTGACCCATGGGGTCAAATATATTACCAGACACCCCAGGGCCGCTAAAACTAAATACTCCGCCGGGGGGGTTAGCGCTTACCATTGGTAGAAGATCCACGGGCATACTAGAATCGCACTGAGGCGTGACTGGAGTTAATGTCAATACTGGAGTTGGTTCCACGTCAATCACCATGGTACTGGTGACAGCACATGCACCCAGATCATAGGTTACATCAATGTTGACCAGACCGCTTAATCCTGTAGGATCAAAATTCGCTCCTGCAACTCCTGGACCGGTAAACGTAAATGTTCCTCCACTCGGACTGGCACTTACCATGGCCATCAAGTTTTGTGACCCGGCATTTTCACATAACGGGGTGGTTGGATTCAATGTTAATACAGGGGTAGATTGAACATCTATTACCATAGTATTAGTAACTGTACAAACGCCTAAAGAGTAGGTGACATCTATATTAGTTGAAGTTCCTCCAAGACTGGCGGGACTGAAAGAAGTTCCGGTAACTCCTGGACCAGAAAATGTAAAAGTACCCCCGGCGGGAACAGCGCTTACCATTGTTAATAGATCCTGTGGGCCGGAATTCTCACAGAGAGGAGTAGTGGGATTTAGTGTCACCACAGGCGTTGGGGCAACATCGATTATCATAACCTCGGTAACCACACAACTATTTAGCGTATAGTTTACCGTTACATTGACCGCAGTACCACCCAAACCAGTTGGATCTAAGGTTGAACCCGATACTCCCGGGCCGCTAAAAGTAAATGTACCTCCGGCGGGAACAGCGCTTACCATTGTCAAAAGATCCTGTGGCCCGGAATTTTCGCAAATAGGAGTAGTTGGGTTCAAAGTGATGGTTGGAGTGATCTCAACGTCAATAACAAGAACACCCACTTCTGTACAAACACCTGAATCATAGGTCACATCTATATTTACCGTCGTCCCTCCTAATCCTGTAGGATCGAAGTTATTTCCAGTAACACCGGTTCCAACAAAGGTAAAGGAGCCACCTCCAGGTATGGCTGACACAATTGTGGTCAGGTCCACTATCCCTGAATTTTCACAAACTGTAGTGGCAGGAAGTGTAAGTACCGGAAGTTGCTCCACTGTAATGTCAAAATTGTCAAGAACAGTACAATTACCAAGTACATAGGTAACATCTATGGTGACAGGTCCGCTAAGGCCCATAGGATCAAAATTACTCCCAGACACACCCGTGCCGGTGAAAGTAAAAGCGCCACCGGGGATATTGGCGGTAACCAATGTATTTAGGTCCACAATACCATTGTCTTCACATACAGTGATCGGGAAGGGTATAATTATTGGTGCTGGTTCAACATCAAAGGTTACTATATTGCTTACAATACATACTCCTAAGGTATAAGTCACATTAACATTCTCGAATCCACTCAGTCCCGATGGGTCAAATGTGGTGCCTGAAACTCCAGGGCCAGAAAATGTAAAGGTCCCACCTGGTTGATCGGCACTAACCAAGGCCAGTAGATCTTGTGGTCCATCATTGCTGCAAACCGTTGTGGGAGTAGGAGGAACACTAATTATCGGCTCCACAATATCCAACGCTATAAAAACTCCCGGCGCTATCGAAGCCCCGGTAGTTTCAAAAACGTCTATAAAATAATTTCCCTCCGACAGACCCTGATAAACAATGACTTTTATTAAAGAAGTATCTATTTGAATAAAGGATGGTGATCCGGATGGAAATCCCTGTAACCGAAACACTATAGTATCCGACAATCCAACGCCTGTGAGTTCTATTTCAAATTCACCACTATTTGGGCTGGTACAGGTGGGCAATGTAATATTGTTTACCTGAAGGGTCTGTGCCTTTACAGACACCAATGAGAGCATCAGTAATATGGGTATGAACCAGTATTGAAAGATTTTTTTCATCCAATTATTTCACTTCAGTCTCTATCTCCTTATAGCAGTGGGCTGCATCAAATACCATAATCTTATACATTCCGGAAGGCAATTTCCTTAATTGATTTACATTTGGACCCACCCCGGTTACTGCATTTGGATCGCTGGAGATCCAAGAAAAACGGTACGGGGGTTGACCTCCCGTAACATGTAATGCAATAGCTCCGTTGCTCTTTCCCAGCTTGCTGGTATGATTCACCTGAACATTAACCTGGATGGGCGCATAACTAGGCACCTTAAAAGTGCCAACACCCAGACATCCTAATGCATCTGTTATTTGAACCTGATAACTACCGGCGGGTACTTTTCTACTTACTTTAGTGCTTCCATCATCCCACCTGACCCGATACGGGGGCAAGCCTTGTTCTATGACCAAATTGAGCTGACCATTACTACCCGCAATGCAAGCCGGGGTAACCTCCGCATTGATTGACAATCCCTGACAGTCAGATGGATTTGTCCCCTGGGCCAAAAGGGTAATTTGAAAAAAGAAAAAAATGAAAATAAATAAAAAATGCAGCGTAAACTTACTTTCCATACTGAGGTGGTTGCATGTCCTCGGGTG
>CAZOJZ010000049.1:0-2245 GCA_964580205.1 uncultured Roseivirgaceae bacterium
GGGCAAGCACAGACAATGGTCTCCGCTTTGGTCCTCAACGCTTCCTCAGTTCTTTCAATGTTCACCTCTTTATTGCCGGGTTCTGAATCTTTGAACATCTGGGCCCCACCGGCTCCACAGCATAATCCTTTGCTTCGAGAGCGTTCCATCTCTATCAATTCCACATCCAGACTGAGGATCACCGCCCGGGGGGCCTCATAGATATTGTTTCCCCGGCCCAAATAACAAGAATCATGATAAGTAACTCTTTTCCCTTTGAAAGGTCCATTTTCTTTGACCTTGATTTTACCCTCATCCAAAAGGTTTTGCAGGAAGGTAGAGTGATGGATCACTTCATAATTTCCGCCTAACTCAGGATATTCGTTTTTTAAAGTATTGAAACAGTGGGGACAAGCGGTAACGATGGTCTTAACCTTATAGGCGTTGAGCACCTCAATATTGCTCAGGGCTTGCATTTGGAATAACAATTCATTGCCTGCCCTCCGGGCGGGATCTCCGGTACAACTTTCTTCCGTACCCAATACCGCATATTTCACACCTACATGATCAAGAATTTTGGCAAAAGCGCGGGTCACTTTTTTATACCTATCATCAAACGCTCCTGCGCACCCAACCCAAAAAAGAATGTCCGGTTCCTCTCCTTTGGCCGTCATTTCGGCCATGGTAGGCACTTTTACTAATCTCCTCTTATCTTCACTCATGGGCTAATTTTGATTACCGGTATTGATATATAGATCGTTGGCCCAATTAAACCGTTCTGTTTGGGCAAAGGGCCAGGGGGCTCCATTATTTTCAATATTGGCAAACATGTTATTCAATTGTGCTGGTGCGGAAGATTCTTCCATCACCATATATCGGCGCATATCGACAATTAATGATACATGATCAATATTGACTGGGCACTCTTGGGCACAAGCGTTGCAGGTGGTACAGGCCCATAATTCTTCGGCACTTATATAGTCGCCTAGTAAAGACTTATTATCGGTAAAGTCTTTTCCTTCTTTTACCAATCCTGGTCCTTTTTCACTCATTCTCTTCCTGTAATCAACAAATATTTTTCTGGGCGAAAGCTTTTTACCGGTGATATTGGCGGGACAAACTGCAGTACATCGGCCACATTCGGTGCAGGTTAACGAGTCCACATAGTTATTCCAACTGGCATCTTCCACATCCTTTACTCCAAACCGGGAGGGGGCTTCCTGGTTACCCTCTGGCGGATTAGCAAATGCGGTATCCGGATTCATCATCAATTTAACCTCCTGGGTCACAGTCTCCATGTTAGACAATTTGGTGAGCGGCTCTAATCGCGACATGAAAACATTGGGCACCGACATGAATACATGAAAATGTTTGGAGTAAGGTAGTATATTGGCAAAAACAAATACCAGCATTACATGGGTCCACCAGTTAATTATTTCGATTTCAGCAGCAGAGTTTTGCCAACCGGCCATCATAGAGGCTATAGAATTGGAAACAGGATACATGCCTACCAAAGCGGACGGTGCTGACAAAACATAACCTAAATTCATTCCTAGAAGGGATACCATCAATAATATAATGAGGGTCAGGGCGATGGTGGCATCTAAACTAGAACCGGTGGTCATTTCTTGACCGCTAAATCGCTTCACCCTTAGGAGGTGCCTTCTTAATAGAAATGCCAAACATGAAAAAATGATAAGGGCTGCAAAAATTTCACCTGAGGCGGTGATTAATTTGTAGAAACCAGCAGTGACTGAAAATATCCTGTGGGTACCCAAAATGCCATCAATCACCATTTCAGTGGTGCCAATGGAGATCACCACAAATCCCCAAAATACTAAAGCGTGCATGAATCCTATTACCGGAAGGCGCATGATCTTGGTTTGCCCCAGGGCCACGTCAAGAGTGATCTTTATCCTTTGCTTGATATCCCGGATGGGATAGCCCGCTTGGGTAAATTTCATGAAGGAAAAAATGCGGTATATACTAAAGGAAAATATGCCAATGGTTAGTGCAGTAATAATTATGAATACCAGTTGATTTCCCATTGATTAGAGGACTTTTAGGTGGAAAAGTTTAGGCAATCCGCAACTCTAAAATTACGGAAAAATTATCAAATAAGATACACTACAAAGTACCAGCAAATTTTGTGGTTAATTAGTGGTTTAGTAGATTTGCAACCCATTAGGCTGGTGATGTAGCTCAGTTGGTAGAGCATCGGACTGAAAATCCGTGAGTCGGTGGTTCGAATCCACTCATCACCACC
>CAZOJZ010000050.1:0-2924 GCA_964580205.1 uncultured Roseivirgaceae bacterium
TTTTGAACATCTTTCCAACACCTCCTCCCACTGGAATAATCCATCTCTGATCTTTTTCAGCTTCCCAGTTGGCAAGGTTTAAGGGAGCGGAACTCAGATACCACTTATTTTGCAAGAAATAAGTAAGGATATACTGGAAGAAAAAAGTATGCACATCTGATCTGTCCTTATCACCACCAACAGATTTCCAATTGGAAATAACAGCGGCACCCATAAAGGTTGGAACAACATATACAAAGACCAGTGAAGGGCCTATAGAAAATTTACCATTTCCAAGCTCACTGCTGGTGGCAGTAGGCAATATGGTCACTGGACCAATTCCCCAGGTCAGATTGCCTTTTGATGGTGGAGCAAACCATGCGGTATAACTAATATCCCCTAATCCTGTGGTACTTCCTCCACTTTCAGTAAATATATCAGGTACGGTTTGAGGAAATGGAATAATAGCACGGTTAATAAGTAACCAACCACTTTCGCCAAGTACCACAGGAATTACCGGCTGTATATTGAGGGTATTAGAAGTTTTAGAATAATCTCCGATACCAAAATCCGTATTATATTGTAGTGGCAGGCTATACACATTTGCCAATGGGTTTTGTGCAGCTTTGGCAGGGTCAACTTCTTCCTCCTGGGATTTAGCCATCAAAGAAAAAAGAAACATCAATATAAATAAGACGATTTTCCTATATGGCAAGCTGTCCGACATAATAATTACTTTAATAAGTTTATTTGGTTTTGAGAATTAAACAAAAATTTAATTTTAGTTTGAAACATCTGGTTTGATGTCAGTACCATTAGCACAAATAACACACTGGCTGTAATAAAGCAAATAAAACTAAAAATATAGGTATATTCCTTTTTCGCGGTTATATTTATTACGTTTGGTACAATGTACAGTACATATAAATAATCATAATACTATGAAAAAGAATCTCATTTACGCACTCATGGGAAGTTTATTAACTATTTCGGTAATGGTTATTATTAGCGCAGATCTAATTGATGCGGGTGGTAAAGTAACATCACCAACCGGGATTGCACCTGACCGATACGTGTACTATCCGGGATCGGAAGCGCTTGAGCCTGATGAAATACGCATTATTGCTTGCGGTACCGGAATGCCGGCAGCTCGAAGGGGCCAAGCAGCATCATGCTGGGTGTTTGAATTAGGTAATGGAGATAAGTTTTTATTTGACCTGGGCACAGGATCAATGGCCAATGTAGCGTCGCTTATGATCCCCGCTAATTATTTAACCAAGGTATTTGCCAGCCATCTGCATACCGATCATGTAGGAGATCTTGCACCACTATGGGCTGGTGGCTGGACTGGCGGACGCACAGTACCGTTGGAAGTTTGGGGACCAAGTGGATCGAGGGAAGACATGGGTACTGCCTATTTTGTTGACCATTTTCTGAAAGCCTACAATTGGGACTTTATGACACGGGCGGCCGTAATAAATCCTATCCCGGGCAACATAATTGTTCATGAATTCGATTATAGAGGTGTAAATGAAATTATATATGAAGAAAATGGCGTGGTAATCCGTTCCTGGCCTGCCATCCATGCCGGTGACGGCCCGGTTAGTTTTTCGATGGAGTGGAATGGTTATAAGGTGGTTTATGGAGGAGACACCTTTCCCAACAACTGGTTTATCGATTATGCAAAAGATGCTGATATAGTGATCCATGAAGCTTTTCTTACTGCTGAACAATTGAGAAAATTCTACAATCAGCCACCTTCTCGAAGTGTGATGATGAATACTGTTATTCACACTTCGGCCCAGGCTTTTGGTAAAGTGATGAGCATGCTTGAACCAAAACACGCTATAGCCTATCACTTCTTTAATGAGGAAGGAACTCGCTATGGCATTTACGAAGGAATCCGTGAGACCTACGATGGGCCTCTATCGATGGCAGATGATATGATGGTATGGAATCTTACCAGGGACGGTATTACCGAGAGAATGGCTGTTTCAACTGATGATGCCTGGGATGTGCCGGGAGAAGCAGAGGGATTAGAACCAGACCCAACCCGTAAAAAAGAGATAGTTTGGCCTGAACTATTTACGCAACGCATAGATATGACCGAAGTTGATAAGACATGGCTTGATGATTACAAGATAAAGTATAACTTAAAATAAGCACAACTTTGTAAAACAGTTTTTAAACGAGAAATATAGCTTTGGATATTATAAGATTAAATGAAATATTGAATTATTAAAAATAATATAAACCATGAACAACACCATTATTGCCACGCTATTCTTACTATTCATTAACTGTTTTGTATTTGCGCAGGAACAAACTCCGGCAACAGAGGCTGGCGAAGATTTTGATCTTTATGGAGTGATTGGCCTTTTTGAAGATGCGGAAGACCTTGAAGATTTCGAAAAGAGGATCAACCAGGAAGAAAACGAAATCAATAACCTGGACCTCAATAAAGATGGTGAAATTGATGTTGTCAAGGTAGTTGAATATGTGGAAGGAGGCACTCATCTACTGGTACTGCAGGCTGTATTGAGTGAAACTGAAGTTCAGGATATTGCCACCATTGAAATTGAAAAGCACAGCGAGGGTGAGATTTCTCTTCAGGTAATCGGAGATCCTGATATTTACGGTGCTGATTATATTGTGGAACCTGCTAAAGTAGAAGGGAGCATTAAAACGTACAGCCCAACCGCTGTATTTGTTAGTGTAGCAGTATGGCGGCCAGTGGTGGTAATGTTCAGGCCGGGCCGGGTCATCTTCGTTTCAGTAATAGTATTCAGACCAATGCCCCCTTGGTTTCTGGTGCGAAGGCCCATTGGACGATCTACCTGGAGAGCAAGAGGCGGCAGATGGCATTCACCACGTGTATCCCGTTCCAGATCACGACACAGTTCCAGGGGAAGAAATATGTATTCAAACAAAAGGAAGACCTCACC
>CAZOJZ010000051.1:0-1967 GCA_964580205.1 uncultured Roseivirgaceae bacterium
CAACTTACATTTAAAACACCCTATTTTTATCAATTTGTAAGACATCCACTCTACCTTGGTTTTATAATTGCTTTCTGGTCTACACCCACTATGAGTACAGCTCATCTTGTTTTTGCAATTGCCACCACTCTTTACATCTTAGTGGCCATACAATTTGAGGAAAAAGATTTAATTACCTTTTATGGAGACCAGTACCGTGAATACAGAAAGAGGGTATCTATGATAATTCCTTTACCACCAAAGAAAATAGTAAAAGATGATCAAGAATCTCCTGTAACTGAAGAAAGCTAAATTTAATAGAGAACGGGATATAGGAATTATTATTGATTTTGTTATTTCTAGAGTGTGAGCAAGTTCAATACTACGAAGGATAATGGTTTTTGAGATTTTGATTATTTGACAACAAATATATTCCACTCCTCTGAAACTCCTTTCAGACGGTGTGCCCCGAAGTCCTCAAATTCAATCCCCGAACCGGCGACAAGATCTTTGACCGTTCTGGAAACTAATATTTGATCCGGCTCTGCCAGTGAAGAGATCCTTGCGGCAATGTGCACTGCGATTCCTACTACATCATCCCCTAGTACTTCGCATTCTCCGGTATGCATTCCTATTCGCAATGATAATCTCAATTTTTTTATTGAATCTCTGATGGCTCTAGCGCAATGAAGGGCCCGTGCCGGCCCATCGAATGCAGCAAAGAAGCCATCACCCGCCGTGTCAATTTCCCGACCACGATAAACCGCCAGTTCGTGCCGAATTGCCGAGTAATGGCTTTTAAGCAGGTCACCCCATTTTTGATCCCCCAGCTCAGAGGCAATTTTCGTTGAATCAACAATGTCCGTAAACATAAGTGTGCTTAGCACCCGGTCAATATCCACCTTGGTTCGAATGCCGGTAATAAATTCCTCGATTTCGCCTAAAACAATGCCGGAGCCCCCTCCAACCCAGGGAAGATGGTCCTCACTACGGTATGTGACCAGTTTTGAATTAGGGATGTGGTTGGCAAGAAATACCCCCTGAGCAACGTCAATCAAAGGATCTTCGTCCGCGTGAAGGATCAAGGCAGGAACCTTTATAGAAGTTAGGATATTTCTTATATCGATTTCGGCGTTCATTCGAATAATGGCTAATGCCGTAGCCGGAGTGGCACCCATTCTTAGCAATCTTGCCCACCAATTCTTAAATTGGTCATCATTTACCATGCTTGGGGCTCTCGTTTCCAATCCCACCGGTCCACCCCACTCAGATTCAATCGTTTCTATAAAGTTCTGATAGCTAATCGGTTCTACTCCAATAGGGAAATCAGTGGTCTTGGTCCTCCTGGCGAAGCTTCCAATCATTATGATTGAGGTAGTTCTGTCTGGGTAAGTGGCCGCAAACAAGGCAACCATAGAGCCTCCCTCAGAATAGCCCAGTAGCGAAGCCCGCTTAGAATCAACGGCATCCATCACCGCCCGGACGTCGTCCATGCGTTCTTCCAGGGTCGGAGAATCAGTTGCTCGGTCTGAAAGTCCGGTTCCTCGTTTGTCAAATAGAATAAGCCTAGAAAATGAAGCCAACTTTTTAAGAAATCTTACCATAGAGGGATCTTCCCAGAAAATCTCAATATTGGAAACCCAACCTGGTACCAGGACCAGGTCCATCGAACCATTTCCAATCACTTGGTAGGCGATACTAATATCTCCACTTTTTGTGTACTTGGTTTCGGGCAGCATTCCTATGGAGTCTGGAACTGAGTAGCAATTTTAGGATATTAATTTTTAAATGGAAGTACAGAGGGGATTTTTCTTTCTTAAACTTTAAACTGATAGTAGGTGAACAAAGTAATTTGTTTGCCGGATTTGTCTATTTTGGCTAATCCTTGTGGTTTAGAGGTTCTCGATTGTTTTCGCCTTATAAATCCTCAGGCTCTGCGGTTATAATGCAAGAGGGAACAATTCCCTGTAAAGCATTCATCCTTTCTT
>CAZOJZ010000052.1:0-2873 GCA_964580205.1 uncultured Roseivirgaceae bacterium
TGAGTATAATACTAATAATATTAATTAAAGAATGAAACTATATAAGCAAATCTTTTCACAAAAGCTTCCCCCTTTGTAGAATTTATAAGGCTTTTAATTATCCTATTTTATGCATTAACCTTTTTGTGCTCATTGTATCAAAAATATAGCTCTTAGCAATAGAAATTATATCTCCAACCACGCATTTCCTTTAAAACATTGTTGGACCAACCCCCCAAGGGTATTTAATCTGGTAGGGCGAGTGGAAGCTCTCCTAATTAATGGCTTTTTAAAATTGTTACCTGTGTAGTGAATTAAAGTATGCAAGAGTTAGAAAATCACTTCTTTTATCCTTTCAGTAGTTACTAATTGATACTGAGAAGTTCGAAGTGTATACAAGAGCCCCAGCCACAAATTAATAATCTATAAATTTATTAGACTCAGATGCTCAGCTTTAGTAACTTCTAATATAATTATGGTTGAGTTTTAAACAAAAAATGAGGCCACCAATATTATGATGAAAACTGCCGCAAATATCCAACGAGACCAATTGTCTACTTTCTTAGCATATTGCTCCTTCTTTAACCCCACAAGCTTAGCAGTTATCGCCGTTTCAACTAGAACCCCAAATACCAAAAATGTTGACCCAAAAAGGAAATAGTCCATACGTGAAAGATACGAAATCTTTGGCAGGAGGTTACCAAGTAGAAATCGATACGCGATAAGCGTAAGCATCGCAGTTACGGCTATGCTAATTTTGGGCCCCACATGAACTGGCTCGATAAAAAATACAATGCACGACATAAAAATGATCATGGCCAGCGGTAATAAGACTTTGATAACATAAAATCCCACCAAACGATCCGCATCGAACTCGAATACTACCCCAGATAATACAGGTAATCCCGGCCCTATTTTAATTGACTCAGGATATGACTCCCACTCCTCAATTTTCCAATCTGTCACAGTGAGAGTGCTTACCATCCCAGTTCTTTCATCATCAATTACAAATTTGATATCATCAGCGCCATATCCGGCTGCTACTATCCTTATCTCTAGTGAATGGTGATCAAAAGGGAAATCCTTCAGGTTCATAGGATAGGAAAAGGTTCCCCAATATCTTTGCCTATAAAACACATTTCCTTCGGGTGAGATCTCAACTATATCTGGAAAAGTTTTGAAGAGCTTTTGCTAGTTCAGTATTTGTATACTTGGATTCCATACCTCGTCTACACTCAATCTACGTCTGCTCCTTCTCTCTGTAGCAAGACGTGGATCTTCCCACTGCATTGCTATAAATATATTAGCTATGAAAGATTGATTTGCACCGTCAATACTGTCTATATTTAAGACAGCAAGCCCAACTTTGATTTCGGTAGGTTTGTCTTTAGGACCGGGACGTACGCTAGAAAAGTACTCTTCTAAACTATCATCTACTGCATAAACCGGAATAACGGGAATAAAGAAAACGCAAATTAGAAAAAGTTTGCTTATGGGTATATTGAGATAATTCAAATTATTTTTTGGGAAAATATTTTATCTAGCCTCAATAATATAACAGTAGATTGTCAATTGCAATATTTAATCAATTAATTCCGTTTTAAATATAAATCAGCACGATTATGTAGCTATATCATCAATTCATGTTCATCCGTAGTAATCCCCGATCTTGGATGTACCCGCATTGTTGCTACTTTTTCGGCATCGGCGGCGGTTTGTAGCCTTTCCACTTGCCACTTGAAATGTGCTTGGACGTTTTCTTCGTGTCTGAACGAGGCGCATCTTTGTATGCCTGAGTGACATTGGGCGGAAGCACGTACTCGTCTACCGTTGCCATGCGAACCACGATATCGTCCTTGGTGACGTTGATGACCATCAGGTCGCGCGCCAGGGCCAGGGGACCGTCATAGGTCGCGCGGACGCCATCTATGATCGCGGCGTTGTTCTCCGGCGACTGCACCGAGTGGTAACCAACGGCCATTCGAGGTTTGAGTTTGGCCATGACCTTCCCGAAGGCCTGTGGCTCGGTGTGGATTCTAGTCGAAACCCACATCGCCTGACCCAGGTCCCAACCAAAGTATGCAGCCAGAGCCTCGGGCGGAAGGAAACACTCGTGCGATGCAATATCCGCATCCTTGGCGAATTCCATGTACCATTTGTTGGGATAGGTATCGCCGCCGAATACGTACTTCAGCCCGTTCCATTCGAGACTGAAGCTCACAGGACCGTCCAGGGCGTGAATGGCCGGCCAGGATCGAATCGTCACGCCATTGTCCTGGTATACAATTTCGTTTTCCTGTGTGTAGTTGAACTCATGCACCACGATCTGTGCACCCATATCCGGCAGCGCGCCGCTACGGGTGGCGAGGTCCCAAGCATAGCCCTTCTTCATGGCCTCGACGAACGCCTTGGTTCCCAGTTCCGGCTTGGCTCCGCTCGGTCCGTAGAGGTGGATCGGGGTATAGCGCCCTGATAACCAGCCGCCAATGTGAAGTCCCATGAAGTCGCCGACGTGGTCAATATGCAGGTGACTGGCAAACACCTTGTCGAGCTTCGAAAAGTCAGGGCGTAGGGAGAACAGGTTTCCCATCATGCCCATTCCCACATCGAACAGGAACTTGTCTCCGTTGCCCAACTCAACGAGATACGAGATAGATACTGCCTTCTTGGTCTGGTTTGGCATTCCGGTACCGAGGGCGGTGATCCTCATTTCATCTGCGCCAAGCAACTCGGTATTGGGAAAATAGCTGGCAGGATACTTACCATCCTTTATCGCGACAGGCTCTCGACCGACCGGATAAAGTGTCTTGGAAGCATTAGTCTGTGCTACGGCCTCAGTTGTCAGCAACGTATGTAAATTTGATAAATCCTTGCCAGCATCTCGATCGGAATTT
>CAZOJZ010000053.1:0-8508 GCA_964580205.1 uncultured Roseivirgaceae bacterium
CAAGGTCATACAAGAATGTACTTCCCGGCAACGACGGCTGGCCAGGTCCTTATGGTCGCGACACTGTGTCAATGGCACTGTATGACCTGCGCCGTGACCCTGGCGAATCTTATGATGTTCAGGCGTTGTATCCCGAAGTAAAAGAAAAAATACTTAGCATTGCTGCGGAAGCGAGAGAAGACCTGGGTGACGGTCTTACAAATCGGCCAGGTGCTAACCGGAGGGAAGCAGGGCAACTAACTGAAGGACTGAAGGATTGAAGGATTGAAGGATAAATATTAAATTAAGCACTATAAACAATGGACATGAAGATCTATAAGTTAATGATATTTTTGTTGGGTTTCCCGATGGGCTGTGCACAGTCGGGCGCCAATGAAACCGGCTTAGCTGCGGCAGAATCGGCACAACAAGTCAATACCCTTTCCCCTGCAGAGGTTGAAGCAGGATGGGAACTATTATTTGACGGAACCTCCTCTGAGCTTTGGAGAGGATACCAAAAAGAATCCTTTCCTCAGCAAGGATGGAAAGTGGAAGATGGAAATCTTATTGTGGAGAAATCTATGCAAGAGGGAGCAGGTGGAGGCACTATAATCACCCGCAAGATGTATAGGAATTTCGAACTTTCACTGGAATTTATGGTTTCGGATACCGCCAATAGCGGCATATTATATCTGGGGTTGGAAAAAGAGGGAGAACCAATGTGGCACACGGCCCCTGAGTTCCAGATCCTGGACAACCAAACAGCTCTGAATAGTGCAGATGACAATTTCGACTTGAGAACGCATCTTACAGGAGACAATTACGACCTGCAGTCCGCTGCTGAAGACTATACCAAGCCTGTGGGCGAATGGAATACGGCCAGGATTGTAGTGAATAACGGACATGTTGAACACTGGTTAAATGGGAACAAGACCATTGAATATCAAATAAATTCAGAAGAATGGAAAGCACTGGTGGCCAACAGCAAATTCAACGAATACTCCGATTATGGGCAGGCATCCCGCGGTCACATAGGCCTTCAGGACCACGACCATGAAGTAAAGTTCAGGAACATTAAGATCAGAGAATTCCAAAATGGCACCAGCTTATTCAATGGCGAAGACCTTTCCGGTTGGACCATCCACGGCACCGAGAAATGGTACGTCGAAGATGGTAACCTGATTTGTGAAAGCGGACCTGATGCGGAATACGGTTACCTGGCTAGCGATAAATCATATAAGGACATCGATCTGACCCTGGAATTCAAGCAAGAAGCCGATGGAAACAGCGGGGTATTCTTTCGCTCGTCCCTGGAAGGAACTAAAATATCAGGCTGGCAAACTGAAGTAGCGCCTCCAGGCCATGATACCGGAGGAATCTACGAATCATATGGCCGACAATGGTTAATCAAGCCTGATCCTGAAAAAGATAAGGCCCTGAAAATGGGAGAATGGAACACCCTGCGCATCCAGGTCATTGGAGGTAAAGTGACCACCTGGCTCAACGGGCAAAAAATGATTGAGCTTGACGATGATCTGATCGGCCAGGCTGAAGGACAAATCGTCTTACAGATCCATAGTGGAGGAGGAATTAAGGTGAGGTGGCGGAACATCTCCCTTCGGGAGCTGTAATTAGTTATGAGTTATTTGAAATTAGAAATTAGAAATTATGAATTGACGGTTAGAATGAACATCGTGAATTTCTAATTCATCTTTCCTAATTTCTAATTCTTTGACTATAACTAAGAGGCTGCTTCCGCCAGAATTTCCCGAACCCTGATGGCCACGATCCGCTCCTGCCCTGGCTGCATCATCCAAGTGGTTATCCCAAGACTTTCCTTGTCTCCTACTGTTTGGATTGATGGATGTCCTTCGCGAAGTTTAGCTCGAGCTTCATCCCCGGTAATCTTGACCTTTTTCTGGTCCCAGGTAACTTTCAATGAGGGAACATGGTTGGCAACTTCCGGAACGTGTATTTCCGGTGTTACTCCTTCGACAGATGCCGCTGCATCATGGATCATTTGGATCTGACTTTCCCATAAGGCCCACTCTTTTTTATGGTCTTTGGAAAGGAATAATTCCAGCGCCACCAACATTCCCAGGATCTCTTCCTTGTTGACCTTCATGCCCCTTCCGATGGTGTTACCCCTGGGAGGTGCATGCAACCGGGCGGCTTGAATCAGATCTTTACGACCTAGTAACAAGCCAGCACTCTGTGGTCCCCTAAGACCTTTGCCTCCTGAAAACCCTACCAGGTCATAACCCATTTTTGTATACTTCCAGAGGTTCTCCACCGGTGGTACATCTGCTGCGCAATCATTGAATGTTGGTATACCATGTTTCTTCCCTACTTCAATCCACTCTTCATGCTGGATTTCACCTTTGGAATTAGAGTTGTTTAAGAACCACAACATGGCAGTTTTATCACTTATAGCCTCATCCAACTCTTTGCGTGTTTCGATAATAATGATTTCTGCCCCTGTATTCCTAACTGCGTGTAGATAACCAATCTCATGTGATTTTTGTACTATCACTTCACTCTTAAGACCGGTAAGATCAGGCATTTGTATAACCTTATCATTGTCCATTCCAGAAATAACCCCAGCCGTAGCAAATGTAATTGCCGAGAAACACCCTGCGGTTACCGTAGCATATTCGCAGTGTAGGAGTTCTGCAATGCGTTCGCCTACCTTATCCTGTAAGTCATCAAGGTTTACATAGTCGCCGGTAGCATATTTAATGGCATCGGTTACCTCAGAAGGCATCAGACATCCCGTCATGGCTGTATAGGTACCAGCGGCATTTATAAAGGTCCGAACTCCCAATTCCTTAAAGTAATCCCTGCGCATAATAGCTGCAGGAGCACTACCGGATACAATAAATCCGGTCCCAAATAATCCACCTACCAAAGGTAATCCGGAAATACTTTTCAAAAGTTTTCTTCTACTAATCATAACATAAGCATTTAAATCAATCTAAAGCTGCAATGCAGTCAATTTCTACCAGGCTGTCGCCTGGAACACCACCGTAGGTAGCTACAGTAGTTCTAACCGGAGGATTATCGCCAAAACGTCCCCGATAGGCCTCATTCATGGCTTTGTAATCCGCTAAATCATGCAGATAAACGTTCACTTTCAATACCTTGTCCATGGAAGATCCATTAGCCTCCAGTGCCTTTTGTAATTCATCCAGCACATGCTTGGTGTGTGCAGTAATATCACCATCGAAGTGAGCGCCTTTACCCGCAATGTACAAAGTATTCCCATGTGCCACTGCACTTGAAAATAAAGGTTTCTGCTGGAAGGTAATTACCTCGCCAACTACTTTTTTACCACTTGATGAGGTTGAAGCTGCAGCCTTGGCCACTACCCCCGTCCCTATAGCTGCCGCTCCGGCAACCATTGTTTTTACCATTTTTCTTCTGCTATTTTTTTTCATGCTAATAATGTTTTTTTTTATGTATAATTACCAGGTCCTGCTTTTCAATAATTCCTGGATCTGTTCTTTAGGAACCGGTAGATCATCCTGATGGTCACTTAACCACTGAGAAAAATCCTTTTCGATCTCATCACTCCATCGGGAATCAATCTCGCCCGGTGAGTACTTGCCTTCCTTCAATCGTTGGATACCAAATTGGTCTCGTAGCATTACCAGTTCAGCGGTTTCTACTACTTTGGCTGCCAAATGCGCAGGAATGAAGATAACTCCCTCGCCTTTGGCCAACACTATGTCACCGGGAAGGACTGTAGCGGCCCCCATACGGATGGGCACATTCAGTCCTAAAAGCATTACTTCTTTCAAATAAGAGGGGTGCCAATCCCGTACAAATGCGTTGAACCCATCTATTTTCAATAACCCATCCATGTCCCGTGAACTGGAATTGAATATTACACCGTTACCAGACTTGGCAAAAATAGCATTACCCAGGTTATCTCCAATCATAGTTCCATCCACGATCTTGCCAAATGCGTCCGCCACATAAACATCCCCGGTGGACAACATATCTATGGGCCAGCTATTGGGACTGCCTATCCGTCCATCGTCCTGGCCTTTTGCCATGATAGCATCATTGACGTCTGGCCGGTTTGGCATATATAAAGCCGTTAACGCCCTACCCACAATAGCTTTATCTGCATAAAGCATTTTCCATCCACCCTCAAACTGATTATGGTAGCCTTCCCCACGCAACACTCCCCAGGCTTCTTCAATAGAAACCTTTTCCATTCTTGTTAAAATTTCATCTGGCACTTTTGGCCGGCCATCAGGAAATCGTTCCCCCTCCCATTGAGAAGTGTAGAACACCATCAGGTCCCTGGTTATGGTTTGACCAAACGCCGGTATGGTTAATACCAGGGCCAGTATTGCCACTAATAACTTGTTAGAATTTATCATTGTTCTTGTGCTTGTGATTTATGTTCAACTACTACTGATAGGTCTTCTTCGCTTTTTGGTGGACGTTCACGCCACCAGGTGGCCAGTGAAGAACCTGATATGTTCATCCAGGGCCCGAATACCGCCGGAGCCAGGCCTATGGTAGCAACTTTGCCCATTTCCAGGGCAATTCCGGAAGCCAGTCCACCATTTTGCATACCTACTTCCAGGGCTATGGTGCGGCAATCTCTTTCGGGCAATTTCAAAAATCTACAACCCCAGTAGCCAAGAAAATAACCCAACGCGTTGTGGATGATAGCAGCTGCCACTAAAGCTACTCCAATGACCAGCAGGCTGTCCCTTCCTGCTGCGGTTATTATGGTTATAATAATTGCAATTCCTGCCATAGAAACGATGGGCATGGCCCTGTCTAACCAAGGAGCTTTTCCATGAAATAAGCGGTTAAATATTAATCCTCCAACAATAGGTAAAATAACAATTTTGGTAATGCTCCACATCATAGCCCAGAAATCAATGGGTACAAACTGGCCGGCAAATAACTCCATCAACAACGGGGTGGTAAGCGGAGCCAACAGGGTAGAAACCGTGGTAAGCGTAACTGATAATGCCAGGTTTGCTTTGGCCAGATAGGTCATTACGTTTGAAGCCAAACCACTGGGTGATGATCCTATTAGAATAACACCCGCAGCAATTTCCGGTGGAAACCCAAACATTGTGGCTAAGGCAAAGCCTGCCACAGGCATAATAGAATACTGGCACAACAAACCCACCAGCACTCCTTTTGGCATTTTTATCACTCCTGAAAAATCGCTAATACTCATGGTTGTACCCATGCCAAACATTATGATCTGCAGCAGCGGTACGATCAATAATTTCAACTCAAAATTACCCTGTTTTAAAAAAAAATCCGGGTAAAACATCGCCGCCGATACCGACGCAAAGATCAATACAGTGAAGGATAAACCTTTTAGCAGGCTGCTTCCCCTAAAACACAGGGCCAACAAAAGGAAAAAAAGAATTACAAAGGGACCGAGCAGCTGCTCATGCCCCAAGGACCATAGGACCACAACAGATATAAAACAAGCCAGCGCTCCCCACAGAATATACCTAAAAAGTGATTTCATATATTTACTTTTTCCAAATCGAACTACTTATTCCATTTAAATCATACACTACTTTTCCTTCCCGCACTGTCAACTCACACGCCAGCTTCTTATTACCATCCATCCGGTTTCTGCGAACGTCCACAAACCCGAAAGTACCCTCTCGTACCGTAAAAACCGCTATATCCGCCACAGCACCCTCGGACAAATGGCCCAGGTCTTCCCGGTTGATCACTTGTGCCGGCTTCCAGCTAGAGGCCGCAATTACTTCTTGCAAATTCATCCCCATATTAAGGAATTTTGACATAACATTTAACATGTCTTTCATACCACCGTTCATACTGCCCGTATGAAGGTCTGTACTGATGGTATTTGGTCGGAACCCCTGCTCCATGGCGGGAATTGCCTGTTCAAATAAAAAGCTTCCTCCGCCATGACCAACGTCAAAGATCACGCCCCGCTCTTGTGCTTGTTTTACATATGGCTCCAGGTCACCATCTTCATTGACTATTGGTATCCGGCCCTTCACATGACCGAAAGTATGGGTCAAAATATCACCAGGTCTTAATTTTTCCATAAGCAGTGTCTCCAATGACAGCTCAGGGATCACTCCGCCAAAATCAATCATGACCGGAATATCAGCCAAGGTACCAGCTTCAACACCACGCTCCACCGGGTCCCATTCGGGGCCAGCATAATGCGCTACTTTTACCCCTACCACCACATCTGAAAATTTTTTGGCAGTATTTGCGGTCAACCTGGCATCCATATCGCTCAGGTCTTGTTCCCAGGACCCTCCTTTCATGCCCGTGCCTACAATATTGAGAAATACCAGTACCCGCGTTTTGGATTTATCAATAGTTTGGGTTTTAAACTGTTCGAAATTTCGCCAGCCGGAACTGCCAACGTCCACTACCGTGGTAACGCCAGCCTTAAAGGTAAATCCATCCGGTTGAACGCTTAAAAATCCGTCAGCCAGATAGGTGCCCCGGCCATGGAAATTATGGGTATGAATATCAAGAATTCCCGGAGTAATATACTTGCCCGTGGCATCCACCACTATTTCAGCGGTACTTGCTTCAATATTTTTTGAAACACTTGCGATCTTCCCGTCAAGCACCGCAACATCCATGGGGCCGTCAATATCATTCTTTGGATCAATGAGGTGTCCTCCCTTTATCACAAGGTCATAGTTTTGCCCTGCCAGTGCCAGAGGCAATATAATTAAGACCAATAACCATAAAATCTGACTTGACAAACGAAGTTTTACCACAGCACAATTCCTAATTCCTAATTTCTAATTGCCTTAGCGCCCAAGCCCTTCCGGGGAAGTCCGCCCTAAATGTTTCAATATTTCCCCTGTCCTGTAAAGTAATGTAGCAGGTTCGGCCATCGGGTCCTCCAAATGCAATATTGGAAGGCTTTTTACCTTTGGCTACAATTTCTTTGATCAATTTCCCTGCCGGAGAGACCACCGCCACCGTTCCCTTTCCATGTCTGGTAATATACAAATTCCCCTGAGTATCACACCTCATTCCGTCCATTCCATAGTCTTCAAACTTTATTAATAGTCGCTTATTGGAGATCTCCCCCTTTTCTGAAAGATCATAGACCCAAACATTACCTTGGACACTTTCGTTTACATATAGTTTCTTTTCATCCGGACTTACCTCCACTCCATTGGTGGTCCCCATGTTGTCTTCCAGCAGAGTGACCATTCCGTTTGGGTTGATACGCCAAAGATTGCCCGTTGACTCTTTCCAATTTGGGTCACTGGCAAAAACAACATCTTTACTGGTGATAGCCAAGTCATTTGGCTGATTCATTGATGACTCATGCGCCCAAACATCAATTGACAGGTCTTTCATATCGACAATCAAAACATTATGTCCTATATAATCGGCTATCAGCATATTTCCGTTGCTTAGGAACCTGATGCCATTACCAATGCTACTGTCTGGCAAGGACACAAAATGGGTTGCGGTTCCTTCAGGGCTGACCTTACCTATGGTACCCTGAGTTTCGAAGTTTACTGCATAAATATCTCCACTTGAAGAAACTGCAGGGCCTTCAATCCCAGAAGTGAATAATTCGGGATCTGTGAGATCCTCCGTATCTCTTGCTTGCTGAGACACTTCTGTCACTTTCTCGCCATCATGAACGGCTGTTGGTGCCGACCGGTTACAACCAGATGAAAACGTAATGATAGAGAGCAAAATAGAGTAGTGTATTTTCATTTATTTAAATTCAAAAGTCCCAAACAATTCATGATCGTGAAAACTATTTACAATAGGCTGCCAGGCAAATAAAACCCGTGGTTCCCTATCATGATCAATTCGATACATATTGGCCCTCCATCTTGTCCCTACCTGAGGCGGCACTTTATTTAGTGGTTTTAAGAGATCATAGGGAATAAAAAATTCAGCAATCCACCCGGTAACGGTATCACCGTCTTTTTGAATATGGGTCATGTGACGGGTCTTGCGATCACCCTCATAGTGCCAGGGCAGCCAACCCAGGAAATCTTCCCCGACTTTGGGAATCAGGATCGGCAATTCGTAATTGAGCGGCGATAACTCGTATTCAAAGTACATTGGATACTGCTCGTCCGTCCATAAAAAGACTTCTACCACATCCTCGTTCCATAGATCTGCATTATCTTCCTTCATGGTAGCAATAATGTATTCGTCTTCATTCTGAAATAAAAAATACATTCCAGTTTCAGAGTACAATATCTTAACCCTGGTATCATAAGCCGTTTCCACATTAAGCGGATTCAACGACACCCAGTCAGTTTTACCCCATTCGCTGGCGGTTCCTCTGCCATCAATGTCAAAGTCTCCGCTTTTGCTAATTGGTAGCGTTTTATCATTCATAGTCTGAGCCCCTGTAACCAGGGGAATAAGCATTATAAGTACTGATAGTTTTGTGCTGTTTTTCATCAACTTGTCATTAACTGTCCCTACTTTGGCGGACCCCGGCTACCTCTTCCGGGCTAACCTCGGAAGCTTCATTACCGAAATTACTTCTAATAT
>CAZOJZ010000054.1:0-2038 GCA_964580205.1 uncultured Roseivirgaceae bacterium
TCCTTGCCTTAGAGCTGCAATTTTGTCATCCCAGGTAGGAATAAACTCCTGCGCCACATACCCGGTGTAACCGGTTTCCAGGATGGCCTTCATTATAGCAGGGTAGTTTAATTCCTGGGTTTCATTGATTTCATTTCGCCCTGGAACGCCTCCGGTATGATAATGGGCAATATACTGATGGTACTCCCGGATAGTAGCAATTATATCTCCCTCCCTGATCTGCATATGATAAATATCATAAAGCAATTTGAAATTGGGAGAGCTAACTTTCTTTATCAAATCCACACCCCAGGGGGTACGATCACATTGATAGTCTATGTGATTTACTTTACTATTGAGTAATTCAATGATCAAGGTGATTTTATGCTTTTCTGCCAATTTAGCCAGCGGTTCAATCCCTTTGGCACAGGCATCAAGGCCTTTCTCATCACTCATGCCGCGTCGGTTACCAGAAAAACAAATGACTGTAGGAAACCCCTGTTCTGCGGCTAGGGGAATTAGCTGTTGGTAGTTTTCCTGTAGATGCTGGTGATTGGCCGGATCATTGAAACCATCTTCTATTTTGACAAATTCAAAATCTACCGCTATGGCACAGGTAAGGTCATGTTCTATGGCTACTGCCCACTCGTTTGGTTGCAGCAGTTCAATGGATTTTAGTCCCATGGCCTTGACATCACGGGCAAAACTTTCCAGGGGTATTTTTCCATAACACCAGCGGCACACAGAATGATTGATATTTCCTTTTAACATAGGTTGTTTCAATTGATTGGTTTGAGATTCCCTGGATTTGATGGATGACGCATAAGCCAGACTTCCGGAGCCTATTGCCGCTGCACCCAAGGCTATTTTTTTTAAGGCTTTACGCCTTTGCTTTAGATGATTCATCGACCTTGAATATTTTTATTTACCCAATATCGGGTATTTCTGTATTAATATCACAGTTGGGGGAGAACTAAAAACTAAAATTTATTTCAAACCTGACATTCCAGATAAAACCAAAGTCGTCGTAACCCCGATAATCAACCAGATCAGTTACATTGGCATTGGTAACCGAGGAACTGGTTTTGAGTTTTGATAAATACCAACCCAGTCCAACTCCCTGGCTAATGCTTAGCGATTTATTGATATTGAACACTAATCCATAACCCAGGTAATTCTCTAGCTGAAGTTCTACAGTTTTAATGGTATAATCCTGATATTCAGAAAGTTGTAAGTCAAAGGAATTTGCGTTCCAGAGATCTTTTAGCCTTTGTAATCGCAAGTCGGCGGACATGTAAAAAGCCCATTTATTGTCCAAAGTGCCAGGCCAAAATCGATAACCTATGCGTGTTCCTGATAATCGGGGAGATTGTGGCGATTGATAACCAATATTGGAAGCCACCAATATTGTAGGAGCAAAGATAACCTGCTTTTTACTGGTTCCCCAGGAAATATAAGGCTCAATTTGGCCCCTGCCGGAGTAATCCAGGATCGACACACTGGACGAGATTCCGACAGTTCTAATGGTCATTTTCTTGTCCTGGGCATCGAGTCCGGTGGTTAACCAAAATAGGATTATTGTTGTGATGAACTGCTTCATATTTTTATTTAAATAGTTCCCACATCACTGAACCGCTGGATGCTGGTAGATCGATGTCCATGAGTATGGCAATAGTTGCAGCCACATCCACCAATTGCCTGGGCTTATTTATTTCCCTGTTGGAATAAAAATCCGGCCCGGCAGCGAAAAGGTTAATATGCATACATCCTTCGCAGAAATCTCCATGGCTGATAAATCCATCCTTTATTCCGTCACTGTGCCTGCCGTGGTCGTTGGTAACCATCAAAGTGGTGAGGTCCCTATAAAACGGGTCATTTTGTAAGAACTGCCATATTTCATAAGTATATTGATCAGTTTGCTTTATGCTTTTTAAATAGTTGTCCCAGTCATTTGCATGGCCATAGTAGTCCGGCCCGCGAAAATGAATTAACGATAATCGCGGATGATGTTGTTTTAGTACTGAAATTGCAGTTTCCAGGGTTTTTTGATCTTCACGAT
>CAZOJZ010000055.1:0-6268 GCA_964580205.1 uncultured Roseivirgaceae bacterium
CAGAAAGAAGTTTCTGGATTTCTTCAGGGAAAAGAAACACAAAATCGTTCCGTCAGCCCCGATGGTGGTGAAAAATGACCCTACCCTAATGTTCACCAATGCTGGAATGAACCAATTTAAAGACTACTTTTTGGGGAATAAATTAGCAACAAGTAAGCGGATTGCAGACACTCAAAAATGTCTTCGTGTTTCTGGTAAACATGATGACCTGGATGAGGTGGGTTTGGATACCTACCATCACACTATGTTTGAGATGTTGGGGAATTGGTCTTTTGGCGACTATTTTAAACCAGAAGCAATAGCCTGGGCATGGGAGTTGTTAACCAAAGAGTACCATCTTGATAAGGAACGCTTATATGTCACTTATTTTGGTGGTGACAAGAAAGAAGGTCTGGACCCTGACCAGGAAGCCCTGGACCTATGGGGTGAACATATTAATGAAGATAGAATTCTGCCATTTGGCAAAAACTACAATTTTTGGGAAATGGGTGATACCGGCCCTTGTGGCCCATGTTCGGAGATCCATTATGATCTTAGACCTGAAGCGGAATGTTCAGAAACATCAGGTGCAACTCTGGTAAATCAGGATCATCCTCAGGTGATTGAAATTTGGAATTTGGTTTTTATTCAATTCAATCGCCTAACCTCAAGGTCTTTGGAAGCATTGCCTGAAAAGCACGTCGATACCGGTTTGGGTTTAGAAAGACTGGTTAGGGCTATTCAAGGGAAACAATCCAATTACGATACCGATTTGTTTCAACCGCTGATAAAAAAAATCAGCCAGCTGGCTGAAATTCCCTACGGACAATCTGAGACAACAGACGTGGCCATGCGGGTAATAGCGGACCATATCAGAGCGCTGGCATTTGCCATATCGGACGGTGAAATGCCTTCTAATAATAAAGCTGGTTATGTCATTAGAAGAATATTGAGAAGAGCTGTACGGTATGGGTATACATTTCTTGGGTTTCAGGAGCCGGTGTTATTTCTATTAGTACCGGTACTTGCCAAAAAAATGGGAGATGTTTTCCCTGAATTGGAGCAACAGCAGGAGTTTATTATTAAGGTAGTAAAAGAAGAAGAGGAGGCATTTTTAAGAACCTTATCCACCGGTCTAAAAAAAATATCCTCAATGAAACAGCAGCTTAAGAAGGAAGCCCAGAGCAAGTTAAACGAAACAGAGCAAGTTGCAAAAGCGATTGCCCAAGGCCGGCCTTACAAGCCCCTGTTAGGTGGAGATTGGGTTTTTCAGCTTTATGATACAAACGGATTCCCGAAAGATTTAACTCTATTAATTCTAAGTGAGGATGGATTTGATCAATATTTGACTGATAATTGGGAAGAACAATTCCAACAAGCCATGCTACTGCAAAAAAGCCGTTCTCGTGCTGATCAGGAAAAGGATGAGGGTGACTGGATTAAAATATCGGATGACAGACTGGTGAAGTTTGTAGGGTATTCAAAGCTGGAAGCCACAGCCCGTGTTCTCAGGTACCGAAAGGTCCAAACAAAAAACAAGGTCCACTTTCAGCTGGTATTGGATAAGACCCCGTTCTACGCAGAAAGTGGGGGACAGGTGGGGGACACAGGTGTAATAGTAGCTGGAGATAAAAAAATAGTGGTTTGGGACACTAAAAAGGAGAACGATTTAATTTTGCATATGATCAATGAGCTTCCGGAACCAATTGAACAGCTATTGAAGGTACGGGTAGATTCTGTTAGGAGAAGGGCAAAAGAAAACAATCATAGTGCAACTCATCTACTACATGCAGCCCTTCGCATGGTTCTGGGAGAACACGTGCAACAGCGGGGATCTCTGGTGAATGACACAATACTGCGATTTGATTTTTCTCACTTTGCAAAAATGACTACAGTTGAGATCAAAGAGGTCGAGCACATAGTCAATGAGAAAATCAGGTTGAATATTACCGGGGAGATAAAAGAAAATGTACCGCTGGAAGAAGCCCGGTCAATGGGAGCTATGGCTTTATTTGGAGAAAAATACGGGGACAATGTAAGGGTAGTTTGCTTTGATCCTGACTTTTCCATAGAGCTCTGTGGCGGCACACATGTCGAAGCTACCGGCCAGATTGGGTTGTTCAAAATCTTAACTGAAAGTTCAATTGCTTCTGGTGTTCGACGTATTGAGGCAATAACCGCTCAACAAGCCGAAGATCTGGTGGAAAAGCGTTTCGATGAACTGGATCAAGTCAGTGAATTGTTAAAGCACCCTGCAGATACCCTCAAAGCGGTTGAGATGGTGCTGTCCGACCGAAATGCCCTGCAAAAGGAACTGGAACAGTTGCGTCGTGGTGAAGTACAGAAGATTAAATTGGAGTTACTGGAACAGGTAAAATCAGCGGATGGTATAAACAGTATAATTGCTCAAGTCAAGCTGCCCACTGCACAGGCCCTTAAAGACCTCAGTTTTGAACTGAAAAATCAGTTTCCGGCATTGTTTGCAGTGCTTGCAGCAAACATTGTAGGAAAACCCCAGATTGCGGTGGTGATCTCGAAAGGGCTTATTGAAGAGCATGGCTGGAACGCCGGTAACATTGTCAGGGACCTTGCGAAGCAGATTTCCGGAGGGGGAGGAGGCCAGCCTTTTTTCGCCACTGCCGGCGGTACTAATCTAAAAGGACTGTCATTGGTGGTTGAAGAAGCCAGTAGTGTATTTGAAGAACTTATATCTGGTAAAAAGTAAAACTCTTAGGAATGCACCAGGATATATCGTCAAAATACCAGGCAGTAATTGGATTAGAGGTACACATTCAACTTCTTACCAAAAGTAAACTGTTTGCCAGAGATGCCAATCAGTATGGGGATGCCCCAAACACCAATATCAGCGTAATTACTTTGGGTCATCCGGGAACATTGCCAAAAATCAACAAAAAGGCCCTGGAGTTGGCTATTAGAATGGGTCTGGCCTGTGGAAGTGAAATTTCACAGTATTTAATTTTTGATCGGAAGAATTATTTTTACCCGGATCTCCCCAAAGGATTTCAATTGACCCAGGACCGAACGCCAATATGTAAAGGAGGTTTGGTCAAGATAACCACAAAGAGCGGGACCAGGAATATTAAGTTAAACCGCATCCATTTGGAGGAGGACGCAGGTAAGTCCTTTCATCCGCCTGATTCAGCCGATAGTTTGGTAGACTTTAACAGGGCAGGAACTCCTCTTATTGAATTGGTCACAGAGCCCGTGATCCACCAACCTGAAGAAGCCTATCAATTACTGACAGAAATCCGCAAATTAGTTACCTACCTGGGTATTTGTGACGGGAACATGGAGGAAGGCTCAATGAGGTGTGACTGCAATGTATCGGTCCGTTTGAATGGAGACACTGATTTAGGTAGCAAGGTGGAGATCAAAAATATGAATAGTGTGCGTAATGTACGCAGGGCCATCAAAAAAGAAGTAGCGCGGCAAATCGAAAAGCTTGACAGGGGTGAATCGATCATTTCCGAAACCCGATCATTTGATGAAAAAACCGCAGGCTCAGTCAGCATGCGTACCAAGGAGGAAATTAACGATTATCGCTATTTCCCTGAGCCTGATCTCAGTCCGGTCCAAATTTCTGACCATTGGTTACAGAAGATTAAGGAATCTATGCCAACCCTACCGAATGAGTTAAAACAGCAAATTGAGGACCGGTATGCGTTTAGCAGTGAAGACGCGCTGTTTCTAACCGACTCGTTGGAGGTATTGAACTATTTTAATCTGGCGGTAAACACATCCAATCACCCAAACAATATTTTAAAATGGTTAAAAGGGCCAATTCAATCGCTGCTCAAGGAGAAAAGCCTGTCTATCTCAGAATTAAATCTGTCTCCTGAGCAACTGGGTGAACTGGCTGAATTGACAGCCAAAGAACTGAGTTTTTCAGTTGCTGCTCAAAAAGTATTGCCGGTACTTATCGGTACACCTAACGGTACACCGAGGGATGTTGCGGAGCACCTTGGTCTGCTGCAATATCAGCACCAAGAGAACCTTGAGCGGTTGGTCATGGATATTTTGAGGGAATTCCCGGAAAAGGTAGCGGCTTACAGAAATGGGAAAAAGGGGCTGCTCGGTTTTTTCATGGGAGAACTAATGAAAAAGACAGAATCAAAAGTTGATCCAAGAATGGCAAATGAACTTTTAGCTAAACATTTAACTTAACAAGTAACTGATAATGGGAAGGATATTAATACACATGCTGTCGGTAGTGGTCCTATGGAGTTGCAACCAGCAACAGTCCATGACCTCCACTGATATTGTACTTCGAGGAACGGTGAACTTTCCGGAGAGTGGATTGGTGCTGCTGGAGGAATACGGCAACAAGGAGGTGGTGGTGATGGACACCGTGGCTGTTCAGACCTCAGGGGAATTCGAGCATAAAATCTCCTTGTCCGAACCCGGGTTTTACCGGCTAAATTTCTACAACAAGCAGATGGTAAACCTCATCCTTTATCAGGACGACCTTACCATCGAGGCTGATGGAAATGCACCAGGCGGGGCAGTTAGTGTTAAAGGTTCCAAAGACATGGAGTATCTGATGGAGGTCAATCAGATCATCCAGGATTTTCAGCAAAGGATTAGTAGTCTAAATAAACAGTTTGGTCAGGCGAATGCCCGCGGTGATCAGGACGAATTGGACGGAATCCGTAAACAGTTCGAGGTAGAAAACAAACTGCACAAAGAACTTCTAAAACAAAAAGTACGACAAATGGGTAACTCTCTGGCGGTGCTTCAGGTGGTTGGTAATTTTAGTCCGGAGGAGGACTATCAATTTCTGGATAGCCTGGGAATACTTTTTGAGAATGACCCCCCTGATTCAAAGCATACTGCCCGGTTTTTAAGCTTCATGGAAAATGTCCATCTTCAAGCAAAGAATGGGGAGCACCTTCAAATAGGGAAAATCGCACCTGATATTAACTTACCTAACCCACAGGGCCAGGTGATCCCATTATCTTCCCTGCGTGGAAAGGTAGTGCTGGTAGACTTTTGGGCGCAATGGTGTCGGCCCTGTCGAATGGAGAACCCCAACATTGTAGAAGCCTACCACAAATTCAAAGATAAAGGCTTTGAGGTATATGGAGTATCGCTGGACCGGTCAAAGGATAAATGGTTGCAGGGAATTGAAGAAGATGGCCTGGATTGGACACATGTTTCCGATTTAAAGTATTGGCAGTCTGAAGCTGCAAGGACCTACAATGTAAACGCCATACCCGCCTCATTTTTACTGGACCAGAATGGAAAAATAGTTGCCAAGAACTTGCGAGGGCAATCGTTACACCAGAAATTGAAAGAGATATTGGGCTAAAGTCAGGGGGAACAGGTTTTTAGAACAGACCACAGTTCTCTTTTTTTTGCATTGTCTTTTGCTATTTCTGACAAGCTGTGGGCATCAGAAACTTGGAAATCAAAATAATTTTTCAAAACCCCTGTCAGTTACTATATTGATTTTTATTAATTAATAAATCTGACAAAACCGAAACCATTCTCTTAATTACCTGCGATAAATACCAACAATAACAATGCGTATAACATCGAAAAAACCATATCTGTTTAAGCGACGAGACCTGTTGAAGGGCGCGATGATTTTACCCGGGGCGCTGGTGTCTGCTTCGTTCGCCACTTCCGAACAGATACGGACAAAGGTATCTCAAGCGAACCAACCTGATCGGTCGCAGATCAGGGTTGAAAACGAACGGCCCGGAACACGCGACTGGCAACTTACGCGCGCGCGCATTAATCAGGGGAAATTTCGCACGTCGCTCATCGAAGGTTATTGTTCGCATCAATCGATTTTAGTCGGACAGACGCTGAATATCTTCGTCAGCACCGATCCTGAGCGGCAGTTCACCCTCGACATCTACCGCATGGGGTACTATGGCGGAACAGGAGGGCGGCTCATGACCACCATTGGTCCGCTGAGGGGATCGACACAAAATGTTCCGGAGATGACTCCCGCTCCGGCCCGTCTGCGCCAATGCCAATGGGTCCCGAGCGTCGAGTTGAAAATCCCCGCTGACTGGCTCAGCGGCGTTTATCTGGGCAAACTCACTACGATTCCCGATGCCCGGTCTGACCCATACTGGCAAAGCTACGTAGTCTTTATCGTGCGGGACGATCGACCCGCGGATATTTTGTTCCAGTGCAGTGACAACACATGGCAGGCCTACAACCGCTGGCCGGCCAATGAGTCGCTCTACACACATCCTGACGGAGCCCACGCGCCGGACGTGGCCGTCAGCTTCGACCGACCTTATGGCATGTACAC
>CAZOJZ010000056.1:0-27819 GCA_964580205.1 uncultured Roseivirgaceae bacterium
AGAAATATTTTCATTTTCAACCGGGGAAGGAAGAGATGTAATTGTTGCTAACATTGGAGGTTATGATTATACATTTCGACTTGAATACCTTCCGTTCGGAGAGTTCACAAACAAAGGAGACTACTTTTCGGTGGATTTAAGTAGGGAAAGTAGCCCTAAACTAGCATTAGGTGCCAGCTATGATTTCAATGATGGTGCATCAAAGCAACGGGGTCAGCTGGGCCTTTATATGATCGACAGCCTTGGAAACCAAATTACAAATGACCTGCATACATTATTCCTGGATGCTATTTTTAAGTACAACGGATTCTCATTTCAAGTAGAATATGCCCATAAAACCGCTGCAGAGGACATAATTGCGTATTCCGAATTTGGAGAAATTAGATATTTCACCGGCACTGGATTTTTTATTCAAGGTGGATATTTGTTTCATAACAACTTAGAATTGGCTTTGAGATATGCCAATGTAAGGACGGATTCGAGAATATATTCCGGTATCGATGACAGTGACCAATATACCCTGGGTGTATCTCGATATTTTTCGGGCCACAATTTAAAAGTGCAATCGGACATTACTTACCGTGAACCAGAGTTTGGAAGTGATTTCATTGAATTTAGGCTGCAATTTGAAATAGCCTTTTGATTGCCTTATTAACTTACTCTGATTTACCTCGGACCTCTTGTTTTAATTGCGTAGAATTTGATATATATTTTTAACTTTAAGCAAGTCTAAAACTACTTGAATTTGAAGAGTCCTAAATCCTTATTCAATATTGATCGGCTGATCGACCATCTGGTGGGTTTTATCGAAACCAGGTTTGAGATTTTAAAACTTGAATTCAAGGAGGAGTCTGTTCGGGTTTTAGCTAAACTATTGACAATTGCGGTTATGGTGATTTTAAGTACTCTGTTCTTTATTTTTTTTAGTGTGGCATTGGGCATTTTCTTAAATCAAAAATTGGAAAGCGCTTATTTAGGGTTTGTAATATTGGCAGGTTTTTTCTTTTTGTTATTGATGAGTGTTCTGATCATCAAGCAATCAAGATGGTATAATGATCTGATAG
This sequence comes from uncultured Roseivirgaceae bacterium, assembly GCA_964580205.1. GTDB lineage: Bacteria > Bacteroidota > Bacteroidia > Cytophagales > Cyclobacteriaceae > SZUA-3. The sequence goes on from CAZOJZ010000056.1 coordinate 1,065, forward strand.
CCACTATAACCGACAGAATAGTTGAAGATACAAATAATGAAAACAATGAAAAAGGGACTAAAATCTCAGGTAATAACCAGTAGAAAAAAAGAATTATATCAAAAGTCAAGCCAGTACAAATCAGCAGTGACTTCAGACATAAATCGCCTGAAATTCGACTTGGAAAGGGTGGGTAAAAACATTTTGTACATTGGAGGTTCACTGTATGTTGCCTACAAATTGACTAAACTGATGACGGGATCGTCTAATGATATTCCCAAGACAGGTGATGGGACCCCAAAGGTGATAAGAGTCAGAGAGTCATCTCCTATGGTCTTGAAAATTAAAGAACAAATCACTTTATTTTTGTTGGCCCTGGCTTTTAAAAAACTAAAAGAATTCGTTACAGAAAAAAGTTCTAATGGAGATGAACAAGAAGATACTTGAGACGCTGAATAAAAGAAGGGTTGCAGGTCTTAAGTCCTTCGCACTGCTAATTGATCCTGATAAGATTAATGATTCCGGTAACCTGATCAAGTTGGTAAATATTGCAGTAGAGAACAAAATAGACTTCTTCTTTGTAGGAGGTAGTTTACTCACTGGAAATAATTTACATCACGTAGTTCAGTTAATCAAAGGCCATAGTAAGTTGCCGGTAATACTGTTTCCCGGTAGTACCATGCATATCGATGTTTCTGCTGATGCAGTATTATTTCTTTCATTGATCTCAGGGCGAAACCCGGAACTTTTGATAGGTCAACAGGTCATTGCCGCGCCTATCTTAAAGCGCAGCAGCCTTGAAATTCTCCCTACAGGGTATTTGTTGATTGCTGCTGATAACCATACTACGGTTTCTTATATGAGTAATACGGTACCAATTCCTGCAGATAAATATTCAGTTGCTGTTTGTACAGCAATGGCGGGTGAAATGCTGGGCTTGAAATTAATTTACATGGACGCTGGAAGTGGTGCAAAATACCCAATAAGCCCTAGAATGATTGCTTCTGTGCGTAAATCAATTGATGTCCCGCTGATTATTGGCGGAGGAATTAATTCTGTTGAAAAAGCGCTAAATAGTCTTAAGGCCGGTGCAGATATGTTAGTAGTAGGTAACGGAATAGAAGAAAACCCCAATCTGTTGATTGAGGTTTCTGATGCTATTAACAACTTAAATCAGGAATTAGACATTCATTAGGCTTTCCCGCCGGCGCATTTTGCCTGCTGGAATACCAAACATCATTTTAAACCTTCTACAAAAGTAGGCCGTGTCTTTATAGCCAACCTCTTTACCAATATCCCGGATGCTTTTCTTTGAAGTCCGCAATAAATTTACGGCTTTTTCCATCCGCTGATACTCAATGTAATCTTGTGGGTTTATACCTGTCAACATTTTGAAATACTGACCTACATAATCCTCCGAGACATTTGCCACACTTGCCAGGGTTTTGTTCGACAAGTCTCCGCCTAAATGATGCTTGATGTATCCAAAAATATCGATTAACCGCGGATCATTAAAGTAGGTTGAATTCGTGGCCAACTGCTCCACAAACAAGCCATTGCTTAAAATATGACGAATAATTTCAACTACCAGGTAGTCAGTATTTATTTTAACGATTCGACCTTTTCCAGGCCTGTCAGAGCTGTCCTCTTCCAAAACAGCTTTCACCAGAGACGTTATTAATTCATTTCCACTAATTACGAATGGAGGCAAATCCAGTGAAGCAAAGAAATTCACAGAATCGAATACTTTAGCTTCGAAATTGATGAAACTAAAACTTTCTTCAGTGGTTCCCCTGTTCTGGTCGTAAGATTGGAAATAGAGTTCCTTATTGTTGATAAAGTCGTCATTGGATAAGGGTATTGGTGTACCGGATCCATAGGTCAATGACACGTTCTTGCCACCAGGCACAAACAGTACTTCACCTTCATTTACACTTTCATCATCAGTTCCGAATCTAATCGAACCCTTGTTTAAAATAACTACAGTATTTTCTACATCGTAGAAATTTGCAATTGTTACCGGTTTTAAAATCCTGATATTATTGGCCTTTATGAACCGTACACTCAAGGATTCGATTATCTTGTTGTAATCTTCCATGGGTCATTTTTTAGTCAAAATATAAATATCACTAAATATATTTGGACAAATCTAATAATAATCTTTGAATTATACAACTAATAAACAAATTTTTATAATTCTAAGCAAATCTAACTCCGATCTGGAATCAAAAAAAGCAGTTAGAAGTTACAATTTAAGAAGTTCCCGCGATATTACAATTTTTTGAATTTCAGATGTCCCTTCATAGATCTGAGTGATCTTTGCATCTCTCATTAGTCGTTCCACATGATACTCCTTTACGTAGCCGTATCCACCATGGATTTGCACCGCTTCGACAGTTACATCCATGGCTACTTGTGACGCAAATAATTTGGCCATTGCACTGGTTTTAATAAAGTCCTTTTTCTGGTCTTTTTCGCTAGCTGCTCTCAGACAAAGAAGCCTTGCGGCATCTATTTGAGTAGCCATATCAGCCAACTTAAATTGGATCGCCTGGTGTTTAGAGATCTCCACCCCAAATGCCTTTCTTTCCTTGGAATAAGCCAGGGCCCTTTCATATGCTCCAGAGGCAATACCCAAGGCCTGAGATGCCACCCCAATCCTTCCTCCGTTTAAGGAGTCCATAGCAAAATGGAAACCAAATCCGTCTTTACCAATGCGGTTGGTTTTAGGGACTTTAACATCGGTGAACATCAACGAATGGGTATCCGATCCCCTGATTCCTAGCTTATCTTCCTTTTTCCCGACCACTAAGCCTTCAGTTTCCTTTTCAACAATCAGGGCGTTAATCCCATGGTGTTTTTTTTTCGGATCGGTTTGTGCCATTACTAAATACACAGAAGCGCTATTGCCATTGGTGATCCAATTCTTGGTGCCATTTAATAAATAGTAATCCCCTTTGTCTTCCGCGGTGGTGCTTTGGGAAGTAGCGTCGGACCCGGCTTCCGGTTCAGACAAACAGAAGGCTCCAATTATTTCCCCCCGGGCCAGGCGGGTCAGGTATTTTTCCTTTTGCCATTCAGTACCGTACTTTTCCAGGCCATTGCAAACCAAGCTGTTGTTTACAGACATAATAATTGATGCGGAGGCGTCAACTTTGGAGATTTCTTCCATGGCGAGAACGTAAGAAACGGTGTCCATTCCGCCGCCATCATATTTTGGGTCCACCATCATTCCAAGGAACCCTAACTCGCCCATTTTTTTTATTTGTTCCTTTGGAAATTCTTGTTTTATATCCCTTTCGATAACGCCCGGAAGTAACTCGGTTTGTGCAAACTCATGGGCAGCTTCAATTACTGCCAGATGTTCCTCACTAAGTTCAAAATTCATGAAAAAAAAACGTTATCGACGGCTTAGGAAGATTGAGACATAATACAACAACGTTGCCAGCGAACCAATAGCGGCAACTACATAGGTACGCGCTGCCCATTTCAGTGCATCTTTGGCTGCTGCGTGTTCCTGACTGGTGACGATTCCTTTCTCATCGATCCAGGCCAATGCCCTGTTACTTGCGTCATACTCTACGGGAAGCGTAATGAAACTGAATAATGTAGTGGTGGCAAACATCAGTATCCCAAAGAGCAGGAGTTGAGGAAAAGTGTTTACCAGTATTATCCCCCCCCAGTAAAAGCCATTGCATCCACCTCGAACTTACGCTTACCACAGGCACAAGCTTGGAACGCAAAGTCAACCAGGCATAGGCGGTGGCATGCTGTACGGCGTGGCCGCATTCATGAGAGGCAACTGCCGCCGCCGCCGCGTTTCGGGCGCCATATACTACTTCGCTAAGATTAACAGTTTTGTTTACCGGATTATAGTGATCGGTAAGTTGACCACGGGCTGAAATAACTTGTACATCGGTTATTCCATGATCTGCCAGCATCTGTTCTGCTATTTCCTTCCCGCTGAGATTCGATCGAAGAGGTGTTTGGGAGTACTTTTTGAACTTGCTTTTAAGCCGATTGCTAACTAGCATGCTGACCAGCATGACCAGTCCAAATATTATGTAAATACCACTCATACCTAAATTTATTAGTTATCCAAATTTTGATCAATAACTTGTTTCCTGTGTCTTGTAAGATATAAAATATTTTTTACTTAGGCTATGGTGGAGAGTCGTCAGAGACCAATGGTTTCTTCCCCAGGATAAGTACTATAATACTTGATGCCAAACCTGCCAGAATTATCAACACCATCTGAGACGAGTGTAATAAAAATGCGAATGATAGTCCTTCCTCTCTGGTTACACCATAGTAAACCAACAATCCGGACACCAACAAATGGTAGGCTCCGATCCCGCCTTGAACTGGCGCTGAATAAGCAAGCCCCCCCATTACCAACAATGTAAGTCCTGCACGCCATCCAAGATGAGCGGTAGGTTCCATTGAGTAGAACACTATGAAACTCATGAGATAGTACATTACCCAAATACCAATTGTAGACAACCAAAAAGCTCCAGGGTTTTTTAATCGGGTTATACTAATGAACCCTAACCAAAGTTGTTTGCTAAAAGTTTTTAACTTTTGCCACCAGTTACTCTTCTTAATTTTGTCCTTAATAAGGTACCACAGCCCAATTATTAATATGGCTAAAATTATTAAATACAATATACTCTGTTCCATGTTTGAATATACTCCGGTAAGTTTATCGGCAAACAAACTACTGAAAAATTCATTTAGTTTTTCGAACTCAATCAGGAAAGTAATTCCTGTTATTATCAGGAGCGAAAGCACATCAAGAACCCTTTCGCTTACTACTGTACCTAAAGAGGAAGTCACCGGAATTTGATTCGTTTTCTTCAAAACTAAACAACGGGTAACCTCTCCAAGTCTTGGCACCGCCAGATTGACTAAATATCCAACAAACAATGCTATTAGAGTTCTTAAAAGACTTGGATAATGACCTGTCGGTTCCAATAGGAGTTTCCAACGATAAGCCCGTAAGAAATGGCTTATTATTCCAAAGCCCATTGACAATACAACCCATTGATATTTTACTTCTTTCATGCGCTGCAAAGTATCTGAGAACCCGTCTTTGTAGAGATACCAAAACAGAAATAACGCCAGCCCCAGAGATACCAGAACCTTCAGGGTATTGAATAGATTTTTAATTGAGAAGAGAGAGAGCATTTAATCAGTTTGGTTTTTGAAAAATCTGCACATTGTCAATTAACCGTATGCCACCAACGGATGCAGCAATACAAATTGACAGTGGTTCTGATCCCACCGTGACCAGCGGGGTATTGAGTGTTGACGAACGGACGATTTCGAGATATTCAAGGTCAATCTTAGGGAATTGTTGGCAGTGATCAATCCCTGCAGCTATGGCTTGCTCGAACCCAACCGATTGTTGTAATTGCTCCTTTACCAGAGAGAGTGCCTTATAAAGTTCAGCCGCCACTATTCGATGATCAGGAGTTAGCCTTTGATTTCTCGAACTCATAGCTAATCCGTCTTTTTCCCTGACAATAGGAATTCCAACAATTTCCAGGGGAAAACTAAGGTCATTTACTAGTTGCTTGATGATGACCAACTGCTGCCAGTCTTTTGCTCCAAAATACGCCTTATCCGGTTGGGTCATATGGAAGAGTTTAGACACCACCTGTGCAACTCCGTTGAAATGGCCCGGCCGGTGGAGTCCTTCCATGACATTTTCCAAGGCACCAAAATCCAGCGTTAACCCAGACTCTTGCGGATACATTTCCTCATCTGATGGGCAAAATACCACATGACAACCGTTCTGCTCAAGCTTTTTTATGTCCTGGTCGAAATCCCTGGGGTAACCGAGAAGATCTTGCTGGTCATTGAATTGAGTAGGATTTACATAAATACTGCAAATGGTAATATCATTATCACTAACAGAATTTCTGATCAGCTCGAGATGTCCTTGGTGTAGGGCGCCCATAGTGGGGACCAACCCTATCTTTTTGTGCTGACTTCGTTGTTTTGAAATGAATACTTTTAAGGATTCTGGAGTAGAGAAGATCTGCATTAATGGCTGAATTACCTTTACACCCAAAGGCCTAAAGTACCGGTAAAAATGCAAATAAACTTGAATTACGGCAATAATTTTGTAATTTTGTAGTCCCGTAACGAGTCTTTATCAAAAAACACATACTATGTCTAAACTTCGAATACTCTATGTTGCCAGTGAAATAAATCCATTTCTTCAAACCTCAGAAGTGGCAGATTTTGTTAGAAGGTTACCACAAGGAATGCAAGAGCGTGGAATGGAAATTCGAATTTTGGTTCCCCGCTTTGGGACTATCAACGAGCGAAAGAACAGGCTGCATGAGGTGGTAAGGCTTTCAGGCATCAATATTGCGGTGGGTGACGAAGAAAAACCGCTGGTAATTAAAGTAGCATCTATACCCAATGCTAAACTTCAGGTTTACTTCATCGATAACGAGGACTATTTCCATAGAAAATCTGTTTTCTTTGATAAGGAGGACAAATTTTATGAAGATAATGATGAACGAGCCATATTTTTCTGCAAAGGTGTTATTGAAACCGTTAAGAAGTTGGGTTGGGCACCGGATATCGTGCATTGCAATGACTGGATAACCAGTTTAATCCCAATGTACTTGAAGACAACCTATAAGAACGATCCCATATTTCAAAATGCTAAGTGTGTGTTTACCGTGTATGATAATAGTTTCAACCACAAATTCAACCAAGGCATTATTGAAAAAGTAAAGATGATCGATATTGAAGACAGTATGTTGGTCAACTTGAAGTCTGCAGACTATGAAGGTTTGATAAAGTTGGGTGCAGAATATTCAGATGCAGTAATCAGAGCGGAAGAAGAGGATAGTGATAGCCTCAACAAACTGTTCGCAAGTCTTGAGAATCAAAAGAAACTTAATACTATTGAGAAGGACAACAATTTGGTAGATTCTTATTATAATTTATATAATGAGTTGGTTGACTAAACAAGTTTCATCCTTAATATTATTTGGGCTGATCATACTATCAGCCCTTTTTTCATGTGAAGACCCCAGCCGACTAGGTATTGACCTGATTGATGATGATGATGACCTTGCGGTGTTGTTTACTGAAATTACTCTTAGTTCCAAAGTGGTAAAATTAGATAGTATGAATACCACTAATCGTGGAATAATGATGACTGGGGACCATACTGACAATGATTTTGGTAACCTAAAGGTTCAAAGTTACCTGCAATTGCTACCCCCCAGTACCAGCCCCAACATTCCGGATATTGTGTTGGAGGCAGACTCTGTAAAGATGGATCTGCGTTACAATTACTTTTTCGGACAAAATTTTCCTGTACCTCATCAGTTATCAGTTCATGAGCTATCAGAACAACTTGAGAGAGATACTATCTACTACAGCTTTGATAGTACACCTTTTGAACTCATTAGCGTGATTGATACCACCTTTACGGTTATGGAGCAAGATACACTTTTAAGTCTTGATCTGGAGAGCATGAAGGACGAGTTGTTCATGGCACTTAAGGACTATGAATCGGACAGTGCGGGGGTAGCAGACTTTTTGGAACAGTTCAAGGGGATGACATTAATTTCAGGTCCAACCAGTAATGCTGTATTGGGTTTTGATATAAAACACAATGAAAGTAACATTATCCTGTATTATACAACCAACGATTCCATAGTTAATACCGTTGAAATCACTTACTCTACTTACTATAATCAGATAACCCCTGATTTTTCAGGAACTGAATTGGATGGCATTGAACTGCTTACGGATTTCACTCCGGCATCTGGAAAATTATACCTTCAAGCCGGCACTGGATTGACGCCCAAAGTAGATTTTCAACCATATTTTGACTTCATAGATAATGATACTACCGGAGTTGTGGTAATTAATAAGGCCGAGTTGATAATGGATAATTTGCAGGGACTTACCGGCTCCATTGAACCACCGGCAGAAATGTCGTTTTACTTTACCAACGAAGCCAATGAAACTATAATCGTTGGTGAGCAGATTGAGTTACCAGCCACTATTCAGACTAATACTGTTTATATCACGGCCAGTAGGAACAACCTGGACCCATTCAATACCAATATACGCTCAGTTCGGGCGGAACTGGATACTATGGATATCCGATACCAACCCGAAATCACTTTATTTTTGCAATTGATAGCTGATGGAGCACTTAGTAGAAATGAAGTTGATAAGGTTTTTTCTATTCCATTTAGTTTTGTAGAAGTGCCCAACTCTGTTAGAGATAATGGGAGAAACCTGGACCGATTTATTTTGGCACCTGGCAACCTTCGTTTAGAAATTATTTATACAAGACTTAGATAATTTAAATTATTTCTTCTTATCTTTATATTTATATTTAAAAAGAAAAGATAAGAAATATGTGTGGTATAGTAGCATACATTGGCTCAAGACAAGCTTCGCCCATCGTAATTAAAGGGCTCAAGAGACTGGAATATCGTGGATACGACAGTGCTGGTATAGCGTTGATAGAAGGTTCTTCGCTATCAATACATAAGAAAAAGGGTAAAGTATCGGACCTGGAATCCCACATAGGCAATCTTGATCCTCAAAGTACCATTTGCATTGGACATACCCGATGGGCCACTCATGGTGAACCGAATGACGTAAATGCCCACCCTCATTTTTCTGCCTCCGGTAATCTGGCAATTATCCATAATGGGATAATTGAGAACTATTCCTCCATCAAAACAGATCTACAAAACAAGGGATATGAATTTAAAAGTGATACGGATACCGAGGTATTTATCTACTTTATTGAGGATATACAAAAAAGGAATAATTGTTCCCTTGAAGAAGCGGTTCGATTGGCGCTAGTAAAGATAGTGGGAGCTTATGCGATTGTTATTCTGTCACAGGATAATCCTGACACTTTGATTGCGGCTCGTAAAGGAAGCCCGTTGGTGGTTGGAATCGGGGAAAATGAATATTTTCTGGCTTCCGATGCCACTCCTATTGTAGAATACACCAACGAAGTTGTTTATATGAATGATCAGGAGATGGCCATTATAAATAAGGACAATCTGACTATCAAAACCACTCAGGATGTGGAGACCACACCTTATATCCAAACTCTGGACATGGAATTGGATACCATTGAAAAAGGCGGGTATGATCATTTTATGTTAAAAGAGATCTTCGAACAACCCCGGTCTGTTGGAGATTGTATGCGAGGTAGACTTAATGCAGACACCGGTCACCTGGTACTGGGAGGGATTAGGGAATACGCTAATAAACTAGAGAACGCGGAAAGAATTTTGATTGTAGCTTGCGGTACCTCCTGGCACGCCGGACTGGTAGCAGAATATTTTTTAGAAGAGTTTTGCCGTATTCCCGTTGAGGTGGAATATGCTTCAGAATTCAGATACCGTAATCCTGTGATCAAGGAAGGAGACGTTATGTTTGCTATTTCGCAGTCTGGTGAAACTGCAGATACTCTTGCTGCCATTGAGCTGGCCAAGTCCAAGGGGGCCATTATTTTTGGAATTTGTAATGTTGTTGGTTCGTCAATAGCCCGGGTTTCACACGAAGGTGCCTATACCCACGCAGGGCCTGAGATCGGGGTAGCTAGTACCAAAGCATTCACAGCTCAATTGACGGTGTTATTCATGATTGGGTTACGGGTTGCTCATCGAAAAGGTACCATTACAGAACGTCAGTATAGGGAATTATTGGTCGAGATGGAGCAAATTCCTTCAAAAATAGCCACTGCATTACAGTTAAATCAACAAATAGAATGTATTGCAGATCTGTTCAAGGATGCCAGAAACTTTCTGTATTTGGGTAGGGGATATAATTTCCCAGTGGCCCTTGAAGGGGCCTTGAAACTAAAAGAAATATCCTACATCCATGCTGAAGGCTATCCGGCAGCAGAAATGAAACACGGTCCCATCGCATTGATTGATGAAGAGATGCCGGTAGTGTTTATAGCTACTAATGACAACTCGTACGAAAAAGTAGTATCCAACATTCAGGAAGTTAAAGCCAGAAAGGGAAAAGTGATTGCGGTGGTAACCGAAGGGGACAACTTAATTCCAAAAATGGTGGATTTTGTAATAGAGGTGCCCGCTACACATCCTGCGCTAATGCCCATGGTCTCAGTCATTCCCTTGCAGCTTTTAAGTTATCACATCGCCGTAATGCGGGGTTGCAATGTGGACCAACCCAGGAACCTGGCAAAGTCTGTGACGGTTGAGTAGATTTTGGAGCCGCAGTAAATTTCTAACAATTCCGGGTTTATTGTTCGGCCAGGAAACGTTTTTTCAGTAGCGGGCAAATCTTGTATCGTTCTTCACCTGTATCGTGGCCTAATGCTTCCAACAGCTCATAAATATGGCCCAGGCCAATTGTTTTGGCCATTTCGAAGGGACCTGCGGGATAGTTTGTACCAAGTTTCATGGCCAGGTCAATGTCTTGTTCCTGAGCTGTTCCTTCCAGTACCGTATAAAATGCTTCGTTAATGATCAAACATACTACTCTTGGGGTGACCATTCCAACCCTATCTTCCACTATTCTATATTCACTTTCTAATCGTTTGCAAATTTCCCCAACCACAGAGCGGCTTCCCTCGAGCGTAGTTAATTCCAGCAATGGTCTGTTGAACATTCCAGGTAACCCATTGAATCCCATAGTAGTATGCTCCCAATGATAGCTTTTAACCATTTCAGCCAGGGTGGTTTTTACCGTGTTTACCATTAGTATAGCCTGAGGGTTCTGGTGGTATATTTTACCGTGTTCAGGGTTATCAGTAACTTCGAAATCGAAAATAATTTCTGCAGCTTTTACATCCTCATAGTCAATTTCATAACAACTTTTAAAGCTGCCAGAGTGTTTCGATCCGAATTTTGACTTAAATTCAGCATGTGAATTGGCGTTACCTATAACCAGAATATCCATATAACTATCGTACTTGAATTGAATCTCCCATTAATATTAACAAATAAGCAATGGATAATAAAGCCATAATTAATACTCCTAATGCCCCAGCTCCTATTGGACCTTATAGTCAGGCAGTCTCTTCTAACCAAACACTTTATATATCAGGCCAGATTGCCCTAGATCCCAGGACCAATGAATTAATACTTGACAACATTACCGTTGAAACCACTCAGGTAATGAAGAATATAGGGGCCATTTTGGAATCAGGGAGACTATCTTTCGAACAGGTGGTCAAATGTTCCATTTTCGTAAAAGATTTGAGAGATTTTTCCTCAATAAATGAGATCTATGGTACCTTTTTCGGGAAGAACCCACCAGCAAGGGAAACAGTGGAGGTAAGCCGGTTACCAAAGGACGTAAATGTGGAGATCAGCTGTATTGCCTGCGGCTAGTTTGATTCCCTTAGCCATTATGCGCTATTTTGCATATTTTTACCACACAATTATCGCTTAAGTAATGAGCAACGTACGAGTAAGGTTTGCTCCGAGCCCGACCGGGGCACTGCACATTGGTGGATTAAGAACGGCACTTTACAATTACCTTTTTGCAAAAAACCAGGAGGGGCAGTTTATTTTACGAATTGAAGACACAGACCAAACCAGATTGGTTGATGGTGCGGAGGATTATATATATCAGGCGTTAGAATGGCTGGGAATAGTACCGGATGAAAGCCCGAAGCATGGCGGTCCCTACGGTCCCTATAGGCAGAGTGAGCGGGTGGATATTTATCAGAAGTATGCACTACAACTGGTATCAGATGACAAAGCATATTATGCATTTGATACGGCTGAAGAATTGCAAGCAATGCGTGACCGGTTAAAGGCAGCAAAAGTGGCAAACCAACAATACAACAGTATTACCAGGGTTTCGATGAGCAATTCCCTGACCTTGTCAGAACAGCAGGTAGCTGATTTGCTGGCAGAGGGGGTGCCTCATGTTATTCGTTTAAAGGTGCCTCCAAAGGAAAACATTCGGTTTGAAGACCGTATTCGGGGATGGATCAAGATCCACAGTTCAACTATTGACGATAAGGTGATATTGAAATCAGGGGGTTTTCCAACATACCATCTTGCCAATGTGGTTGATGATCATCTTATGGATATTACTCATGTTATCCGGGGTGAAGAATGGTTACCTTCAGCCCCATTGCACGTGTTACTATATCGATTTTTAAACTGGGAAGAATCCATACCGGAATTTGCTCATTTACCGCTGATTCTAAAGCCCGATGGAAACGGTAAATTGAGCAAGAGAGACGCTGATAAGTACGGGTTTCCTATTTTTCCGATCAATTGGAGGGGTCCTGATGGAGATCAAAGCACAGGGTTCAAAGAACAAGGATACCTTCCCGAGTCCATCACCAATTTTCTTGCGCTATTAGGTTGGAACCCAGGAAATGATCGCGAGTTATATTCACTGGATGATCTGGAAAGTGCTTTTTCACTGGAGCGCATTGTTAAGTCTGGTGCCAAGTTTGACATAAGTAAGGCCCAGTGGTTCAATCAGCATTATTTAAGGGAAATGCCCTTAAGTGATTTAAGTAACTACCTGGCAACTGATTTAAAGGATATGGCGTTAGAGGTTGACCATGACAAGATCCGGAAAGTAACGCAGTTATTAAAAGACCGTATAGTTTTCCCCCAGGACCTATTTAATACCGGTAAATATCTCTTTTTACAACCCGAACATTATGAACATCAGGTAGTGCAAAAAAAATGGAATGACGAGGTGGCGACTTTTTTACAAGAATACAGTGAGTCAATAAATTCCAGTGATGATTGGAATGCGGAAATTGCCCATCAATTACTCGCTGACCAGTTAGACAAGGCTAAATGGGGTTTTGGTAAGATCTTGCCAGGATTGCGCTTGGCCCTGACTGGTGTGGGCAAAGGACCGGACCTAATGGAGATCATGGAAATTCTTGGTAAAGAGGAAACTATTTGCCGGTTAAATAAAGCCATATCTCATTTGGCAGATATAACCATTAAAAAAACATGACAAAGAAAAAAACCAATAAGCCCAAAAAAGACGAGAAGCCCAGAGTCAATAAAGAATTAGAAGGGTTCGATATTGAAATTGATGCTTTTGGCGAGATTAAAACAAATTATGACATTAATAAGATCAATGAATTTCTGAATCGAGAGGTAGATGATAAGAAGCTCAGACACCGAAAGAACCCTTATAAGCAAAAAGAATCTGATGAGATTGATGAAGAACAAGAGTAGGATCTAAATATGGCCAAATTACGTATCGGGCTTATTCGTGAAGGTAAAGCACCGTTGGATCGGAGGGTTTCGCTAGCTCCGGTATCAGCCCGGTATATTAATCAGAATTTTACAAATGTTGAGGTGGTTTGCCAGTCAAGCCATCACCGGTCCTATTCTGATCAGGAATACCTGGAACTAGGTGTGAAAGTGGTCAAGGACGTCTCAGATTGCGACGTTTTATTTGGAGTTAAGGAAGTGCCTGTTTCTGAACTGATCCCAAACAAATGTTATTTCTTCTTTTCTCATACCATCAAAGTACAGAAGTACAATCGGGACCTGCTCAGTGCCATCCTGGACAAAAAGATTACCCTGGTGGATTATGAATGTTTAACCAACTCATCGGGGACACGGCTGTTGGCATTTGGTCGATATGCCGGTATTGTGGGTGCTTACAATAGTATATGGGCATATGGGCAGCGATACAAACTATTCGATATACGCAGGGCCCGTGACTGCTTTGACCTTCAGCAACTACAAGAAGAATTTGTCAAAGTAAAGTTGCCGCCAATTAAGGTCGCTCTTACAGGTGGCGGCAGAGTGGGTAAAGGTGCCATGGAGGTATTAAACGGGCTGGGAATCAGACGGGTTACTGCTGCCCAATTTATTGATCAGATTTATCCCGGGCCGGTATATACCCAATTAAATAGCCGTGATTATCATGTGAACAAAACTGGAACACTTTTTAACAGGGGGGAGTTTTTCGCAGACCCTGAAAATTACCAGAGTAGCTTCGCACAGTTTGCGAACCATGCAGATATATTAATTGCAGGAGCATATTGGGACCCCAGGGCACCGGTGTTATTTACTCCTCAGGATATCCTTGGGCCGGATTTTAAAATTAAAGTAATAGGAGACATTACCTGTGATATAGAGGGTTCAATTCCTGCAACCAAAAAGGCCTCCACCATTGATAATCCTCTTTATGATTACAATCCCAGTGAGGACAAAGTTGAGGATCTTTTTACCGATGAAGCCAATCTGACGGTAATGTCCGTTGACAATTTGCCAGGTGAACTACCTCGAGATGCCAGTTTGGACTTTGGTGAAGATTTGATCCAAAATGTACTTCCTCCCCTGATGGAATCAGACGATCAACAGATAATCTCCAGGGCAACTATAACTAATCAGGGCGTCCTAACTGACAGTTTTAGGTACTTGCAGGACTTTGTAGATGGCAACTAATCGTTCATGGAGATGAGGAATTCCTCATTGCTTTCCGTTCCTTTCATTCTATCAAGTAGAAATTCGATGGCTTCGTTGGAATTCATATCTGCCATGAACCTTCTTAAGATCCAAATACGCTGTAATGTTTCCTTGTCTAATAACAGGTCTTCCCGGCGTGTACCTGATCCGGGAACATCAATTGCCGGGTAAACACGCTTATTGGACAGCTTACGATCCAATAGGAGCTCCATATTTCCGGTACCTTTGAACTCTTCAAAGATTACTTCATCCATTTTGGAACCTGTTTCAATTAAGGCGGTGGCAATAATGGTTAGTGAACCTCCGTTTTCAACATTCCTGGCCGCTCCAAAAAATCGTTTGGGCTTGTGTAATGCGTTAGCATCTACACCACCGGAAAGAATTTTTCCTGAAGAGGGAATAACCGTGTTATAGGCTCTTGCCAGCCTGGTAATGGAATCCAGCAGAATTACCACATCATGACCGCACTCAACCATACGTTTGGCTTTTTCCAATATTAGATTAGCGACTTTAACATGACGTTCAGCTTGTTCATCGAAAGTAGAGGAAACAACCTCGGCTTTTACACTACGGGCCATGTCAGTTACTTCTTCCGGTCGTTCGTCGATCAAAAGAATGATTAAATAGACCTCCGGATGATTTTTAGCTATGGCGTTGGCGATCTGCTTTAGCAGCACCGTTTTACCAGTTTTGGGTTGTGCGACGATCATTCCACGTTGCCCTTTCCCAATGGGGGCGAACATATCTAATAAGCGGGTAGAATATTCCCCTGCTTTGGTGCTGAGCTTCAGGCGTTCGTCAGGAAATAACGGGGTCAAATACTCAAATGGTACCCGGTCACGGATTTCGTCTGTAGTTTTCCCGTTTACGGTTTCAACTCTTAAAAGTGCAAAATATTTTTCGCCTTCTTTTGGTGGACGAATCTGGCCCTTTACGGAGTCTCCGGTCTTCAGCCCGAAAAGTTTAATTTGGGAAGGGCTGACGTAGATATCATCCGGACTACTCAAATAGTTGTAATCAGACGAGCGTAGAAACCCATAGCCGTCCTGCATGATCTCCAGCACTCCTTCGTTTACAATCAAGCCATCAAAATCTTTGATACTGTTTCTCTTGGGCTTTTGCTCTCTTTTCTCTCTCGGTGTATGGTCTCTCTTTTCCCTGTGTCCCTGGTTTCGATTTTCCCTTGGTGCCTGGTCCTGGTTTTCCCTGGGCGTATGATCTTTATGACCGCCGCGCTCTGCAGATTTCTGACCGGTTTTAGAGGGAGTTTCCAAAGATGATGCTTCCATTTTTACATTAAAGGAATCTAAAATTTCACCATCTGAGGGGGCTGTATCCTGGTTTCCTGTGACGTTTTCCCTTTTGGGAATCTTTGGGGCGCGAGGCTTGGATTCACGCTTGTTTTCAGCAGGTTTCTTTTCAGGAAGATCGTTTTCAGGCATAACGGCCTGCTGGTCAAGGATCTTGTAGACAAGGTCCTTTTTCGCTAATTTTTTAAAGTTTTTTACGCCTAACTCGTCGGCAATTTCTTTCAACTCCGAAAGAAGTCGCACATTCAATTCATCAATATTGTACATAAATAAAAAAGGGATTTAATCCTATTGGGTTAGAAAATGATAGTTTAAGCTCTAAATGCTATGAATAAGTTAATCAGATTGAAATATTAATCTAGATATGACCTCAAGAGCTGAACAGCCTTGAGTGATATGCAAAGATATTGCAATATTATACTAATGACACAAAATAAACAAGCATTGAATTAAATATCTCTTTACAATAGACAAAGGGTTAGCTGGTTAAATATTATCTATTATCCATTTTATTCATTTATTTTGTGATCTTTTAAATCAATATTATGCTTGAGATTGCAACTATCAGGGACCATTTTGATCGCTCAGTGAGCGGCTTGATAAAAAGAGGCATTGCAAATGCTGAAAGCTTATTATCAGAGTTATTGGATCTGGATAGGAATCGACGTGAAACCCAGACAAAATTGGATAGCACGCTGGCTGAGGCCAATGCAAAATCCAAAGAGATTGGCAGGTTGATCCAGGCTGGAAAGAAGGAGCAAGCCCGGCAATTTAAGGAGGAAACTTCAGCATTGAAGAACCAGGCTAAAGAGCTTCAGGACAAGCTGAACACTTTGGTGGATAAACAGCAAGAGACTCTTTATAATATACCTAATATCCCAAACAAAAATGTACCTGAGGGATGTTCCGTAAAGGAAAATGAAGTAGTGGAAGAGTGGGGTGAATTACCTGCCCTGCACGAAGGTGCTGTGCCGCATTGGGATCTCATAAAAAAATACGATATAATTGATTTTGATCTTGGAAATAAAGTGACGGGCGCAGGTTTCCCAATTTATAAAGGAAAGGGAGCTAAACTTGTCCGGGCTCTGGCAAACTTCTGCCTGGATCAGGCAGAAGCAGCGGGATACCAGGAAATACAACCACCGGTGATGGTAAACGAAACATCTGGCCTGGCAACGGGGCAACTACCTGACAAGGAAGGGCAAATGTATGCAATTTCAGATTTCAATTACTATCTTATTCCAACAGCTGAAGTTCCCATCACCAATATTTACAGAGATACAATTTTAGAAGCTTCTGACTTACCAGTAAAGAACGTGGGATATACCCCTTGCTTTAGACGGGAGGCCGGAAGCTGGGGTGCTGATGTACGCGGGCTCAACAGATTGCACCAATTTGACAAAGTGGAGATCGTTCAGGTTAATCATCCTGACTATTCTTATCAGGCCCTTGATGAAATGTGCAAGCACGTCGGTTTATTACTACAACAATTGAAGCTCCCTTATCGAATAGTAAACTTATGTGGAGGTGATCTCGGATTTACTTCAGCACAGACTTTTGATTTTGAAGTGTATGCAGCCGGCCAGGATAAATGGTTGGAGGTAAGCTCTGTCAGTAATTTTGAAACCTACCAAACCAATCGATTAAAGCTTAGGTGCAGGGGTAAGGGTAAAAAGAACTTTTTACTGCACACTTTGAATGGAAGTGCTTTGGCCATACCACGAATACTAGCGGCTATTTTGGAAAACTTCCAATACCAGGAAGGGATCCGTATTCCTGAAGTGTTAGTTCCATATACGGGATTTGATGACATTACACATTAAGACTTTCTATAGGTTGGACCTGGCCCTAGTGTCGTGTCATGTTTGAAATGACAATAGTATATAATGACCGATATCGAAATAAGAAAAGGGGTTGAATCGGACATTCCCGATGTCCTAAGTCTGATTAAGGAACTAGCGGAGTTCGAAGGTGCCCTGGAAAGTGTGGAAGTAACCGAAGATCAATTATTGGCAGATGGGTTTGGTCCTGCACCGGGTTTCGAATTCCTGGTGGCTGTTCATAATAATCAGGTCATTGGGTTGTCTTTATTTTATTATAGATACTCAACCTGGAAGGGCAAAGGACTTTACCTTGAAGATCTGGTGGTTACAAAATCTTACCGAGGAAAGAGCGTTGGGAAAAAGTTGTTATGGGAAACAGCTAAATTTGCCCAAAAGGAGGCCTGTACTGGAATGTACTGGCAAGTACTGGACTGGAACACCTCAGCAATTGAATTTTACAAAAGCCTGGGAACAAAGTTTGACAGCGAATGGATTAACTGCAAATTGGACCAAAAATCGTTGAAACAGATTAAATGAAATGATTTATACCAATCGGGAGTAGCACTGATTGTATTCCCTTGGTACGGATCTTTGCGGGCTGCCTTCAGAGGATTAAGGTAAGAATATCGATGGAGTCATAAAATTGGGGAAGGCAACGGCTAGCAAAAAGCTTAGAATTGCTATAACAAAGCCATACATAAATATGGTATAGGAAATGCGGAGAAAGCGATATTTTTTACCTAAAACCACACCTAAAAAATAAATGTCCTTGGTAAGACTACCGTATAGATAATCACCATCTTTAAGCATTTCCCTCATTCCCCACATGTAGTCGGTAAGCTTCATTCTGTGGAAATTGCCAAAGAACAGTAAATTGGTACGCTTTTTTTTGATGTCGGTTCTGGTAAATTTCCCCGATGTGATATTTGGTCTGGTGGCTAATATGGAAAAAACAATAGCCGTCAGGCAAACTACCACAATGATTAAAGTTGGTACTATCAAATTTGGATACTCTTCAAACTTGCGTATTAGTACACTTACTAAAATTGAGAGCATGATGGAATTGATGGAGATCATTATATTGGCCTTGGTATCAGCCATTCCACTCAATGTCATGTGATTTCGGGAAGTGATACGATACATAGTTTCAATACCCCGGGTTGGTTTTTTAAGTTCTCGTTCTCTTAGTTTTGCTAATTCCTTTTCAAGTTTTTCGGTGTATGTGGGGTCGCCGTTTAGGACTTTAAGTCTTTTTTTTATCTTTTTAAGAATTTTTGCTTTTCTAGGACCAAGTATAAGCTTACCATATTCGGTGAAGTATTGGTGGTTGTCGATGAAAACGGTGCTCATATCAAGCCACTCTGATTCCGAAATATCCTCTTTTTCAATAGTACTAAACTCTGCACGAAGCAGTTCTGCCTTCTCAAAATAATGCCCACTACTTAAATGATACAAGTCTGCATCGCAAAGTACCTGTTGTGGCAGATTCTTTGGATTTTGAGGTAATTTGGTAGCCTCAATACAACCTATAACATCCTCGATATACTTTTTGTTGGCCCCTAGTTGGTCCAAGAATTCCCTTGAAAGTGTAATACTGTGGTCTTCATGTTGTTCATTGTTCTTGATGTAGCCTATATCATGTAGATATGCTGCCGCCATAACTACTTCGATTTGTTCTGTTTCTAAATTGGAATGAATGGCTATTTCTTCCGCTGCGGATACTACATCCAATGTATGTTGCAGATTGTGATAAACGTATTGCTCAGGCAATTTATTTGTCATCAACTCAACTACAAACTTTCTCGTTTGATCTAATAACGGAGACTCTGAGGGGGAATCGTTGTGTTTGTGATTCTCTTTCATATTTCGTATTATCTTAATCGCAAATTGGTTCTAAAAACCATGTACACAACGTTGATTTTCTCTTATAAATATAAGAAAATTAAATAAAACTGACTGTTTACGTCTCTCGATAAATCATGAAGGCACGAATTGGCGGAGTTCACTTTTGGGCATTTTGCATCATCTTTAATCTAGCTGCTTGTCGGTTCAGTGAGTCAGACTACAATGATCACTTCCAGCCATTTACTAAAGAGTTTGCTAAAATCACCGGATATAATCTCCTACAACCATCTGAGACATTTATTTTACCGGAGGCATTGACAGAAATCTCGGGCCTTGCCATGATGAACGATACAGTAGTGGCCTGTGTACAGGATGAAACGGGTGCTATATTTTTGTATAGTCTAACAGAGCGCAAGATTATAGAACGATTCAGATTTGGCAAAAGTGGTGATTTTGAAGGGATTGAGATTATTGGAGACATGGCTTATGTTCTAAAAAGCAATGGTAAGATCTACCGATTCTCATTTAGGGATCACACAACCATCACCTTGAATACACCTCTTAAAGGAGCTAACAATGCCGAAGGACTGGCATATCACCCTGAAAAAAATCAACTTTTAATTGCCTGTAAAGGCAAGGCAGGCCTGGATGGTAAATCCGTGGAGGGAAAAGCTGTTTATGGCTATCATCTTACCCAAGGATTTAATCCGGATCCCGTTTTCCTAATAACCTCAAAACAATTGGAATCCTGGAATGATCAGCAAACAACCCCGATGAATCTGACTAAGAGAAAAAAAGCATTTATGCCCTCAGGTATCGCGGTACATCCGGTAACCAGGGATATATATATTGTTGCCACTGTTGGCAAGTTACTTATAGTATTAAACCCAGAAGGTCACACAAAACATTTGGTACCCTTGTCCCCGAGAGTCTTCCGTCAACCTGAAGGCATTTGTTTTACCACCGGTGGCGATCTGATTATTTCTAATGAAGGACAGGACGGCAGGGGCAAGATTCAATTATTTAAACGAAGGATAGAAGGACTGATTGACTGAAGGATAAATTGTTAGGGGCTGAGTGATTGACTTTGATTCCATGCACCCACTCAATCCTTCAGTCCCTCAATCCCTCAATCCCTCGGTCCCTCAATCCCTCGGTCCCTCAATCCCTCGGTCCCTCAATCCCTCAATCCCTCAGTCCCTCAATCCCTCAATCCCTCAGTCCCTCAGTCCCTCAGTCCCTAAATAACTCTACGCCGTCTTTACTTCTTGTGCCGCTGGTTTACCCAAGAGCAGGATTTCCTCTGCTATGATCTCTGAAACATAGCGTTTCTTACCATCCGGCGCTTCGTAATTTCGATGGATTAGTTTACCCTGTATGGCAACTTCACTGCCTTTTTTCAAATATTTATCGGCGATTTCCGCCAGACCACCCCAGGCAACGATCTGATGCCACTGGGTATCTATAGTTTTTTCGCCGGAAGCATTCTTATAACTATCACTGGTAGCCATTGAAAAATTGACTACATTTTTTCCGCTGTCCAGCAGCCTGAATTCAGGGTCTTTGCCAACCCTGCCAATTAATTGAACTCGGTTTTTTAAGCTTTTCATGGTCCTTTCCTTTTTTGATTTCTGACTGTCAATTTAACAGTGAGTAGTCCCATTTTTCGGAATTGCATTTAAAAAATAATTAAAGAGTCCCAAGGATCAATTTAGATAGCATTTCTTCTTCTTCGGGAAATATTACCGCCTTCGAATTAAGCCGCTTGAATGGGGATTATTCCGCGGTACTTGTAAACTTTAAGATTAAAGTACTGGATGAGGTAAACCTTTAACCGGTCTTTGGCTAATAGCGTAACGTGGTGCTCGGGTTTTAATATAGTCATCTCCAGCACTGTCCTGATGAAATATTGGGAGTTACAGAAATCTTCCATCCAAATTTCAAAGGCTTCCGTCCAGTCATCCAGATACTTATGGTAATGACTTTTCCCTGAGAAGATGAATTCCAATTGATTATTACCCACCTTATATCTATAAATCCCTGCTAGCTCCCAATAAAAACTTTCCAAATGCCCGATAGAAAATTTCTTACATTTCTTGATGACTTTAATGGTATCGTCCTCAAGATCCAACGGATTGAAGCGAGTAAGATAAGTGTGCTTAACAACAGCGGCCAGCTTAGTAAGTAGTACTTTTTGAGTGTCGGCTTGTGCCTCCTTAAGTATATAGTTCTTGTCTTGGGGGAAAAGTAGGTGATTTATACTCATGGCACAAAGGAAAACAATTTTCCGAACCTTCCAAAATACTATTTCAATGCTTTGGCTTCAATGGTAGAACCAAAGAACAACGCGTTCAAAAAAAGTTTGTTGGTTCCCAACCAAAATGCCCTAAAGTTAGGATTGTCGGCAAATGCCACGATTCGCCCTTTCCCAACATGAGATATTCCAACCACGGGTGTATTCTTCAATTCTTCCAATTTTTTAGCATGGATATACCCTGACATTAAAGGATCTGAGGTATACATTATGGGGTTAGTAAAGGGGTTTTTGGAGCGTTTCATAATCAATTCAGAGTTTCTAAATATTGGCATGGTAGATTGCTCCATTCCATAAGTCAGGGGGTGGGTAAGGTCCAATTTAACTTTGAATATGGCGCCGCCTATTTTTCGGGCACCTGTGTACCTATTCCTTTCTCCGTATGGTAATTGAGATATAGTATCTGGTTCATTCTTCTCAAAAAGTAAGTTGCTAATTTTGACATCGGTAAGCCATTTTGCCCCTGTTTTCCAGCAAATCACCTGGCCTCCATTTTCTATCCACTGTTTAATTTTGTCTTTCGCCGGATTGCTTAAGTAACGATATTGACCACTTACCATAATCAAGGTATTAAATTTATTTAGATCCAGACCCGCAAATTTTCTTTGTGATACCATGGTCATTTTTACATCAAATCTCTGATCAAGTAAATGCCACACTTCACCCACCTCATATCCATTGATGTCATCATCGGCGAGCACTACTACTTTTGGCTGTATTAGGGGTTTTACGGTAGGGCTTCCCCAGGATTTTCCTATGCTGCTAAAACCTGTAGATAACGATCTTACGGTTACACCATCATTTTCAGCAATAACCTGCATTAGTTGATATATATTTTCAGGATCCAGTTCCTGTTGAGCAACCGGAATAATAACACTGCCGGGCGGTATGACTACCCCAGATTCCAGAATCATGTTTTCGGTGGCAACTTTTACTTTCAACTTTTGAGTGAGTAGATGATTCATGGCCCGGTATGAGTAGTATTCCCGGCATTCAAAAACATAGGCATAGAGGCTTTTACCTCCGACGACCTGTCCTTTCGGAAAATTTAGCTCCTCAACAGGTTCACCCAACAATGACTGCTGAAAATTACGCCCATCCAATTGGCTGAAATCCAAGTTATAAGCAAGAGGTAAGGTCCAGGCCGAAACATCGTAAAATAAGCTGTCCTGGAATTCGGTCCTTTGCTCGAACATGGCTTTGATCAACCGGTATTGTGGTTGTCTAAGTGGGACAATATAACTATGCTGGGCGCTAAACTCTGTTCCGCCAATATTTAGGTCCTGACTAACATGATAGACATCAATTTGATGTCTCTTGACCATGTCCAAAAAATGATACATCCTCCCATGATCTCTGGATTGGAAGATATAGGCCCTAAGGTGGTCTTTATTGGACTCATCAATAGCGCTGGAATAGAAGTTCCTTTGGTGTTCAAAAAGTTCGGCCCGTAGGTCCTTCGCGGCTTGCATAGTAGATAATGTGGTAGTAAACTGATTTTTAATGGCAAACGGGAAAGTAAGCGCTCCATTATCGGTATCCTGTAGATGTCCTCTGGCACTCGCCTGTTCGAAAAGTATTCCAACTGATCCGTTTATGTCCGGGTAAGTAGAGCCTTTACCATAATAAAAATCGTCATAACTCTCCTGTGAATAGTAGAGTGACCCGATCTGGTCCAAGGCTTTCGCATGGTATGCAGCAATTAAGGAGGTCAATTTATAGGTGTTGTCGGGAGTAAGCGGATGATTTCTGGAGGGGACACCTGGTTGGAAGAAAAAGGTACGATGAGCCCCCATTTCATGGTGATCAGTTAAAATATTCGGTTTCCAGTAATGAAATTTCTCAACACGGCCCTTTGATTCGGGGTGTTGCAATGGCAACCAGTCTCGGTTAAGGTCGAACCAGTAGTGATTGGTTCTGCCCTTGGGCCAGGATTCATTGTGCTCCAGGCTGCTGGGATTCCCATCCAGATTCTTACTGCGATGACTGTTAACCCAACTGGCGAAACGATTCATACCATCAGGGTTAATGCTGGGATCAATGAGTATTATAGCATTCTCTAGTAATTCCTCAATTGCCGGCCCCTGTGCAGCAGCTAAGTAATATGCGGCTAGCAAAGAAGCATTGGTGCCACTGGCTTCATTACCGTGTACGCTGTAACCCATCCAGACCACCACAGGCATATTGGCGATATCTAATCTTGCACTTTCAGAGGGTTCTGATAATTGTAAATGTTGTTTTCTGATCAATTCAAGATTTTGGTGGTTCTCAGGACTGGTAAAGGTCAACAACATCAGCGACCGACCCTCATAGGTGTAACCGTAAGTTTCTCTAATGACCCTGTCTGAAGATGCTGTTACTGCCTCCATATAACGCACCAATTTGTCGTGGCTCACGTGCCACTCTCCCACAGAATGCCCTATTACTGAAGCAGGGGTAGGGATTTTAGAATCATACTCAATATCCTGTGGAAGATAATATTGGAGGTCCTGGGACCACAAGGTACTACTTAAAAGGAACCCAAGACAAATAAAATTAATAGCGCTCGGTATGTGGAATGATGGCATTATTTAAGATCAGGTAGCATGAAAAGTAAACATATTTATCAAATGGTAATGATTCCGACCTCGGTCGGTTTTATCATTGGGCGCTTTTTGTTAGCTAAAATTTAATTAGTTAATTTACTCGACAACTTGACCAAAAATGAACTTTTATTATAAGAATCTCATATTACTTGTAAGAATGTAATATATACTACAGTCATGCTATTTGATCACTAACCTAAAATACTATGATTAGAATTTTACTTAAGACTTTGCTGCTTGGTGCTTTGATTATATCCAGTACCCCTGTACTATGGGGTCAGGGATCCACCACCTCAAGCATGAACGGAACTATTACCGACTCAAATGGAGAGGGGATTCCAGGAGCAACGGTGATAGCTGTTCACCAGCCTACCAATGCACAATTCGGTAATGTGACTGATGCTACCGGTAACTATCGACTCAACAATATGAATGTCGGCGGGCCATACACCCTTACCATCAGTTTTGTGGGTTTTGAGTCATTTACCCAAGCGGGAATTTACCTGGATCTTGGCCAAACCTTTCGACTAGACACAGATCTGAGTGTAGACGTTACTCAATTGGAGGCGGTGGAAATCATTGCTACCACCGGAGACATATTTGATGGAAACCGATCGGCTTCTGAAACCGTGGTAAATGATTACACCATCCAGCAGCTACCCACAGTAAGTAGGGATTTGAATGACTTTACCCGTCTAACTCCACTGGCTAATACCAGTGTGGGCATAGATGGTGCCATTTCATTTGGAGGTCTCAATAATCGATACAATTCAGTTTTTATTGATGGAGCTGCTACCAATGATTACTTTGGGCTAGCCAGTAACGGAACCAATGGCGGCCAAACAGGAATATCGCCTATTAGTATTGATGCCATAGAGCAGTTCCAGGTGGTGTTGGCACCTTATGATGTGCGTCAAGGGGGACTGGCAGGAGCAGGTATTAGTGCCGTAACCCGGACAGGTTCAAACGAGTTTGAAGGATCGGTTTGGTATCTGGTCGGTAATGAGGACCTGGCAGGAAAGACACCTACCGATGATCCCAACGTAGAGCCAACTAAATTGGCCGATTTCAGTAATAAGACCTATGGATTTCGGCTCGGAGGTCCAATTATCAAAGACAAATTATTCTTTTTTGCTTTAGCCGAAATACAAAGGGATGAAACCCCGCAACCGTTTTCCCTTAACGATTACCTGGGAGACGCCGATGCCGCTACTTTTGACCAAATTGGCGATTTTGTAAGCAATAATTATGGATATGAACCTGGAGAATGGCGACAAACCAGCAACAAGCTTGAGGGTGAGAAATTTATGTTGAACCTGGACTGGAATATCAGCCAAAAGCACAAATTGGCGGTGAGGTATCGATATACAAAGGCCTTACAGGTTGGCCCAGACAGGTCAACCAATACCGAGGCGAATTTTTCTAATAGTGGACAAACTTTCCCTTCAATAGCAAATTCAGGTTCAATTGAATTGAAAAGCAACTTTGCTAACTCTTCTAACAGCTTACTACTGGGTGTTACTACTGTGAGAGATGATCGTGAAGTTACCGGACAGCCATTCCCCAGTATTTCCATTGATGATGGGGCAAACGGAGCATCTATCGTTCTGGGGGGAGAACCTTTTTCTCATGCAAACGTGGTGAATCAGGATGTAATTACCCTAACCAATAATTTCAATTTATACAGAGGAAGACATACCTTAACCTTTGGCACCCACAATGAATATTTCAATATTTTCAACCTGTTCTTGCCATTTCATCCACCACAATACTCCTTTAGCTCTACGGATAAGTTCTTACAAGCCATTCCAGAGGCTTACCTCTTCTTGTATGGACACGAACAATTTGATGAGAACCAAGGAGATGATGCAATTTCTGTAGCTGCGGATTTTAACACGCTACAATTGGGCTTCTACGTACAGGATGAGTTCCAGGTAAATGATAACTTGAAATTGACTGGGGGTATACGTGTGGACATCCCAATTTTCCTTACAGATGGCATAGACAACACTCAGTTTGATACCAGTATATTTGAAGATGCAGGATATGATCTTCAGGGAGCTACCGCTGGTCAGGTGCCAAGTACCCAGCTTCATTGGAGTCCCCGCCTTGGCTTCAACTGGGATGTAAGTGGAAATAAAAGCACTCAAATTCGTGGTGGTTTGGGGATATTTACCAGCCGGATCCCCTACGTATGGCCTGGAGGTATTTATCTAAGGAATGGTCTTACCAGTGGATTTACTGTGGGATTTGATGGCGCTGGATTTGCTCCCCCCAGTGGAGACGGATCATTAGGGATTCCCTTTGAACCCGATCTTACCAAGCAACCATCAAATAAGGTCAGCCCTCAAGGTGATGTGGACTTATTTGCGGATGATTTCAAATTCCCACAAATTTTTAAGATGAGTTTAGGAGTAGATCATAAGCTGCCCTGGTGGGGATTAATTGG